>NC_017790.1:1617500-1970000 GCF_000252445.1 Deinococcus gobiensis I-0 | reverse complement strand
CCCTGCCTTCTCTACTCCTCGCCTCATCACCATTACGCTCACCACAGAATGCTTTGGCCCGCGCTATGCTGCGCGGCGATGACCGTAGCCTCCCCAACCGAGCCGTTCCGGGTGTCCGGGGGCGTAAACAAAGTGCGCTTCCGGGCCGACAGCGGCTTCACCGTCATGACCGCCCGGATTCGCAACGACGAGGGCGAGGACCCCGACGCCACCGTCATCGGCCTGATGCCGCCGCTGGAGGCGGGCGACACCTTCAGCGCCGACGTGCTGCTCGAAGAACACCGCGAGTACGGCCACCAGTACCGCGTGCTGAACATGGTCCTGGAGGCCACGCCCGCCGACCTGACCGAGGCCGGGGTCGCCGCCTATCTCGAAGCGCGCGTGGGCGGGGTGGGCAAGGTGCTGGCCGCCCGGCTTGCCAAGGCTTTCGGGGCCGAGGCCTTCGACCTGCTGGAGCACGACCCGCAGCGCCTCTTGCAGGTGCCGGGCGTCACCCAGAGCACCCTGCACAAGATGGTGTCGAGCTGGAGCCAGCAGGGGCTGGAGCGGCGGCTGCTCGCGGGGCTCCAGGGCCTGGGCCTGAGCATCTCGCAGGCGCAGCGGGCCGTGAAGCACTTCGGCGAGGCGGCCCTGGAGCGCCTCCAGGCCGACCTCTTCGCGTTGACCGAGGTCGAGGGCATCGGGTTCCTGACCGCCGACAAGCTGTGGCAGGGCGCGGGCGGCTCGCTCGACGACCCCCGCCGTCTCACGGCCGCCGCCGTATACGCGCTGCAACAGGCCGCGCAGCAGAGCGGCCACAGCTTCCTGCCGCGCGACCGGGCCGAGCGCGGCGTGGCGCATTACACCCGCGTCTCGCCCGAGCAGGCCCGGCTGGCGGTCGAGACGGCGGTCGAACTCGGCCGCCTCAAGGACGACAGCGTGGGCGACACCAGTCGCATCTACCTGCCGCCCGTGCTGCGCGCCGAGAAGAAGCTCGCCACGCTGGTCCGCACCCTGCTCGCCACGCCCCCCGGCGGCGACGAGTGGACGGTCACGGTGGGCGCGGAGGTCGGCCTCTCGGACGAGCAGGCCAGCGTGCTGCATCTCATGGAAGAGCACCGGCTGGTCGTGCTGACCGGCGGCCCCGGTACCGGCAAGAGCACGACCACCCGCGCGGTCGCCGACCTCGCCGAGTCGCTGGGGCTGGAGGTCGGGCTGTGCGCCCCCACCGGCAAGGCGGCGCGGCGGCTGGGCGAGGTGACGGGCCGCACGGCGAGCACGGTCCACCGCCTGCTGGGCTACGGCCCGGCGGGGTTCCGGCACAACCACCTCGAACCCGCACCCTACGACCTGCTCATCGTGGACGAGGTCTCGATGATGGGCGACGGCCTGATGCTCTCGCTGCTCGCGGCGGTGCCGCCGGGCGCGCGGGTGCTGCTCGTGGGCGACACCGACCAGCTTCCGCCGGTAGACGCCGGGCTGCCCCTGCTGGCGCTGGCACAGGTGGCCCCGACCGTCACGCTGACGCAGGTCTACCGTCAGGCGGCCGAGAACCCCATCATCCGCGCGGCGCACGGCCTGCTGCACGCCCGGGCCCCCGAATGGGGCGACCCCCGCCTGACCCTCACCGAGACCGAGCCGGACGTGGGCGCGCGCCGCGTGGCCCTGATGGTGCGTGACCTCGGCGGCCCGGCGGCGGTGCAGGTGCTCACGCCCATGCGCAAGGGGCCGCTGGGTATGGACGCATTGAACGCGCAGCTCCAGAGCCTGTTCAACCCTGGTGAGGGCGGCGTGCGTATCGCCGAGGGCCACGCCCGCCCCGGCGACACCGTCGTGCAGACCAAGAACGACTACACCAACGAGATCTTCAACGGCACGCTGGGCACGGTCCTCAAGGCCGAGGGGGGCCGCCTGACGGTGGATTTCGACGGCAATGTGGTGGACCTCGCGGGCGCGGAACTGTTCAACCTGCAACTCGGCTACGCGCTGACGGTCCACCGCGCGCAGGGCAGCGAGTGGCCGCAGGTCCTCGGCGTGCTGCACGAGGCTCACATGCCGATGCTCTCGCGCAATCTGGTCTACACCGCCCTGACGCGCGCCCGCGACCGCTTCCATGCCGCCGGCTCGGCTTCGGCCTGGGTGCGGGCGGCGGGCCGTCAGCGCGAGGCCCGCAACACGGCGCTGCTGGAACGCATCCAGACGAGGTGAGGGGCGGGGGAGAACCGCCCTCCCCTCTGGAGACGAGCCGCTAGTACACCAGCCACAGCGTCAGCAGCCCGACCAGTAGCACCGGGGGCGTCAGGATCAGGCCGGCCTTGAGGTACTCGCCCCAGCCCACCTCGACGTCCCGCCCGCGCAGGATATGCAGCCACAGCAGCGTGGCGAGCGAGCCGATGGGCGTGAGCTTGGGGCCGATGTCCGCGCCGACCAGGGCGGCGTAGCCCAGCAGGTCGCGGCTGGCCGACTGGATATGGTCCAGGCCCAGCAGCGCCGTGAGCAGGGCGGGCAGGTTGTTCAGGCCCGCGCTCAGGGCGGCGACGCTCAGGCCGGGGGCCAGCACGGCGGCCAGGCGGCCGTGTTCGGCCTGGGCGGCCATCCAGTCGCCGTACAGCCCGGTCACGCCTGCGCCGCGCAGGCCGTACACCACCGCGTACATGCCCAGGCTGAAGACCACCACGCCCCAGGGCGCGCGGCGCAGGACCGCCCAGGTCTGCACGGCGCGGCTGCGCGCGGCCACCAGGGCGACCCCGGCGGCGCAGGCCCCCACCACCGCCGAGAGCGGCACGCCCAGGCGCTCGGCCGTGAAGACCCCGACGAGCAGCGCGCCGAGCGCCACCCAGCCCGCCCGGAACACGCCCCACGAGCGCACGGCGTCTCCCGGGGTGGGCAGCTCGCCCAGGTCGTAGCGTTTGGGCAGCGTGCGGCCGTACACGAGCAGCAGCGTGACCAGGCAGGCGACGACCACCGCGAGGTTCACCGGCAGCATGACCCGCACGTACTCGGCGAAGTTCCAGCCGAAGTGGTCGGCGGCGATGATGTTGGTCAGGTTGGAGATCGGCAGCGGCAGGCTGGCCGCGTCCACCACGAAGCCCACCGCGAGCGCGAAGGCGACCGTGGCGGCGCGGTCGAGCTTCAGGGCCGAGGCCAGTTCCAGCACGATGGGCGTGAGGATGAGCACGCCGCCGTCGTTGGCGAAGACCGCCGCGACCACCGCCGTGAACACCACCAGCAGCGCGAGCAGCCGCCGCCCGCTGCCTCCGCCCCAGCGCGCGACGTGCAGCGCGGCCCAGCGAAACAGTCCCGCCGCGTCGAGCAGCAGGCTCAGGGCGATGAGGGCCACCAGGGTCAGCGTGGCGTTCCAGGTGGCGTTCCACAGGGTAGGCAGGTCGCTCACATGCACCACGCCGGTCACGAGGGCCAGCGCCGCGCCGGCCAGCGCGAACCACGCCTCGGCATATCCGCCGGGCCGCCAGATCACCAGGGCCACGGTCACGACCAGAATCAGGACGGCCAGCATGGAAAAAGGGGCTTATTCCTGGCTGGTGATGAAGGGCAGGTTGCGGTCGTACTGCGAGCGGTCCAGCCCGTAGCCGTAGACGAACGCGTCGGGAATGGTGAACCCCAGGTACTCGACCGGCACCTCGACCTTGCGGCGGCTGGGCTTGCTGAGCAGCGCGGCGACCTTCAGGCTGGCCGGGCCGCGTCCCTGGAGGTAGTGCAGCAGGTAGTTCATGGTGATGCCGGTGTCCACGATGTCGTCCACCAGGATCACGTGGCGGTCGCTGAGCGGGAACTGCAGGTCCTTGACGAGCTTGACCTCGCCGCTGCTCTGCTTGGCGTTGCCGTAGCTGCTCGTCTGCATGAAGTCGATGGTGCAGGTCATGCCGAGCGCCCGCACGAGGTCGGTGTGGAACATGAACGCGCCGTTGAGCACGCAGATCAGGTGCGGCTCCTTGCCCGCGTAATCCTCGCGGATGCGGGCGGCGAGCTCACTGATGCGTGCGCGCAGTTGTTCAGGCGAAATCTGGACGGGGCCGTTGCCGGGAGCGAGGCTCATATCTTCTCAGGCTAACACGCACCTGTGCCCGGCGGAGGTGCCCGGAGTCCCGGCCCTATACTCGGGCGCATGACCGCTGTGCGCGACGTGGATTTCAGCAAGGTGCCGGGAGTGCTCGGCCGCATCGTGGCCGGACGGGTGCAGGATTACCGGGACGCCGACCCCGACCTGGGGGCGCCCCGGGCGGGCGAGCGGCGCTTCGAGGCCGCGCTGCGTGGCCCCAGCCTGTCGCTCATCGCCGAGGTCAAGCGGGCCAGCCCCAGCGAGGGCGCCATCGCGCCGCTGGACCCCGCCACCGCCGCGCGCGCCTATGAGCAGGGCGGCGCTTCGGCCATCAGCTGCCTGACCGAGCCGCGCCACTTCGACGGCCATCTGGGGGCGCTGCGCGAGGTGGTCGGGGCCGTGGCGTTGCCGGTGCTGCGCAAGGACTTCGTGGTCCACCCGGCCATGCTGCGCGAGGCCGCCGACTACGGGGCCTCGGCCGCCCTCCTGATGGTCAGTGTGCTGGGCGAGGCGGTGGGGGAGTACCTGGAGATGGCCCACCACCTGGGCCTCGACGCGCTGGTGGAGGTCCATGACGAGCGCGAGCTGGACATCGCCCTGGGCAGCGGCGCGCGCATCCTGGGCGTGAACAACCGCGACCTGACCACCCTGAATATCGACCTCGCGGTGAGCCCCCGCCTCATCCGCCGGGCGCGGGGCGCGGGCTTCGGGGGCGTGCTCGTGGCCGAGAGCGGCTACCGCACCGCCGCCGACCTCGGCCCGGTACGGGACCTGGCCGACGCCGTGCTGGTCGGCAGTAGCCTGGCCCGCAGCGGTGACCTCGCCCGCGCGACCCGCGAGCTGCTGGCCCCTTGAGCCCCGGTACGCTGACCTTCCTGGGCACGGCCGACAGCAAGGGCGTACCGCGCTTCTGGTGTGCCTGCCCGGTCTGTGCCGAGGCGCGGGACACCGGCCTCAACCGCCGCACCCGCACGGCGCTGCTGGTGCGGACCGGGGACCGGGTGGCCCTGCTCGACGCGGGGCCGGACCTGCACGCCCAGCTCGCGCGGCTGCCGGGGCCGCTGGTGCCCGACCTCGCGGTGTTCTCGCACGCGCACAACGACCACATTCTGGGGCTGGGCGACCTGCTCGATTACCGCAGCTACGACCTGGGCACCTTGCCGATGTACGCCCCGGCGGCGGTGGCCGAACAGATCGCCGGGCGTTTCGCCTACGCCTTCCGGGCCGAGGCGCCGGTGCAGGCCCTGCCGCCGGAGGGGCTGGAGATCGGGGGGCTGCGCCTGGAACTGTTCGAGGTGCCGCATGGGGCCAACGGCCGCAGCCACGCCTTCGCCCTCTCGCGGCCCGGCTGGCGCGGCGTGGTCATGACCGACGCCATCGACGTGCCGCCGGAAGTCGCTGCGCGCTGGCTGGACGGCCTCGACCTGCTGGTGCTGGGCACCTCCTTCGTGGACGAGTCGGCGGCCGAGCACACGGGCCGCAGCGTGTACGACGTGCGCGAGGCCCTGACGCTGCCCTGGGCGCGCGCGGCGCGGCGGGTCGTCCTGACCCACCTGTCGCACGACGTGGACGTGCGCCGCGTGTCCCTGCCGCCGGGCTGGCAGTTCGCGCGCGAGGGCCTGGGCGTAGAGCTGTAAAACGGATTCCGTCTGTTTCGTTGACCATCCGGCACGGCACCGGTCGGCCCACTGTGGTCCCAGGCTCAGGGGCAGCCCCGTGCCCGGAACCCGTCTTTTCGTTTCCCGAGCAGAACGGACGCTCCTGGTCAGAACCCCCGGGGACGCCTGCCCGCTCTGCCCGGATGGAACCACTGGGTGAACGGTTCGACTGAACTCTGTGGAAACCAAAAAAAGCCGCCCCCGAGGGAGCGGTCTGGATGAGAGGAGGAAGGCTCAGCCTTTCACGGCCCCGGCGGTCAGGCCCGAGACGATGTTGCGCTGGAAGATCAGCACGAGCGCGATGAGCGGAATGGTCACCACGATGCTCGCGGCCATGATGGGTCCCCAGGGCTGGTCGTACTGCGACGCGCCCGAGTAGTTGGCGATCACGACGGGCACCGTGCGGTTGGAGCTCGTGAAGGTCAGGGCGAACAGGTACTCGTTCCAGGCGTTGATGAAGGCCAGCAGGCCGGTCGTGACCAGCGCGGGCATCATCACGGGGAACAGCACCTTGAACAAGGTCTGGAGCGGGCTCGCGCCGTCCACCAGCGCGGCTTCCTCCAGCTCGCCGGGAATGTCGCGCACGAAGCTGGTCAGCACCCACACCGTGAAGGGAATGGTGAAGATCAGGTACGAGAGGATCAGGCCCAGCGGGTTGTTGAACAGCTCGAAGGTGCGGATCAGGGTGAAGAGGCCGCCCAGCACCGCGATCTGCGGAAAGACGCTGACCGCCAGGATGATGTACATGATGAGCTGCTTGCCCTTGAAGCGGAAACGGCCCAGCGCGTAGGCCGCGAAAGACCCGAACAGCAGGCTGACGAGCACGCTGCCCACTGCCACGATCAGGCTGAACAGTAGCCCGCGCTGAAAGCTGGGGTTGGCGAACACCTGCGCGTAGTTCGACAGGGTGGTGGGGGCCTGGATGAACTGCAGCGGCGGCAGGAACAGGTCGCCCGATCCCCGGAAGCTCGTCAGGACGGCCCACAGGAAGGGAAAGAGCAGGTACACGGCGATCACGATGACCAGCAGGTAGAACAGGGTGCGCTGGAGGTAGTACAGCCCCGGGTTGGTACGTTTCAGGTCCATAGCTGCACGCTCCTCAGTCGAACTTCACGCGGAAGGCGGTGACGTACACCACGACGATGACCATGATGATCAGGAAGATCGCCACCGACACGGCGCTGCCCAGACCCAGCAGCGAGTTGTCGATGAGCTGCAACCTCGCGTAGCCGGTCATGGAGGTGCTCGCGGCGTTGTTGGCCCCCAGCATCACGTACATGATGTCGAACACGCGCAGGGCGTCCAGGCTGCGGAACACCAGCGCCACGAGCAGGGCCGGGCGCAGCAGCGGCAGCGTCAGCCGCCAGAACTGCGTGGCCTTGCTCGCGCCGTCCATATCGGCGGCCTCGTACATGTCGCTGGGCAGGCTCTGAAGCCCGGCCAGGATGAGCAGCGCCATGAACGAGGTGGTCTTCCACACGTCCACGGCGATCATGGCCCACACCGCCGAGTCGGGGCTGGCGAGCAGCGCCTGGCCGCCCAGGACGCCGCGCCCGATCAGGCCGAAGGAGTCGTTGTACATGTAGGCCCACATCTGCGCCGACACGACGGTCGGAATGGCCCAGGGCACCAGCATGGCGGTGCGCAGGAAGGCCCGGCCCCGGAAGGCGCTGTTGACCACCAGCGCGATGATCATGCCCAGCACCGTCTCCAGCGCCACCGAGACGACCGTGAACAGCAGGGTGTTTTTCACCGACTGCCACCAGCGCGGGTCCTGCAGGAAGCCCAGGCCGATGCCGTCCTCGTTGGTGAACCAGAAGTTGCCGGCGCCGATGAAGGTCGCCTGGTCCGGGGTGGTCAGGTTGGCCTCGTGAAAGGCGAAGAAGATGGTGCGGTACAGCGGGTACCCGGCCACCAGCGCGATGACGATCAAGGTGGGCAGCAGCAGCCAGATGGCCTGCCGGGCGCGGGCGGCCTCGATGCCGCGGGTCTTGACCGGGCGCGCGGCCGGGGCGGGGGCGGGGGCGTTGACAGTCATGGGCTCTCTCCTTGTCGTCGGGGGCGGGCAGGGACGAAGCAGCGGAACCGGAAGGCGCCTGAATGGCGGGGCTGTCCCCAGGGGAGCTGCCGACCGGTCCGGTCCGGCCTCAAATGGAAGCAGGAGGAACACCCGGCGCTGGGGCGTTCCTCCTGCCGCGTTTCTCCGCTACGTGGCGCGGAAAAACGTTTACCAGCCGCGGCCCTTGATGCGGGCGAGGTCGGTCGAGAGCTTGGCGACGGCGGCCTGGCCCTTGGACTTGCCGGTGAGCACGTCGCTCACGGCGCCGCTGAAGGCCTGCGAGACCTGGTTGTACTTGTCCTTGGTCGGGCCGGAGGGACGGGCCACCGCGCTGGTGAACACGCCGTACAGGCTGCCGAAGAAGGGGTTGGCCTTGAGGACCGCCGAGTCCTTGTAGAGGGCGGGCAGGGTGGGGTTGTAGCTGCCCTCGATGGCGCGGATCTTCTGCTCGGTGGGGCTGGTCAGGTAGCGCACGAGGTCGATCGCGGCGGCCTGGTTCTTGGAGTACATGCTCACGCCGAGGTTCCAGCCGCCGAGGGTGGCGGCAGGCTTGCCACCGGGGCCGGCGGGCAGGGGCGCGGCGCCGATCTTGCCCTTGACCTTGCTGTCGTCGCTCTGGCCGTTGGCCCAGGCGTAGGGCCAGTTGCGCATGAACATGGCGTTGCCCGACTGGAAGATGCCGCGGGCCGCTTCCTCGTCGTAGGTCGTGACGCCCTGCGGGCTGACGTTGCGCACCCAGCTGGCCGCCGCGTCGAGCGCCGCCGCCGCCTTCGAGTTGTTGATGGTCACCTTGCCGGTGCTGTCCACGATGGTGCCGCCGCCGAAAGACGAGACCCATTCCAGGGCGTCACAGGTCAGGCCCTCGTAGTTCTTGCCCTGCCACACGTAGCCGGCGAAGGTCTTGTTGGTCTTCTGCTCGCCGTCCTGCACCTTCTTCGCCATGGTGGCGAGTTCGGCCCAGGTCTTGGGAGGCGCGCTGTAGCCGTACTTCTTGAGCAGGTCCGTGCGGTAGAACAGCAGGCCCGCGTCGGTGAACCAGGGCAGCGACACCAGTTTGCCGTTCACGGTGTTGGCGTCGAGGATGCCCTTGAAGAAGCCGTTCTGCTCGGACTGGGGCACCTTGCTCTTGAGGTCCACGAAGTGCTGGCCGAGCAGGCCGGGCCACACGATGTCGAGCTGGTACACGTCGATGTCGCTGCTGCGCGCGGCGAGCTGCTGCTGGTACAGGCCCAGGCGGTCGTTGGTGAGGTTGGGGCTCTCGAAGATCTTGACCTCGTTGCCGGTCTTCTTGGCCCAGCGCGCGGCGCCGTCCTTGCACAGCTGGAGTTCCTGGCCCACGGTCCCGCAGGCGAGGGTCACGGTGACGGCGCTGCCCTGGCTGGCGGCGGCGAGGGCGGTGGTGAGACCGAGGATGGCGGCGACTTTTTTCATAGGTCCTCCAGATGGACGGCCCAGGCTCCGTTGCCAGGGTGGCTCGCTTTCGGAAGCGGTTCCATCTTCAAGTTTGTTTAAAGCTTGCCCAAAGGCTACTGCGCTGACACACATCTGTCAATCTCGAATAGTTGGCGGCCCGATTCGGGAAGATCGCCGTGTCAGCGCCCGTTTTTTCCAGTATTGGTGTGCGCTGCGGCCCGGCCTCGCCCTGGCCAGGCCGCAGCCTGTGTAGATCGCCCCCGGTTCCGGCCTGCGGCGTTCAGGCTCCTTCCTCGGCGTCTACGGTCTGGTCGGGCTGCGAAGTCGCGCCGCTGGCCGGCAGACCGGCCTGCATCCCGCCGTAGGTGCTGGGGTTGGCGTCGCCGGCCCGGGACACCGGGCGCAGGGGCTCGGCCCCCTGCTGGGCGACCTGCTCGGCGCTGGAGGTCTGTGCGCCCGCCGACGCGTTGGCGTCGCTGACTCCGGTGTACTGGCCCTCGGTGGCCGGATCGCCGGGATTCTTGGGGGTGCCGGTGTTCCACTGCGCCCGGTCCATGACGCGGTCTTCGGAAACGTGGCTGTGGGCCTGGGTGTCGTCGGGCTTGCCGGTCTCCATAGGTGCGGCCTCCCTGCCCCGACCTGTGCGGGGCGCGGCGAAGGGATCGGGCGAAGTCAGCGGCGCTGGTTCTGGGGCTGGCTGCCGTCCATCTCGCCCGTCACGGCCTTGGGCAGGTCCTGCACGTCCTGCCCTTTCCGGGCCATACCGGTGTCCTGCACGCCCTTGATGTCGCTCAGGTCGTTGGTGTCTTTCTGGCCGCCCCCGGGCTTGTCGCCCGGTACCTGATGGTCGTCGTTCATGCGCGTTCCTCCTCTGTAGGTTGTGGAAGTGCAGTCAGGGTAGGCCTGGACGGCCCCTTGCGGATTCGGGCCGCCTTTAGGGAGGGTTCACGGGGAGGGCCGGAAGGGTACGACAGCCGAACTGTTGTTCCTCAGGTGGTGACGGATATGGATGGCCGTGCCTGTCCGGGTAACGGGTGCCAGTGGGCCGAATCGGCTTATCATGCCTTCATTCCCGCAAGGGCAAGGAGGATGCAAGATGGCGGACCAGGCGATGAACCTTTTTGGCACGCGCGACACACTCAAGGTGCAGAGCGGCCAGACCCTTTACTTCTACAACCTCAACAAGCTTCAGGGCTTCGACGTCACGCGCCTGCCGGTGAGCATCAAGGTGCTGCTCGAAAGCGTGCTGCGCGAGGCCAACGACTACGACGTGCGCCGTGAGGACGTCGAGACCGTCGCCAAGTGGAGCGCCGAGAACCCCGAGGTCGAGATTCCCTTCAAGCCCGCGCGCGTGATCCTGCAGGACTTCACGGGTGTGCCGGCGGTCGTGGACCTCGCGGCCATGCGCACGGCGATGGTCAGCCTGGGCGGCGACCCCAGAAAGATCAACCCGCTGATCCCGGTGGACCTCGTGATCGACCACTCGGTGCAGGTCGACGAGTTCGGCACCGACTTCGCCCTCGCCAACAACATGGCGCTGGAGTTCGAGCGCAACCGCGAGCGCTACGAGTTCCTCAGGTGGGGCCAGCAGGCCTTCGACAACTTCGGCGTGGTGCCGCCCGCCTCGGGCATCGTGCACCAGGTCAACCTGGAGTACCTGGCCAAGGGCGTGCAGAGCCGCCCCGAGGACGACGGCGTCGTCGTGTACCCCGACAGCCTCGTGGGCACCGACTCGCACACCACCATGATCAACGGCCTGGGCATCGTGGGCTGGGGCGTCGGCGGCATCGAGGCCGAGGCCGTCATGCTGGGCCAGCCCATCTATATGCTCATGCCCGAAGTCATCGGCTTCAAGATCACGGGCGCGATGCCCGGCGGCGCGACCGCGACCGACCTCGCCCTGCGCGTGACCGAGATGCTGCGCCAGAAGGGCGTGGTGGGCAAGTTCGTCGAGTTCTACGGTGCGGGCCTGAGCAACATGACCCTGCCCGACCGCGCGACCATCGCCAACATGGCCCCCGAATACGGCGCCACGATGGGCTTTTTCCCGGTAGACGAGGAAGCGCTGCGCTACCTGCGCCGCACCGGCCGCCTGGAAGACGAGATTGAACTGGTCGAGGCCTACTACAAGGCCCAGGGCATGTTCCGCACCGACGAGACGCCCGACCCGGTGTTCACCGACACCATCGAACTCGACCTCTCGACCATCGTGCCGAGCCTCGCCGGCCCCAAGCGCCCGCAGGACCGCGTGAACCTCGACGCCATGCACACCGTGTTCGCCGAGGCGCTCACCGCGCCCGTCAAGCAGCGCGGCTTCGAGCTGGGCCAGGAAGCGCTGGGCGCCCAGGGCACCATCGGCGGCACCGACATTCAAATCGGGCACGGCGCCGTGACGCTCGCCTCCATCACGTCCTGCACGAACACCTCGAACCCCAGCGTGCTCATCGCCGCCGGTCTGGTCGCCAAGAAGGCCGTCGAGAAGGGCCTGAAGAGCAAGCCCTGGGTCAAGACCAGCCTCGCGCCCGGCTCGCGCGTCGTGACCGAGTACCTCGAAGCGGCGGGGCTCCAGAGCTACCTCGACCAGATCGGCTTCAACACGGTGGGCTACGGCTGCATGACCTGCATCGGCAACTCCGGCCCGCTGCCCGAGCCCGTCGTGCAGGCGATCCAGGAAGGCGACCTCGTGGTGGCGTCGGTGCTCTCGGGCAACCGCAACTTCGAAGGCCGCGTGAACCCGCACATTAAGGCCAACTACCTCGCCTCGCCGCCCCTGGTGGTCGCCTACGCCCTGGCCGGGACGGTCGTGAACGACATTTCCAACGACCCCATCGGCACGGACGGCGAAGGCCAGCCGGTGTACCTCGCCGACATCTGGCCCAGCAGCGCCGAGATCCAGACGGTGATGGACAGCGCCATCAACGCCGACATGTTCAAGCGGGTCTACGACGGCATCGAGCAGAGCAACAAGGACTGGAACGCGATTCCGGTGGCCGAGGGCGCGCTGTACGACTGGAAGGAAGACAGCACCTACATCCAGAACCCGCCCTTCTTCGAGAACCTCGCGGGCGGCCCCAGCGAGATCGTGGACATCAAGGGCGCGCGCGCGCTGGTCAAGGTCGCCGACTCGGTCACGACCGACCACATCAGCCCCGCCGGTTCCTTCAAGTCCGACACCCCCGCCGGCCGCTTCCTGGTCGAGCGCGGCATCGCGCCCAAGGACTTCAACTCCTACGGCTCGCGCCGCGGCAACGACCGCATCATGACGCGCGGCACCTTCGCCAACATCCGCCTGAAGAACCAGCTCGCCCCCGGCACCGAAGGCGGTTTCACCACCAACTTCCTGAACGGCGAAGTGACGAGCATCTACGACGCCTCGGTCGCCTACAAGGAAGCGGGCATTCCGCTCGTCGTGTTCGCGGGCAAGGACTACGGCATGGGCTCCAGCCGCGACTGGGCCGCCAAGGGTACCTTCCTGCTGGGCGCGCGCGCAGTCGTGGCCGAAAGCTTCGAGCGCATCCACCGCTCGAACCTTGTGGGCATGGGCGTGCTGCCCCTCCAGTACAAGAACGGCGACACGGCCGAGAGCCTGGGCATCCAGGGCGACGAGACCTTCGACTTCATCCTGCCCGCCGACCTCAAGCCTCGTCAGGACGTGACGGTGCGCGTGACGGGCAAGGACGGCCAGAGCCGCGACATCGTGGTGCAGTGCCGCATCGACACGCCGGTCGAGATCGACTACTACAAGAACGGCGGTATCCTCCAGACCGTGCTGCGCGGCATCCTCGCCAAGAGCAAGGGCGAAGTGAAGGCCTGAGCGCCTGACCCTCTGAACCGGCCCCTGCCCAGATTCGGGTGGGGGCCGGTTCTTGCTGTGGCAGGGTGGGGGACTGGCAAGAGAAGCCCGCTTCGCCCGCTACGCGTGGCCCTAGCCGCCGTCTGGTACACCGGTTCTGGGGCGGCGAAACCCTGATCGTGGAATTGACCGACAGCGACTTTTTGGGGGATACGGCGCCCGGGCCGAGGCACCACCGCCGCGTGCTGCGCCTGACCTGGACCTCAAGAATCTTCGCGCCGGAAAGCTACGACGGGTTCTGCGCCGGGCCGTTCGGCATCCATCATCCGGCCCGTCAGGGCGTGCCCCCGAGCAATCTCTTCGAGGTCACGAACGACCCCGACCCCTGGACCGAGGAGATGCTGGCGGAGATGGGCGAGCGGTTGTGGGCTCAGGAAGGCGACGTGCAGGTCACGGGCCGCTTCTTCCCGCCGGCAGGAGAGGTGAAGACGGCTCATCCGCAGGCAACAGCCCGCACCGAGAGGGTCGCCAGCCTCCGCTGCCGCCACCTGTTCATCGCGTCCGAGACGCACATGCTCGAAGTGCTGTGCGGGGACCTGCCGGGCTGGGAGGTCGTGACGCTGGAATAAAGCGAGCGGCGTGGCCCGGTCGCCACGCCGCTCGCCGCTGCCCGGAACCTACCCGGCGGGGTTGGCCTTCGGGGCCGGGCTCTGCAGGTGGTGGACGAGCAGGAAGAACAGGAAGGCGCCGTCGAGGAGCAGCAGCGAGAATAGGCCTTCGCTGGGCTGGGCGTGCTGCACGTACGCGCCCAGCAGGAAAATGAGCATCAGGTTGAGCAGCAGCATCGGCCGGCGCTCGGCAAAACGGAAGTACCCATAGAGACCGCCACCGATGCTGAAGAGCACGGGCAGCACGAACGCCGCGAACATATCCTGACCCATGCCTTTAGTTTTACTTAAGTTTCATTTCAGAAACGTTACGGGACCGTGAGTTGGCTAGGCGGACACCCGGCCTGGGCTCTCTGGGCTCAAAGGGCATAGCGCCTGAGCTTTTCCTCGTCGAGGGCGTGGTCCCGCAGGGCCGCCACGTCCAGCCAGCCGTCCCGGAAGGTGATGGGCTGGCTCAGCAGGTCGTCTTGAAGTTTGAGGACGAAGCTCAGCTCGCAGGGCTCTGTAACTTCGGGCTGTGTGCTCAGCAGGGCCGCGTGCAGGGTACCCAGGCCGGTGCTGGCCTGCGAGCCGACCATGCCCCGCTTGCCATGTGCGGCGGCGGCGCGCAGCATGGCGAGGCCGTCGGTAAAGCCGTTGCGGGCCGTCTTGACGTTCAGCACGTCGAAGGTATCGAAATCCAGTTCGCGCGTCAGGTCGGCGGGCGTGAAACACGAGTCGTCAGCCACGATAGGCAGGTGCCCGGCCGCGTGCAGGGCCGCGCGCCCGCGCAGTTGCCGGGCGGGCAGCGGTTCCTCGACGTACATCAGGCCCGCTTCCCGCATGGCGTCCAGGGCGGCGGGAGCCGTCTCGGCGCTCAGGGTCTCGTTGCTGTCGGCGTACAGCAGCACGTCGCCCCCGTAGGTGCGCCGCAGCTCGCGGATCACCTCCAGGTCGCGGGCGTGGTCGCGGCCCACCTTGACCTTCAGGCAGCGCACACCCGCTCCGACCACCCGCGCGGCCTCCGCGAGCATGCCGCCTGGGGTGTCGATGCCCAGGATGAAGCTCACGCGCACCCGCGTGTTCGGCCCCAGCAGCGTATCGAACAGGCTCTGGCCCCGGCTGCGGGCGCGGGCGTCCCACAGGGCCATGTCCAGCGCGCCGCGCGCCGTGTGGTTGTTCGCCACGCTGTTGCGCACGCGGTTCAGTCCGGCCTCGTCGCCGATGTCCAGCCCCGTCAGGCCGGGGGCGAGGTGCGCCAGGATCGCCCCGACGCTCGCGGGCGTCTCGCCGTAGATGGTCGGGCGCGGCGTCGCCTCGGCCACGCCCACGCTGCCGTCCGAGAGGGTCACGCGCACCAGCACATGTTCGGCGGCGCTCAGGGCCGAGTGCGCCCCCCAGGCCAGGGCGGAGGTCAGCGGGAGGCGGTAGGGAATCGCCTCGACCTTCTGTACGGCCGCGCCGCTCATCGGCCCGCCTCCCCGGCCCACGCCTGCACGGCCCGCGCGACCGCCTCCGGGCTCAGGGCCACCGTGTCGAGCACGAGCGCCCGCGCGGGGGGCAGGGTCCGCAGGAAGTCTTCGGCGGCGGCGGGGTCGTAGCTGCGCCGCTCGCTCACCACGATCTTCGTCTTGGCGAGGATGTCGGGCGCGGCGTGGCCCTCCTGCTCCAGCGCGGCCAGGGCGTCCAGCTCGGCGGCGCCGAATACAGCCTCTACGCCGCGCAGGTCGCCCAGGGCGGCACGGAGATCGTCCCCGCCCTCCCCGGCGCGCACCTGATCGAAACGGTCGGCGCGGCCCAGCAGCCGGCGCACCCGCACTGCGTCGGGCGCCCCCAGCGCCACGAAGCGCCACGCCGCAAAGGCCTCGGCGGCGTAGCGCACCTCGTCCAGCCCGCGCAGGCCGTCGAACACGGGCGACGGCCCCCAGACCCCGGTGTCGGCCAGCAGCGAGCCGAGCGCCTGCGCCATGCCGCCGGGGTTGGCCTCGCGGTAGCGGGCGGTCAGGGCAAAACGTTCCTCGCGGTCGGTCACGGGGCGGCCCGCGAGCGGCAGGATCATCACGGCGTCGGTGACCTCGCGCCGGTCGGGCAGCACCTTCAGGCCGGGACGCGCGGCGTGCAGCGCCCCCAACGCGGTGCTTTTGCCCACGCCGGTCACGCCGACGAGGACGGTCAGGGCGAGGTCGGCCAGCGGCCGTTCGGAGGCCGCCGGGGCAGGGCCACCTGAGCGCAGGCCGGGCAGGGAAGAGGCAGTCATCACCCCCCAGGCTAGCGCCCCGTCCGGCTCAAGGTTGGGCCAAGGTTCAGTCAAGAGGCGGCAAAACTGCCGTTCGGGCCGCCTCCATAAGATGAGAGCGGTAGGTTCCGCACTGACCCGCCGTCAAGTTCGGCCGCCGCGCCGGCCCCGGCAGGTCCCTCCCGCTTTCATCTCAGCCTTTCCTGCGCCCGTTGTTCTGAAAGGGCCATTCCCAGACCCGACCGCGCCGAGCAGCCGACCGCTGCGGCCATTTTTCGGAGGTACACCATGATCAAAGGCAAAGACATTCTCGGACGCAACATCATCGCCGTGAGCACCGGTGAGCGCATCGAAAAGGTGCACGACGTGGTCTTCGATCCCCAGGGCAATCAGGTGCTGGCCCTGCTCGTGGACGAGGGCGGCTGGTTCAGCGCGGCCAAGGCGGTGCCCTTCGAGCGCGTGCGCAGCATCGGCGAGGACGCCGTCATGATCGGTGGCCCCGACGACGTGACGACCACGCGTGAGGACGGCCGCCTGAAAGAAGCGCTGAACAGCAAGGTCAGCCTCATCGGCATGACGCTGCTCACCAGCGACGGGCGCAACCTGGGCCGCATCGCCGACGTGTTCTTCGACGAGCACACCGGCCGGGTCGAGGGCTACGAGGCGACGGGCGGGCTGTTCTCCGACCTGAGCAGTGGCCGGACCTTCGTGCCCGCGCCCGAACAGGTCCAGATCGGCCACGACGCGGCCATCGTGCCCGACAGCGTGGCCTCCGCGATGGAGGAGAGCGAGCCGGGCGGCCTGCGCGGCGCGCTGAGTTCGGCGGGCGCGAGCATCTCGGGCGCGTACCAGGACGTGGCCGAGAACGTCAAGGGCAGCTACGAGGACCTCGCCACCGCGACCAAGGAGCGCCAGAAGGAATATGTGGTCGGCAAGACGGCCGGCGGCGACCTGACGCTCGACGACGGCGTGGTGCTGGTCCAGAAAGGTGAGGTCATCACCGCCGAGCAGGCCGAGCTGGCCGAGCAGGCCGGCAAGCTGACGGCCCTGACCACCGCCGCGACCGGCGGCGTGATCTCGGACGCCTACGGGCAGGTCCGCGAGCGTGCGCAGAGCAGTTACGAGGACCTCGCCACCGCGACCAAGGAGCGCCAGAAGGAGTACGCGGTCGGCAAGACGGCCGGCGCCGACCTGACCCTGGACGACGGCACGCTGCTGGTCGGCAAGGGGGAGACGATCACCGCCGCGCACGCCGAACAGGCCGAGGAGGCCGGCAAGCTGGGCGCGCTGGCGACCGCCGCGACGGGCGGCGCGATCTCGGACGCCTACGGGCAGGCGCGCGACCGCGTGCAGGGCAGCCTGAACAGTGGGCCGCAGGGCGTGGTGGGCCGCACCGCCGCACACAACGTGATGACCGACAGCGGTGAACTGATCGTGGCGGCGGGCGTGACCATCACCCCGTACCACCTGGAACGCGCCGAGGAGACCGGCAGCGTCGCGGCCCTGGAAGCGGCGGCGCAGACCAGCCCCAGCGCGGCCGTGCAGACCCTGGCTGCGCCCAGCGAGCAGCCGGTGGTGACCCACACCGAGCCGACGGTCGAGGACACGGTCGGGCGCCGGGTGCGCAGCGACGTGCGTGCGGCGGGCGGCAGCATCGTGGCCGTGCAGGGCCAGATCGTGACCCCGGCCGTGGCCGAGCGCGCCCGGCAGCTGAACGTCGAGCACGCCCTGATCGCCGCGACGCTGGGCACGGCGACTCCGGCGGCGTCGGGCAGCGATACGCTGGCCGATACCCGCGCGGCGCTCTCGAGCGGCGTGGCGAGCGTGTCGGAGGGCGCGACGAACCTGCTGGGCCGGGCGCGCAACTGGCTGAGCGAGCAGCGCGAGAATACCGAGGAAGCCCTCCAGAAGCGGGACGAGGAAGCCAAGGAGCACCGCGTGCGTGACGCGCTGGGACGTCCGGTGAACCGCGTGATCCTGGCCCCCGACGACAGCATCATCCTGAACGTGGGCGAGATCGTGACCAACAAGGCCGTGCAGGCGGCCCGCGACGGCGACGTGCTCGACATCCTGCTCGACAGCGTGAGCAAGGAGTCGGTGAGCATCGACCCGCTCGCCAGCCGGCCCCACGACACCGGTACGGCGGCCCTGGAAAGCCAGGGCGACCCGGTGGTGGACGCCGACCGCAAGCTCTGAGCCCTCGACAAGGTCATGAGGAGAGGCCGCCCGGTGGGATGGGGCGGCCTCTTCCTGTGTGTCTCCCGGCAGGTCAGTTCCGGAAGATCACTTCCTCACGGCTGAAGGAGCGGCGCGCGAGCAGCCCCAGCAGCGCCGCGCCGACGAGGTTGGCGAGGGCGGCGGTCAGGGTGTGGCCCGCCGTCACGCTGCCGCGCACCGTGTCCAGAATGCTGACCATGCTGCCGAAGAGGGGCACGGCATAGATCGCCTCCCCGAGATTCAGGAAGTCGCTGAACTGGAGCAACACCGCCGGCAGCACGATGAGCAGCGTCAGCGGCGTGGCGTAGGTCTGGGCTTCCTTGTAGCTGCGTGCGTAGATGCTCAGGGCGATGAGCACCGCGCTGATGAGCAGGGCCGCGCTGAGGACCACGGCGGCCAGGGCCAGTGCCCCGCCCGGCGTCAGGGTGAGCTGCCCGCCGAGAGCCTGGGTGAGTTGGCGCCGCTCTCCGCCGAGCAGCGTGGCCGAGGCGACCCCCGCGAGCAGGAATCCCAGCAGGCTGAAAGCGGCGGTGAGCAGGGCCGTCAGCGTGGTCGCCAGCAGTTTGCCCGCCACGACCTCGCCCCGGCGCACCGGCGTGACGAGCAGGCTCTCCAGGGTGCCGCGCTCCTTTTCCCCGGCGGTGGCGTCCAGCGCGGTCGCCATCGCGCCGCTCAGGATGAAGTTCAGCATGAGCATTGGGATCAGGAAGGCGAGCTGCCCGCTGCGCTGCTCCTGCGCCGGGCTGGCGTCGATGGAGCGCAGCGCGACCGGGGTCAGCACCGCCGCGTCCAGGCCCGAGGCGTTCAGGCGCTCCAGCGTGAGGCGGCGGTTGTAGGCCTCCACCACGGTCTCGACCTTGCTCGTCGCCCCGGTCTGGGCGCGCAGGTTGCCCAGCTTGGCGTACAGTTCCAGCGGCACGCTCTGGCTCCCGGCCCGCTCGGGCAGCGCCGAGACGACCCGCAGGGCGGCGTCCACCTCGCCCGCAGCGACGGCGGCGCGCGGGTCCTCCACGGGCACCAGGGTCACCCCGGCGCGGGTCACGGCGCCGCCCGCGCCCTGCTCGTCGCGGGTCAGGGCGGCGCGCAGTTCGGGCGGCAGGGTGCCGACCACCCCGACCTTCTGGCGGGCCTGGGCCTGATTGCCGACCAGCGTGCCCAGCAGCAGCGGCAGCCCCAGCGTGAACAGCGGAATGATGAGCAGCGGAATGAGGATGGTGCTGATCAGCGCGCGGCGGTCGCGCAGCGTCGCGAGCAGGTCGCGCGCCGCCACCCGCCACACCATGCCGGCCCGCAGGCCGCCCCGGCGGCGGGACTGGCCCTCAGACTGCATGGTCCACCCCTTCCTCGCGGTCACGCACGAGCGAGAAGAAGGCGCGCTCCAGATTGCGCTCGCCGGTGCGTGCCAGGACTGCGGGCACGGTGTCCAGGGCCACCAGTTCGCCCCGGTGCAGGATCGCCACGCGGTCGCAGACCTCCTCGGCCTCGCTCATCACGTGGGTCGAGTACAGCGTCAGGCGCCCCGGCGCGCGGCTGGCGGCCACGAAATCCAGCAGGCTGCGCCGCGCGAAGATGTCCAGGCCGCTGGCCGCCTCGTCCAGGATCAGGACCGCCGGGTCGTGGACGACCGCGCGGGCGATGACCACCTTCTGCTTCATGCCGGTCGAGTATTCACCCGCGCGGGTGTCCAGCGTGCGCCCCAGCTTCAGCGTCTCGTCGAGCTGCGCGATGCGGGCCTCGGTCTCGCGGCGGCCCATGCCGTACAGCCCGGCGAAGGAACGCAGCACCTCGCGCCCGGTCAGGCGCGCGGGCAGGCCCATGCCGCCGTTGACCACGCCGACCGAGCGGCGCACCGCCTCGGGGTCGCGCAGCGCGTCGTGCCCGGCGACCTGCACGTGGCCCGAGGTGGGCGAGAGCAGCGTCGCCAGCACGCGCAGCAGCGTGGTCTTGCCCGCGCCGTTGGGGCCCAGCAGCCCGAAGACCTCGCCCCCCTGCGCGCTCAGGCTCAGGTCGCGCAGGGCCGTGAAACTGCCGTAGGTCTTCGTGACGTTCTGGATGTCGAGCATATGTCCCCCCATACGCTGACCGGCGGCCGACCGTTCCGGGGCGCACGGTCGGCCGCGCCGCGCCCCGGTAGCCTGCCGCGTGCCCACTTCTGCCCCGCGCCCCCGCCCGACCCTGGCCGAGCAGCGTCCCCCGCCCGCGCATCTGGGCGAGATCGTCTCGCGGCTGCGCGCGCGTTACCTGCCCACGCTGCCCGCGCCCCGGCGCTGGCCCGATCCGCTCGCGGGCGTGCTGCGCACCATCCTGGCCCAGCAGAACACGCGCGCGGTCGCCACGCGGCAGTGGGAGGCCCTCACCCTGACCTACCCGGTGTGGGAAGCGGCCCTGCTCGACGGCCCCGACGGCATCGAGACGACCCTGCGGCGGGCGGGCGGCGGCCTGACGCGCATCAAGGCCGACTATCTGTACGGCATCCTCGCGGCGCTGGAGGGGTCGCGAGGCGAGCTGAGCCTGCGCTTCCTGCACGACCTCGGGGACGAGGAGGCCCGCGCGGTGCTGGAGGGGCTGCCGGGGGTCGGGCAACGGACGGCCTCGCTCGTCCTCCTGTTCGATCTCGTGCGGCCCGCCATGCCGGTGGATACCAACATCGCCCGCATGGCCGCCCGCCTCGACCTCGTGCCGGAAACGTGGAGCACCAACCGCACCGAGGCGTGGTTCGGACAGGTCATCGCGCGCGACTGGGAGACCCGCTACGCCCTGCACCTTTCGGGCGTGCGCCACGGCCACGAGACCTGTACCCCCCGGCGGCCCCTGTGCGGCCGCTGTGTGCTGCGCGACCTGTGCCCCTCGGCCGCGCTGTTCCTGGAAGGCGAGGTCCCGGAGCCGTCGCCCACGAAAAGACCCGCCGGGATGCGGCGGGCCAGGACGTAGGTGCGGGCGGGAGTTACTGCGCGTCGGGGTTGCGGCTGGTGTCGTGCAGCTCGACCGGCTTGTGGCCGCGCACGCGCAGGTTGAGCAGCTCGACCAGGACGGCGAAGCCCATCGCGAAGTAGGTGTAGCCCTTGGGAATCTTGAAGCCCAGGCCGTCGGCGATCAGGTTCACGCCGATGAGCAGCAGGAACGAGAGGGCCAGCATCTTGACGGTGGGGTGCTTCTGCACGAATTCCCCGATGGGACCGGCGGCGAAGAGCATGATGGCGACCGTCAGGACCACGGCGCAGACCATCACGCCGATGTCGTCGGCCATGCCCACGGCCGTGATCACGCTGTCCAGGCTGAAGACGATGTCCAGCACCATGATCTGCGCGATGATCCCCGCGAAGTTGTGGCGCACGACCTTGCCCGCGCTCGCGGTTTCCTCGTGCGGCCCTTCGAGCTGCTCGTGCATCTCCTTGACGGCCTTGTAGATCAGGAACAGACCGCCGCCCAGCAAGATGAGGTCTCGTCCCGAAAAGCCGCGCCCGAAGGCCTCGAAGAGGTTGTTTTGCAGCGACACGATCCAGGCGATGCTCGCCAGCAGGCCCAGGCGCATGAGCATGGCGGCCAGCAGGCCGATGGTGCGGGCGCGGGCGCGCTGCGCGGCAGGCAGCTTGCCCGCCAGGATGCTGATGAAGATGACGTTGTCGATGCCGAGGACGACTTCGAGGAGCAGCAGCGTACCGAACGCGAGCCACGCATCGGGCTGGCTGACCCAGCCGAACAGGGTTTCAAACACTTTGACTCCAAAGGAAAAGGGCGAACGTGGGGCGCGAAACCGGACATTCCGGGCCAACACCGCGTTCTGGACGGGGAAACGGAGGGGAAGCGAACTCGTCCACGCCGGGGCGTGTTGCACTTATCCTCCGGGAGAAGTTGTGCACGAATTATGTCGGTTGGATAAAGGCCCTTCATCTGGGCGTTAATTTGGCGTGGCATCGGCGGGGAGCTGCCGGGGGCCAAACGCGGCCCGCCCCACCTCCGTGCGAGGTGGGGCGGGCCAGGGCGTGTCCGGGGCCGGCCTCAGCGCGGCGTGACGCCGTCGAAAAACACGCTCAGCAGGGCGCGGGCGGTGCCGTGGGGGTCCGGGCCGGGAGGGCCGCTCACCAGCGGGTAGGTCAGGCCCAGCAGGGCGCGGTTCAGGGCGCTGGGCGGCAGATCGGTGCGCAGTTCGCCGCGCTCGGCCGCCTCCTCGAGCAGCCGGGTCAGGCCGCCCATCCACACCCGGCGGTACTCGCCCTCGAAGGCGGCGCGGCGCTCGGGCGAGATGTGGCGCAGTTCGGAGGCGAGTTGCAGGCCCACGCGCTGTTCGGGCGCGGTGTCCAGCAGGTCGCGCACCAGCGTTTCGAGCTGCGAGCGGATGCCCCGCTGTTCGCGGGCGTGGCCCACGAGGCGCGCCAGGGTGGCGAGCGCGCCGTCGAGCATCGCCAGGAACAGGGCCTCCTTGTCGGCGTAGTGATGGTACAGGGCCGGTTTGGTCACGCCGACCGCCTCGGCCACCTCACGCATGCTCACGCCGTGATAGCCGCTCGCCACGAACAGCCGCGCGGCCTCCGTCTGGATACGTTCGCGGGTGGATTCGGTGGCGGAGCCGGGCAAGGAGGCGGAGTGCAGCGGGGGGACGGTCACGCCGCGCATGATAGCCGGAAAGCGGACCAGGGCCGAATGGAGCGGCCAGCGCCGCAGGAGACCCCGGAGCGTCCGGAACAGGCCGCGAAGTGGCGGGGCCAGGAGAATGGCCGCTCGCCCCGCTGGACCGTTCCGGGCGGTGAACCGTGCCCGGCAGAGGGGTTCCCGTTTTGCCCGATGCTCTAGGCTGGCCCCATGACCCCGCCTGCCCCCTCCGAAACGGCCCCCTTTCCCGAGGGCCTGCCGCTGCTGCTGGCCTTCGACCTCGACGGCACCCTGATCCGCGACGGCGGCCAGGACCTCCCTGAAGACACCGCCGCCGCCCTGGCCCGCCTGCGCGCCCTGGGCGTGAGAACCGCCATCGTGACCGGGCGCGACCTGCCGCCGCGCGGGGTCAGCTCGCGCGCCGAGTTCGACGCGGTCGCCACCAACAACGGCGGCCGGGTGCATCTGGGCGAGGACCTGCGGACCTCGGCCCGTTTCGGCCCCGGCGACCTCGAAGCGGTGCTGGCCCACGAACTCGACGGCGCGCGGGTGGTGCTGTTCACCGAGGACGACCTGTATGTGCAGTTGCCCCCCGGCCGCGACCCCGAACCCTGGATGCTGGCCCGGCAGGCCCGTCCGCTGGCCGAGGCCCCGCACGCGGAGGTGACCAAGGTGGGGTTCTGGCATCCGGACGTGGCGGGCTTCGCGGCCCGGCTGCGCGCCAGCCACCCGCATCTCGTCGTGACGGGCGGGCAGGCGCCCTACCCCGAGTTTCTGACGATCACGCCGACCGGGGCGCACAAGGCGGCGGCGCTGAGCCTGATCGCCGAGGCCCTGGACATTCCGCTGGAGCGGACGGTCGCCTTCGGGGACAGCGACAACGACGAGGTCATGCTGGAGCTGGCCGGGTACGCGGTGCAGGTAGGGACGCTGCCGCTGCTGACCCGCCATGCCGACGTGCAGGTGGCCGGCCACGGCGAGCTGGGCGCGTACCTGAACGCCGTGGCCGAGCGGCTGGAGCAACGGGCGGCGCTGGCCCCCTCCTGAGCCTTTCCGGCCCGCAGACGCGGAGAGGCCCGGATCTCAGCGGAAATTGAAGGAATCGAACATCGCGCGCCCGGCGGTCGCCACCTGCGGCAGCGTACCGTCGGGGACCGCCAGGGTCACGGTGTAGAGCTTGCCGCCGCTGATGCTCAGGAGCTGCGTCCAGCGGAAAGGGGCGCCCTGCTCGGTGCCGGTATAGGTCCACAGGACGCCCTGCGTGTTCTTGGGACCGACCTTGACGCTCTTTTCGCCCAGCATCTTGAAGTTCTTGACAAGGGTGGGCAGCTCCTCGGCGCGCACGTCGCGGGCCACACCCAGCGAGGCGCGCACGTCCTTGGGAATGTCGGTGACGATGACCGTGAAGCTGGGGTTGAGCTTGCCCTGGGTCGCGGGGCCCGCGAGCGCGGCGTTGCCCTGCGAGTTCTTCAGCGAGATCCAGCCGCCCGCCACCACGAAGGTGTAGCCCGCAGCCGTGTAGGTGTTCGAGGTGGCGACGGTGGGGGCACTCGCGGGGGCCGCGCCGGAAGCGGGATCGGCCCCGCCGGGCACCGACGGCCGGGGAAGGGACGTCTGGGCACCGGCGGCGGTGGCCAGGGCGCTGAGGGTCAGCAGGACAAACAGGGCGGGGCGCTTCATCGGCCCCAGGGTAGGGCCGAAGGGTGAGGCGAGTCTGACGATGTGAGGCTGGGGAAGGCGGGGTGGGGCGCGGCCTACCGGCAGGACAGCGGGACCGGGGCCGAATCCGGGAGCAGGGGGCCGCTGCGGGTCGCCCGGCCGCCCTCCAGGTGCAGGTGGTGGGTCAGGCCCGGCAGCACGTCGGTGTCGCGGTGGGCGACGACCAGCAGGTGCGTGCCGCCGCGCACGAGGTCCGGCAACAGCTCCAGGAACCGTGCTCGGCTCGCCGCGTCCACGAAGTCCAGGCCCTCGTCGAGCAGCAGCAGGCGGGGGCGGTGGACCACCGCGCGCGCGAGCAGCAGCCGCCGCAGCTGTCCCTGCGAGAGTGTCTCGGCGTCCCGGGCCAGCAGCCCGCCCAGGTCGAGGCGGGCGGCCAGGGCGTCCACCGCGCTCCACTGCGCGGCGCTCAGCTCGGGCGCGAAGCCCTCGGTGCCCCCCAGTGCGCTGCCGATCACGTCGCGCCCGGTCCAGGCCCGCCCCTGGCCCCCCGGCGCGCTGCCGGATGCCGACCTCGGCCCCGACCAGCCCGACGGTGCGTCGCCGCGTCTCCAGCAGGTCGCGCCCGAGGTACGGCCGCATGACGTGGCCGCCCAGGGCCGGGTGCAGCTCGCCGGCGATCAGGCGGGTCAGGGTGCTCTTGCCGCTGCCGTTCTCGCCGGTCACCAGCCAGTGCTGCCCGGCCTCCCAGCGCCAGCTCAGCGGCCCGAGGGCGCGCCGGCCGTTGCGCCAGACCTCGGCGCGTTCCAGCGCGACCAGCGTGCCGGTGCCCGGCGGGCGGGGCAGGGGGGAGGAGGTTCCGGCCGCCGGGCACCGGCACGCTGCCCCATCCGCCGGACCCACGATGCGCCCGCCACGCACCTCTGCGGAGCGCCAGGGCAGGTCGGGGGCCTCCTCGGGGCGGTGGGTCGCCAGGACGACGGCGGTGCCGCCCGCATGGACGGCCCGCAGCGCCGCGCCCAGCTCCTCGCGCGCCGCGCCGCTCAGGCCGTCGGTAAATTCGTCGAGGAGCAGCAGTTCGGGCCGGGGCATGAGCGCGCGGCCCAGCATGGTGCGCCGGCGCTGCCCGTGCGAGAGGGTCCGCACGTCCCGCTCCAGCAGCGCCTCCAGGCCGCACAGGGCCGCCACCTCGCTCAGCCGCGCCCGGGCGGCCTCGCCGGGGTCCCAGTGGCGCAGCAGGTCGCCCTCGTACCCGGCGAGCAGCACGTCCGCGACCGTCTGTGCCCAGTCGCGCGTGAGGTAAAAAGCCTCGGCGTCGGGGCCCACCAGATGCAGCCGCCGCCGCGCCCGCACTGCCGACCGGGTGGTTTCGCCCCCCAGACCGTAGGTGCGCGTGCCCGACACCGGCGCCACCTCGCCCGCGAGCAGCCGCAGCAGCGTGGTCTTGCCGCCGCCGTTGGGGCCCGAGAGCCGCAGGGCCTCGCCGCCCTCCAGGGTCAGGGTCACGCCCGAGAGCAGCTCCCGGCCCCCGGCGATCACGGTCACGTCTTGCAGGTCGAGCAGCGGCGGCGCAGGCATCGTTCGGGAGTGTAGGGCGGGCGGGGCCTGCGGTGGGCCGACTTGTCGGCATTTGCTGCGGCTGCGGCCCGCTGCCGGACCCTAGGCTGCCGCCTACCCCGTATCCTGCACCTCGTCAGGCATGGCCGCCCCCGTCACCGTGCCCGGCGTCCCCGCGCACGAGTGGGCGCTGGCTCCGGACGCGCTCGCCGGTCTGGATACGCTGGCGGCCCATGCTCGGGCTGCACGAGCAACTGCGGTACACCGCGCCCTTTCGCACCGCCCCGGCCGACTTTCAGGCTGCGCTGCGCGCCCTGCCCGCCCAGGCGAGGTCGTCTCGGGCGAGGAGGGTGCCGGGGGCGCCCACGCCCGTTTCCGGCGTGCGGTGAACGCCGTCATGCGCGCCAACCCGCAGGAGGTGGTCGCGCACGGCACGGTGATCTCGCTGCTGGAGCACATCACGCTGGACTGACCGGACGGCCCCCGGACAGGCCGGGAACCTCCCTGCTGACCGCCGCGTACCGGTAGAGACAGGAGGCCACCGCCTATGGGATTCGTCATTTTCGTCGTCGTCTTGCTCGTGCTCGTGCTCGTCACGCTGTTCGCCGGGGTCAAGAGCGTGCCGCAGGGCTACCAGTGGACCCAGGAACGCTTCGGCAAATTCCAGCGTACCCTCAAGCCGGGCCTGAACATCATCGTGCCGTACATCGACCGCATCGGGCGCAAGGTCAACATGATGGAGCAGGTGCTCGACGTGCCCTCGCAGGAGGTCATTACCCGCGACAACGCCCTCGTCACGGTGGACGGCGTGGTGTTCTATCAGGTGCTCGACGCCGCGCGCGCGAGCTACGAGGTGCGCAATCTCGAAATCGCCACCCTGAACCTCACCATGACGAACATCCGCACGGTGATGGGCAGCATGGACCTCGACGAGCTGCTCTCGAACCGCGACCAGATCAACGCCCGGCTGCTCTCGGTCGTGGACGAGGCGACCGAGCCGTGGGGGGTCAAGGTCACGCGCATCGAGGTCAAGGACATCCGGCCGCCGGCCGATCTGGTCGCCAGCATGGCCCGCCAGATGAAGGCCGAACGCGAGAAGCGCGCCAACATCCTCGACGCCGAGGGCTTCCGGCAGGCCGCGATCCTCAAGGCCGAGGGCGAGAAGCAGGCCGAGATCCTGAACGCCGAGGGCCGCCGCCAGGCCGCCTTCCTGGAGGCCGAGGCCCGCGAGCGCGCCGCCGAGGCCGAGGCGACCGCGACCCGCGTGGTCAGCGAGGCGATCGCGAACGGCAACGTGCAGGCCGTGAACTACTTCATCGCGCAGCGCTACGTGGACGCCCTGAAGGACGTGGCGAGCGCGCCCAACCAGAAGACCCTGATCCTGCCCATCGAGGCCACCAGCATCCTGGGCAGCCTCCAGGGCATCGCGGAGGTCGCGCGCGAGGCCTTCGGCGGCAAGAAGGGGTAGGGCCGTGGACTGGCTGCCGACCCTGGAGCGCGTGGCCCCCTGGCACTGGTGGGTGCTGGGCGCCCTGCTCCTGATCCTGGAAGTCGCTGCGCCGGGCGTGTTCTTCGTGTGGATCGCCCTCGCGGCCTTCGCGCTGGGGCTGGTGGTGTTCGTGCTGCCGCTGCCGGTGGCGGTGCAGGTGCTGCTCTTCGCCGTGTTCTGCGTGGCCTCGGTGGTGCTGGGGCGGCGCTACGTGGGCCGTCTGGGCCTGGGCGGCGAGGGCGGCGACACCCTGAACACCGGAGCCAGCCGCCTCGTCGGGCGCACCGTGACCGTCACCGCGCCCATCGTGAACGGGGTGGGCCGCGTGCGCGTGGGCGACAGCGACTGGCGCGCGCGGGGCCCCGACACCCCGGCGGGTGCGAGCGTCCTGATCGTGGCTGCCGAGGGCACCACCCTGATCGTGCGGGAGGTCAGCGGCAGCTGGGTGTAGAGGGGAGAGGAGGACGCCTCTGGTCTCCTTCTCCCCCCGACCCGGCCTAGGCCCCCCGGAACAGTCCCCGCCTCGGCTTGGGAAAGCGCGCCTCCAGCACCTGGGCGGCGAAGTCCTCCAGGGCGTCCTGAAGCTGCCGGGCGTCGCGCACGATGGCGGCGCTGAGGTTCTGCACCTGCGCGTCGCGCTCCTGCTCCCAGTGGCCCAGCACCCGCTCGTTCAGGCGGGCGTGGTCGGGGCTGGTCACGTCGCGCGGCGGAGCGAGGCGGCCCCGGGCGTCTTCGAGGTAGGCGACGTGGTCGGCGGCGCGGGCGGCCGGGGCGTGCTCCTGCCCGGCCTTGAGGGCCGCCACCCGCGCGGCGAGGCGCTCGCGTTCCAGCACCGTGCGGGCGCGCTCGCGGCCCTGGATGACGGCGGCCCCGACCGCCATCGACACCAGCCCCAGCGTGAAGGCCAGCAGCGACCAGTGGGCCGGGACGCTGGGCGCGTCGCCCCCGGCGCTCAGGTCGGTCAGCTGCCCCTGCTGCGCGGCGTTGGCGGCGATCTCCTGGGTCACGCGCAGGATGCCGTCCCAGTTCAGGAAGCCCTCGACGCCCAGGTAGATCGCGCTGACCAGGGCGATGCCGGTGACGTACTGCCAGGGCCGCCCCATGCGCGCCGTGAACTGCGCGACCTTGGCGCGGTACGACAGTTCGTCCACCAGCCACAGCAGCAGCACGCTGAACATCACGCCGGCCGTCAGGGCGATGAGGGTCAGGTACAGGCGCGACTCGGGGTTGAACAGCAGGTTGATGGACACGCCCGAGATCACGCCCACGAAGAACTTGCTGAACACCGCGAAGCCGTTGAAGACCCGCTTGCTGCCGCTCTTTTCCTCGGGCGGGCGGATGGGCTGGCCCTCCTGGGCGAGCTGCCCCAGCGCGAGCTGCTGGTACAGCGCCTCGGCGTCCGGGGTGTCGGGGCGCGCGCCGTAGCGGCTCAGGGTATCGAACCGTTCCTCCCGCGCCTGCTCGATCTGGCGCCCGGCCGTGACGTAATCGCGCTCCACGCCGCCGCTCGCCGCGTTCATGAAGCGCAGGTGCTCCTGCTGCCGGGTCCAGGCGTCGCGCACGCCCACGCCGGTCTCGGCCAGCACGCGGGTCAGGGTCTGGCGCGTGACCTCGAAGTTCACCGTGTACTGCTCCAGATTCAGGCGCAGCAGCCGCCCGCGCGTGGTCAGGGCGGCGCGCGTGGCGTCGTCCCCGACGAGTTGCAGTTGCCCGGTCAGGTCGCCCAGCAGCTCGGCGAACTGCGGTGGGCGCAGCACCGGCATGAACTGCTCGGCGTCCAGCGGGGCCGGGCGGGGCAGCGCCGCCTCGTAGTCGCGCGGGTCGAAGGCGTAGGGGTCGGGGACCTGCGTTTCCTCCGCGCGCACCGGCACGAAAGCGGTGTCGATCAGGGGCGGCTCGCTGGCGGTCGGGGCGGGGGGGGGTCCGGGGCCTGCCCGGCGTTCCGGCCCGCGCGTTGCCCTGGCTCCGCCGTCTCCCCGACTGGCCAGACGTGGCCGAAGGCGGGCGGAAAGATGTCGCCGCCCGCCGCGCCCCCGTTCGCCGCCCTGACTTCGGGAAGGGGGGTGCCGGCGCCCTGGTCCCCCGCGTTGCCCGCCGGCGTCGGCCTCTCGCCGGAGTGCCGGGTCACGGCTTCACTTCCTCGCCTTGTTCACGGCGGCGGCGAAGGTCGGGTAGACGTTGTTCAGGTCGTAGGCTCCGGCCATCAGCACGCGGCTGTCGTTCGCGCCGCGCCCCAGCGCCTTGACGAAGGTGTCGCGGACCGAGTTGCCGCCTTCGCCCTTCTCGGGCGAGAGGCCCGCGAGAAACACGGCGCGCGTGCCGCCCGCCCCCAGCAGCCCCGCGAAGGTCTGGCCCAGCCCCGCGCGTCCCGGATCGTCGAGGACCGCGCCGTCGGTGAACAGCACGACCACGTCGCCGCCCGTCTTCGTGCGCGCCGTCATGGTGCGCGCCTGGGCCAGCGCGGCGGTGATGGCGCTGCCGCGCGTCGTGCAGGGCTGGGTCAGCGCGCCGGTGTAGCGCAGGATGTCGGCCTTGCTCAGCCGCGCGCCGTTCTTGGACTCGAACCGGAAGTCCGCGACCGTCTGCACGCCGCTGCACACCCGCAGCAGGGTCACGGTGTCGCCCGAGCGCACCTGGTTGAGCAGCAGGCTCTGCGAGAGCAGCGCGGCCTGTTTGGCGTAGCCGTAGGCGGGGTTCTTGCTGCTGCCGGTCATGTCGGCGGCCAGCACGAAATGCAGCGGCGGGGTCGAGAGGCCCAGCAGCGCCGAAGCGCTCGCCGGGGCCGGGGCCAGGGCAGGAAGCAGGGGCCACAGGGCCGCGAGCAGGGGGGTCAGGGTCATAGGTCAGCTCCGCAGAGGAAGGAACAGGAAAGGGAAAAGGTCATCCGGACGGGGAGGCGGGGCCGCCTCACGGCGTGCCCACGCTGCCGGCCGACATGGGCACCACGGGAGTCAGGGCCGGCGTCCGGGCGGGCGGGGGCGCCGGGTTCTCCGGGGTCACGCCGGGGGCCGGGACCGCCGCGCCGCCGCGCCGCACCATCCCGGCGGGCGCGCTCAGCTCGCGGACCTCGTGCGGCAGCTCGCGCAGCAGCCCGATCTCGCGGCAGGCCGTCTGCTCGCGGTAGAGGTCGGTGGGCACGCTGGCCTTGCCGTCCGGGTCGCCGATCCAGACCGCCATGGCGTACTGCGGCGTGACGGCGGCGCACCACGTGTCGCGTACGTCGTCGGTGGTGCCCGATTTGGCCCCCAGCGGCACGCCCCGCCCCGAGAGCCGCTGCCACAGCGTGGGCCGCAGGAACTGGACGTGGCTGGCACTGTCGTTCACCGCGCCGGTCAGCATGTCGAAGGTTTCGTAGGCGACCGGGGCGCTCCACAACGCCTCGCAGCCGCTTCTGGGCAGGGCCAGCGGCCGGCCGGCGCGGTCGTAGACCTCGGCCAGCAGGTGCGGGCGGCACAGCTCGCCGCCGTTGGCGAAGCTGGCGTAGGCGGCGGCCACCGTCAGGGGCGCGGCGCGGTAGGTGCCCAGCGCGGGGCTAGAGCGGTTGGCGGTGTCCTCGCGGTAGCCCACACTGCCCAGCACGGCGCGCAGCTCGGCTTCGCGGCCCAGGCCGACCTGCACGGCGACCGTGTTCAGGCTGCGGGCGTTGGCCTCGCGCACCGTCACCGCGCGGCCCAGGAAGGTGCCCGAGTTGTTGCGGATGGCCTGCGCGCCGTAGCGGGTCGGCCCGTCGGTGAAGGTGCTCTGCTGCGTGAGGCCCTGCCCGAAGGCGGCCGAGTACAGCAGCGGCTTGACGGTGCTCGCCACCGGCCGCAGCGCGCTGACGGCCCACTGCCGCCCCGGCTGGCTGCTCTCGTTGCCGCCCGTGCTGCTCGACAGCGCGACGATGCCGCCCCCGCGCACGTCCACGATCGCCGCGCCCTCGGCCACGCCCGCCGGCCGTCCGCCGGTCGCGCCCTCGCCGGTCACGCGCCGGGTCAGGGCTGCCTGCGCCGCCGCATCGACCGTCAGGACCACGCGCCCCACCCGCCGGGGGTCGATGCCGCCCGTCCGCAGTTCGCGGCGCACGAGTTCCTGCATGGCCCACACGGGTTCGGGGTCGTTGCGGTAGTCGGGATTGCGCGTGGCCGACACCACCCGCAGGTCGCTGCCGCCACCCGCGTATTCCACCCGCCACAGCCGGGGTTGCAGCGGGGTCTGGGCGGCCTCGGCGTACTGGTCCGCCGTGATCAGCTCGCGGGTGCGCAGGATGCGCAGGGTCAGGAGCTGTTGCTGGCGCATCCAGCGGAACCGGGCGGTGGCCGTTTCGGGCGAGGTCTGCCCGTCCACCAGGTAGCGCCCCGGCGCGGGCAGCAGCCCCACCAGAAAGGCGCTCTGGGCCAGCGTCAGGTCGGCCGGGTCCACCCCGAACACCGTGCGGGCCGCGTCGTAGATGCCCTTGCGCTGCCCGATGCCCAGCCAGGGCAGGCTGTTCACGCTCATGGACAGGATCTCGCGCCGCCCGTACTTCGCCGTGACCAGGGGGGCCAGCACGAACTCGGTCGCCTTGCGGGTCATGACCAGTCCCACGCCCCGGCGCCCGGTGTCGTAGTCGAAGTGCCCGGCCAGCACGCTGTTCTTCAGGAGCTGCATGGTGATCGTGCTGCCGCCCGCGCCGCTCAGCAGCGCGCGGGGCAGCCGGCCCAGGTCCACCCCGACATGCGAGAAGAAGCGCACGTCCTCCTTGCTCACGTAGGCCAGCAGGAAGCTGCGCGACACGCCGGTCAGCGGCACGCTCAGCGACTCGCGGCAGGGCACGGCGTTGGCGGCCCCGCCCTCGCGGCAGTGGTCGATGACGCCCAGCGGCGCGCCCCGGCGGTCCTGCACCTCGATGGGCTGCAACTCGGCGCGCAGGTTCCAGGCCCGCGCCCACGCGCCGCTGTAGGCCGCGCCGCCCAGGCCCAGCGCCATCGTGCCCAGGGTCAACACCCCGACCGTCGCCAGTCCCGCGCGCAGCACGCGCTGCCAGGTCCAGGGGGCGGGCCGCGTGACGAAGGGGGTGCGCGGCCACGGGTTCAGGCGCCGCCAGAGCTTCACGTGCCCCCCTGCGCGGCGCGGCTCAACGCACCACGTCCGCCACGCCCACCGCCGCCGATCGGAACTGCGCGGCCTGCCACAGCTGTGTCGCCAGTCCCGAGACGCCCACCAGGAGGATCGTCACGGTGCCCAGCACCGCCAGGGCTGTGACGGCCGTCGCCCAGGCCGATCTGGGCGCGCGGGGGCGGGCGTCGGGCCGGGGGCCGGGGCGACTCTTACCCGCCCGCTTCTCGCGCTCGGGCTTCGGCGCGCTGACAGGCAGGGTCGGCAGGTTGGGCAGTCCCGACGAGTAGGGCCGGGGCTTGCGGACGAAACTCATGGCCGGATTTTAGGAAGTCTCCATGAGATTCACACCCGACTTTCGGATGAGAAGGCCGTCCTGGCGCGCCGAAAAGCGGTGGATGCACCTTTGCCGGGGCTGACAGCGGTGGTCACGAAAGTTGCGGGTCTTGCCGCGACTTCCGTGATCCGAGTGGAGTGAGAACCCGTGACAACAGCGGTGTGCAGTGGAGCTGAAGGGGGTACTGTTTTTGGCGGAGTGGAAGACCACTGTCAGCGATCCTCGCGAACGATGGGGCTATAAACGATGTTCGACTCGTAGCGGCCCCAGATCTCGGGATAAGCCCTGAACGTGTCCGGGCTGTAGGCCACCCGCGAGACCCCGAAGCCGAAGGCGTACTCGGGGGCCGCGCTCAGGCGGAAACTGCGGTGGTATTGCCCGTAATCCTCGACCCACGCCCCACTTCCCACGAAGGGTTTGACGGCCGCCGAGAGCCGCGCCACGACCTCCTCACGCTTGAGGACCGAGACGAAACAGCGCGCCCCCGTGTTGCTCATGCCCTCACCGTAGAAGGTGTCGCAGTCAATCTCCTTAAACTCTTTCGCTCCGAGCGTCTGCATAATGGTCTTGTCGTGGTTGCGGAGAGTTGCCCGGCCCGGAGTCGCTGCGGCCCAGGTGACAGCTGCGCACAGGAGCCAGGGTAGGAGACAGGCGGGGATAGACAGGGTTATTTCGTCTCCCGGGCGATGGGACTGTAGATCACGTCCGACTCGAAGTGGCCCCAGACGCCCGGCTGGTCACGGTAGATCAGGTCCTTGTAGGCGACCCGCGACACGCCGAAGCTGAAGCTGTAGGCGGGGTTCCGGCTCAGGCGGTAGAAGCGGTCGAACTGCCCATAGTTCTCGGCCCACTCGGCCCCCTCGGCGAAGGAGGCCACACCCCTGGAGATCCGGGCGGTCAGTTCCTCGCGTTTCAGGGTCGAGACGAAACAGTGGACGCCGCGCCGGGCCATCCCTGGCCCGTACAGGGCGTCGCAGTCGAGTTCCCGGAAGGCCGGGCCGGTGAACAGGTCGAGAATCTGGCGATTGTAGGCCGTGACAGCGCTCAAGGAGTCTTTCTTCGCAGTGTCTTTCATGGAGGCGGACCTCGGCGTGCCCGCGCAGGACCCCAGGGCGGCGAGCAGCAGCAGGGCGCGGCAGGGAAGGTTCATTCGGGCCGCCAGGACTTCCAGACGGTGGGCAGCCGGGCGCGCATCGTGTCGCGCACCCCCGGCGAGATCGGCACGCCGCTGGCCTTGTACTCGCCGAAGGGGGTGTACTTCTTGGAGACGACCGGCACCCCCATCGTGCCGCCGAACACGGGCGCCGAGTAGTCGTTCTCGAAGGTGTCCAGGCCCAGGGTCTTGGCCATCTCCAGGTCCGAGGGCTGGAGGCTCAGGCGCCCGCTCTGCTCGATGACGGCCGTCGCCGCCGCCTGGAAGCTCCGGAAGTCCCGGAACCGCCCCTGGTCGCGGGCCAGCGCCTCGACCCTGGCCATCAGGGTATTCAGGACGATGTTCTGGTAGAACACCTCGGCGTAGGCGTTGTCGCTGCCCTTGGCCCCCTTGTCGAACAGGCCGGCCGGCAGCGTCCGGATCGCCCGCGCGGCGAGGTCGCGCTGGCCTTCGAGGACATGCCGGGGGTCGCGCGCCACCGGGTAGCTGCCCCCGAACACGCTGCGCACCTCGCGCGCGCCCTTGAGGGGCCGGGTCGCCTCGTCGCGCAGGCCGTTCTCGGCCAGGAACTTCAGGTCCGCGTTCTGACCCGCCGCCCCGCCGCGCAGGTAGGTCGTCAGGGCGGGGGTCACGTGGCCGGCGCTGGCGTTCTCGGCGGTCGTGTTGCCGAAGCGGGTCTGGGTGCCCTGCGGGCGGCTCACGCGGTCGAAATAGGCGATCTGGCCGGGCAGAGCGGCTTCCCCAGCGGTGGGCACCACGTCGCCGTCCACGCGGTAGTGCCGGGCGGCGATGGGGGCGGCCTTGCCGGGACCGGCGTTGTAGGCCGCGAGCTTCTGCACCGTCGCGCGGTCGATGTTGGCGGCCTGGAAGGTCACGACCTGCGCGACGTACTGCGGTTGCAGGGCCGTCGCGATCTGCGCCAGAGCCCCGCCCAGGCTGTGGCCGGTGGCGTACACCCGCCCGCCCTTCAGGGCCGCCGCGAGGTTGGTGCGGATCAGTTCGGCGTTGGGCCGGTACTGCAGCCACCCGACCTCGGCCGGGGCGAAGTCGCCGATGAGGGTGTCCTGCGTGCCCTCCATGCCCTCGTGGCGCGCCTGCCCCACGTTCTTGCCCTTCGCCCGCGCCTCCGTGGCCGACCCCTCGCCGGAAGGGTCGTACTTCACGCCCTCGGTGCCCCGGAAGGCGGCGACCGGGTGCGGCCACTTCGCCCGGCCGGGCAGGGGATGAAAGACCCGCATCTGGAAGCCCCAGCGCCCCAGCACGAGCTCGCCGGCGCGGTAGCCGAAATGCGAGAGCAGCGCCCCCGGGTGGCTGCCCCGGCGCTCCTCAGTCGCCGCGCCGTTCAGTTCCTCGGCGGTCTGGTCGCTGTAGCTCAGGCCCACGGCGAGCTGTTCCAGAAAGCCGTCGAGGGTGAGCTGCGCGTCGCTGAAGGGCGCGGGCAGCAGCCGCAGCAGGGTCTCGCGCTTCTCCGTATCGCGCACCGACTCGCCCAGCGCCGCTGAGAGGCTCTTGTGCTGCGCGGCCTCGTAGGCCGAGACGACCGCCGGCCGCGTGCCTGCCGGAATGGCCTTGAGAAACCCGAGCAGCAGTTCGAAGCCGCCCCCGGCCGTGTCGTACTGCTCCAGGCCGGTGGTGGACGTGACCTGCGCGCCGCCAAAGGTCGGCGTGACAGTCGTGTGTGTGGTCGAGAGCCGGCGCGACGTGCCCTGCGTGAGGTCGGAGACCGCCTCGTCGCCCAGCAGCAGCGAGGAGCCGGTGTTGGCGGCGGCCCGGCTGCCCGCCCCCAGATTCATCAGGAGGCCCTGGCGAGCGAGTTCGTCGGTCAGGCGCCCGGTCGGCCGGAAGGTCCGGTGGGCGCGCAGCAGCTCGGCAAGTTTTGCGGCGATGGTTGCCGGGTCTCTCAGGTGCGCCCCGATGAAGGCGGCGTTGCGGGTCACCTCGGCCGACACGGGGCCTGCCTGCTGGGCGCCGGGGCCCTGGGCGGCGTTCCGGGCAGCCGAGGTCGGCGCGCGCTGCTGGGCGGGCTGGGGTGTGGCCTGCTGGGCGGGTCGGGTCATACCACCTCACGGAAGGGGCGCGTGCGCCACTGGACGGGACGGAGAAACCTGCCCCGTGAGGCTAACACGGCCCGCCCGTCTATGCCGGCGCACTTCCGGAGACGCGCCCACACGTGGTAAACTTCGCCCCGTCAGCATGGCGTCAGCGTAAATCACGGGTTTCTCGTTCTCGAACCCCGGTTGTCCGAGCCGCTTCCGTTCCGTCGGGAGCCCTTTCACGGACAAGAGCAGGGGCGAAAGGTAGGCGTATCTGTCATGGCAGAAGTGATCCTGGAGCATATCAACAAGCGTTACGGCACGAAGCACCACGCGGTGAAGGACTTCAACCTCCACATCGCGGACCGCGAGTTCATGGTGTTCGTCGGGCCGTCGGGCTGCGGCAAGTCCACCACCCTGCGCATGATCGCGGGCCTGGAAGACATCAGCGACGGCATCCTGAAGATCGGTGACCGCGTCGTGAACGACGTGCCGCCCAAGGACCGCGACATCGCGATGGTGTTCCAGAACTACGCGCTGTACCCGCACATGAACGTCTACGAGAACATGGCCTTCGGCCTGAAGCTGCGCAAGACGCCCAAGGAAGAGATCGACAAGCGCGTGCGCGACGCCGCCAAGATCCTCCAGATCGAGCACCTGCTGGGCCGCAAGCCCAAGGAACTCTCGGGCGGCCAGCGCCAGCGCGTGGCGATGGGCCGCGCCATCGTGCGCGAGCCGAAGGTCTTCCTGATGGACGAGCCGCTCTCGAACCTCGACGCCAAGCTGCGCGTCGAGATGCGCTCGCAGATCAGCCAGCTGCACCGCCGCCTGGGCGCCACCATCGTCTACGTGACCCACGACCAGGTGGAAGCCATGACGCTGGGCAACCGCATCGTGGTCATGCGTGACGGCGTGATCATGCAGGTGGACACGCCCATGAACCTCTACGACTTCCCGCAGAACAAGTTCGTGGCCGGCTTCATCGGCAGCCCCTCGATGAACTTCCTGTCGGGCAAGGTCCAGAACGGCGAGTTCGTCATCGGCCAGAGCCGCGTGGCCCCCATGGGCCGCCTCGCCCAGAGCCTCAAGGCCTACGAGGGCAAGGACGTGCAGATGGGCATCCGCCCCGAGCACGTCGGCGTGGTGGGCATGTCCGACCTGCCGCAGGGCACCAACGTGCTGCACGGCAAGGTCGTGGTCGTCGAGCCGCTGGGCGCGCAGACCGACCTCATTATCGAGGTGGCGGGCCAGAACATGACCGTGAAGGTCGAGGGCCAGGCCCTCGTGCAGCCGGGCGACGACATCCAGCTGCTCGTGGACCAGACCCGCCTGCACGCCTACGACACCGCCACCGAGATGGCGATCGACCGGGGCACCCCGACCGGCACGCGCGGCCAGGCCGACACGCTGGGTCTGGGTTACGAATACCCCGGGATGAGCAGCGGCCAGGCGCAGGCCCGCGCGCCCCAGGGCCTGGGCCTGGGCGGTGTGGGCACGGGCGGCATGCCGGTCGCCGAGGGCGAGCGCGTCATCGTCGCCAAGACCGAGCGCTAAACCCGGCGGCGGGCGGTGCGGGGCGGCCTCCGGCGGGGGCCGCCCCCCGCTTATTTTTATTCACACCTCCGAGCCGCTAGACTTGAGCGCAGCTTCATCTTTCCGGCCTGCGGGCCGACCCACGCTCAAGGAGACCCATGAAAAAAGCACTGTTCGCGCTGACTGCCCTGGCCCTGCTCGCCAGCACCGCCCAGGCCCGCACCTGGGACGAGATCAAGAAGGCCGGCACCATCAAGATCGGGACCGAAGGCGCCTTTCCTCCCTTCAACGTCCTGACGGGCAAGGTGCTCTCGGGCTTCGAGGTGGACCTCGCCAACGCGCTGGCCGCGCAGCTCGGCCTGAAGGTCGAGTGGGTCACGGCTCCCTTCGACGGCCTGCTCATCGGCCTCCAGCAGAACCGCTACGACTTCGTGATCGCCTCGCACGGCATCACGCCCGAGCGCCTCAAAGCCGTGGATTTCACCAACCCCCACTACTGCACCGGCGGCGCGGTCGTGAGCAAGGTCGGCGGCCCCAAGACGGCGGCCGACCTGAAGGGCAAGATCGTGGCCGTGCAGGTGGGCACCACCTACCTGACCAACGTGCAGAAGCTCGCGGGCGTCAAGACCCTGGTGTACCCCAAGGACACCGACGCCCAGACCGCGCTGATGACGGGCCGCGCCGCCGCCTGGGTGGGCGACAAGTTCACGGGCCTGGACCTCATCAAGGCGCAGAAGGGCCTGCAGCAGGGCGACCTGCTGTTCAAGGAGCAGATCGCCATGGCGGTCAAGAAGGGCAACACCAGCCTGACCAAGGAACTCAACGCCGCGCTGGCGAAGGCCGAAAACAACGGGACCTACGCCAAGATCAGCAACAAGTACTTCGGTCAGGACATCCGCTGCAAATAAACCCTGGCCTGCGGGGGCGCTGAGCCCTCCGCGCGCACGGGACGCCTCCAGGCCGGGGGCGTCCCGTGCGCGTCTGTCTGTCCATTCCCGTGCCTGACACGCCCGGAATGTGGCATGATTCACGCAATGTTCCCGAACAACGACGCGCAGTTCGCCGCTCTGGGTGGCCGGTGACGGCCGCGCCTCCTGGCCGCGCCCGGCCCCAGGGCGGCCACCTGCTGCTGTGGGTGGTGGGGGCTATCGCCGCCTTCCTCGCCCTCTTCTGGCTGATCACGCTGGCGCTGCGGCTGCCGCTGTGGCCCGAGGCCATCAGCCAGAACGCGGCCCTCTTCGTCTCGGGCGCGCGCACCACGCTGTACCTCACGCTCGTCAGCGGGGTCATCGGGCTGGTCGTGGGCATCGCGCTGGGCCTGTGGAAGATGAGCAGCAACCGTGTCCTGGCCGCGCCCGCCAGCTTCATCGTGTGGGTGGTGCGCGGCACACCGCTGTACGTGCAGCTCCTCTTCGCCAACTACGCCCTGCCGGTGCTGTTTCCGCCCTTCGGCAGCCTGCTGACCTGGGCCGATTCCTGGCCCTTTCTGGAGGTGGGGTCGGTGTTCGTGGCGGCCGTGTTCGCGCTGTCGCTGAACGTGGCGGCCTACAACGCCGAGGTCGTGCGCGGCGGCGTGCTGGCGGTGCCGCGCGGCCAGACCGAGGCGGCGCGCTCGCTGGGCCTGAGCGGCGCGCAGACCATGTTGACGGTCGTGCTGCCCCAGGCCCTGCGCCTGAGCCTGCCTGCCCTGGTGAACAACATCGTGGCGCTGCTCAAGGACTCGTCGCTGGCGGCCACCATCGCCGTGACCGAGCTGACCCGTATCGCCGATCAGGTCCGCTCCAGCACCTTCCAGCCGATTCCGGCGCTGGCGGTCGCGGCCTGCGTGTACCTCGCCCTGACCACGGTCCTGACCCTGTTCACCGACCAGCTTGAAAAGCGCGTGCGGATCGCCAGCCGCTGATCCGGTCATCCCCGCCCGGCCCGGCTTGAGTTTTTCTTGAGCCGGGCCGCCGGTCTGTGTTCCACTTCTTAAGCTGACCGTATGACCGGAGCTGCGCGGCAGGTGACCCTCGTCCTCGTGACGCTTCTGACGCTGGTGATGAACTATCTCAGCAACGCCCTGCCGCTGTTCGGGCGCACGAACGCGCAGATCAGCGACAGTCTGCCGAATGCGTTCACCCCGGCGGGCCTGACCTTCGCGGTGTGGGGCGTCATCTTTCTGGGGCTGCTGGTCTTCGCCGTGTACCAGGCCTTGCCGGCGCAGCGCTCGCCCCGTTTCGACCGCCTGTTCTGGCCCTATCTGCTGAGCAACCTGCTGAACGTGGCGTGGCTGCTGGCCTTCCAGAGCCTCAGCCTGGGCCTGAGCGTGCTGGTCATGCTGGGGCTGCTCGCCAGTCTGGTCACGCTGTACCTGCGGGTACGCAGCCTTGAGCCCCTGGGGGCCGAGTACGCCGCCCTTCAGGTGCCGGTGAGTCTGTATCTCGCCTGGATCTGCGTGGCGACGATGGCGAACGTGACCGCCTTTCTGGTGTCGCAGGGCCTCGGTTCGGGTGCGCTGGGCCTGAACGGGCCACTGTGGAGCGCGCTGCTGGCCGTGATCGCCGGGTTGCTGGGCACGGTGTTCCTGGCCCGTTTCCGCGACGTGGCCTTCGCGCTGGTGCTGCTGTGGGCGCTGTACGGCGTCTATGCCGCCCGCCCGGACGTGTGGGCGGTGGGGGTGGGGACGGCCCTGGCCGCCGCCCTGCTGGTGCTCGGCCTGGTGGGGGCGCTGCGGAGAAGAAGAACCCTGGGGCTGTAGGAAGGCCCATAACCGGAGGGCCGACCCATGGTCTGGGTCGGCCCTCCGGTTATGGGCTCTACTGGGTGCTGCGGGGGTCCAGCACGTCCCGCAGGCCGTCCCCCAGCAGGTTGAAGCCCAGCACCGTCAGGAAGATGGCGAGGCCGGGGAAGATCATGGTCCAGGGCGCGTCGATGTAGTACTGGCGCGAGTCCGAGATCATGGTGCCCCACTCGGGCAGGGGAGGCTGCGCGCCGATGCCCAGGAAGCCCAGCGCCGCGACCTCGATGGTGGCGGTGGCGATGCTCAGGGCACCCTGCACGATCAGGGGCGAAAGGCTGTTGGGCAGCACGTGCCGGAAGATCATGCGGCCCTGCGAAGCGCCCAGCGCGCCCGCCGCCTGCACGTACTCGCGCTCGCGGGTGCTGAGGACCACGCTGCGCGCCAGTCGCATGTAGACCGGCACCTGCACCAGCGACACGGCGAGCATGGCCGTCACCAGCTGCGGGCTGCCCAGTGCGAAGAGGTCGTTGAGGCCCCGGATGAACAGCGGCGGATTGTCGCTCGAAAAGATGCTCGCGAAGCCGATGGCGAGCAGGATGCTGGGGAAGGCGAGCATCACGTCGCTGAAGTAGCCCAGCACCGTGTCGAGCCAGCCGCCGAAGTAGCCCGCCAGGACGCCCAGCAGCGTCCCGATGACCAGCGCGAGGATGGTGCTGACCACGCCGACCTTGAGGCTGATGCGGGTGCCGTGCAGCACGCGGGTATAGATGTCGCGGCCCAGGTTGTCGGTGCCGAAGGGCGCGGCCAGCAGGTTGCGTTGCCCGGTCGCAGGGTCGGTGTAGGTCTCGGCCGCCGCGCTGTCCCACAGCGCCGTGAGGCTGGGCGGTTTGAGGTTCAGGGCGTAGTTGCGGTCGGTGGTGGGGTCGTAGGGCCGGATGACCGGCGCGAAGATCGCCAGCAGCACGAACAGGGCCACGATCACGGCGCCGATCTTGCCGGGCGTGCTGCGCCGGAAGCGCCGCCAGAACATGCTCTGGCCCTTCCTGGCGGGCTTGGTGGGTGCGGAAGTGGTGGTCATGGCGTCACCTGTACTGGATCCGGGGGTCGAGGGTCGCGTAGCTCAGGTCCACCAGCAGGTTGACCACACTGACGATCAGGGCCGCGAAGATCACGCCCCCCTGGATGATGGGGTAGTCGCGCAGGCTGATGGCGTCGTAGATCCACGAGCCCAGCCCCGGCCACGAGAAGATGGTCTCGGTCAGGACGGCCCCGCCGAGCAGCGCGCCTGCCTGAAGGCCGATGACGGTCACGACCGGCAACAGGGCGTTGCGCAGCGCGTGCTTGATGACCACGCGGTTGCCCGCCAGGCCCTTGGCGCGGGCGGTGCGCACATAGTCCTGCCCCAGCACGTCGAGCAGGCTGCTGCGCGTGATGCGCGCGACGATCGCCAGCGGAATGCTGCCCAGCGCGATGGCGGGCAGGATCAGGTGCCGGACGGCGTCCCACGAGGCGGCGGGCTGGCCGCGCAGCAGGCCGTCGAGGACATACAGCCCCGTGAGCGGTTGCAGGTCGGTCTCGTTGCCCAGCCGCGCCGAGGGCGGCAGCCAGCCGAGTTTGACCGCGAAGAAGTACGAGAGCAGCAGGCCCAGCCAGAACACCGGCATGCTCACGCCCACCAGGCTGATGGTGGTGGCGAGGTTGTCCCATATGCTGTTGCGCCGCAGCGCCGCCAGAATCCCGGCAGGCATGCCCACGACCAGCGCGAACAGCATGGCCCACAGGCTCAGCTCGGCGGTGGCCGGAAAGCGCACCTTCAGCTCGTTGACCACGGGGATGTTGCTCTGGATGCCCTGGCCCAGGTCACCCTGCACCAGCGCGGCGATGTACTTGGGGTACTGCGCGTCCAGCGGGTTCTGCGGATTGAAGAACCAGGGCTTGTTCAGCCCGAGCTGCTCCCGCAGGGCGGCGGCCGACTCGGGGGTGGCGCGTTCGCCCAGCAGGGCGACGGCCGGGTCGCCGGGAATCGAGCGCACGAACACGAACACGACCAGGCTGATGCCCAGCATGACCAGCACGGTGCGCAGAATGCGGCGAATCAGGTAACTGCCCAACGGGGGCCTCCTCGAAACGGAAAAAGACGAGTCATCGTGATTCAAGGTACAAAACGGGCCAGCCTGCCGGATGGGAAGCGGCGGCCCGGCTGTACCGGGTCAAAGAAACGGGCCAAAGAAAAAGGGGGTGGGCCGACACTCCGGCCCACCCCGCAAACGCTGGGGCCACCCCGGTCCTGCGGGTAGCCCCGTGCCCGCCTTATTTCCCGACGAGGCTGATGGTGTTGAAGGCTTCGCTGCCCAGGGGGCTGGGCACCCAGCCCTTGACGTAGGTGCGCGCGGCGGCCAGCGGCTGGCTGTGGACCATCGGCAGGCGGTAGGCCGCATTGTAGGTGAACTCGTGCAGCTGCGAGTAGGCCTTGGCCTTGGCGGCCTGGGTGGTCGCGGCGCGGCCCTGCTCCAGGAGGTTCTGCACCGTGATCGAGTTCCAGCCGATGTCGCTCGACCCGTTGGGGCCGTAGTACGCGCCGTAGAAGTTGTCCGGGTCACCGTAGTCGCCGGTCCAGCCGATCATGTACATGTCGAAGCCGGGGGTCTTGTTGCGGTCTTCGAGGTACTTGGCCCAGTCCTCGGTCTTGAGGTTGACCTTCACGCCGATGGCCGAGAGGTCGGCCGCGATGGCCTCGGCGATGGGCTTGGGGTTGGGGAAGTACGGGCGGCTGACCGGCATGTACCACAGGTCCACCGAGAAGCCGTTGGGGTAGCCGGCGGCGGCCAGCATCTTCTTGGCGGCGGCGGGGTCGTACTTGTAGTCGGCCGGCACCTTGCCGCTGTTGGCCCAGGCCAGCACCGGGGGCAGGAAGCTGGCGTTGCTGGTGCCCAGGCCGTTCCAGAAGGCGTTGACGATGGCCTTCTTGTTGATCGCCATGCTGATGGCCTGACGGACCTGGCTGTTCTTCAGGTACTGGTTGCGGTTGTTCAGGCTCAGGAAGCCCACGTTGAAGCTCGGGCGCTTGACGGCCACGAGGTTCTTGTCGCCCTGCACCGACTTCAGGCTGTCGGGGGTCAGGTCGTTGGCGAAGTCGATGGTGCCCGCCTTCAGTTCGTTCAGGCGCTGCGAGGCGTCCTTGATCGAGCGGATGACGACCGTGTCCACCTTGGGCTTGGCGCCCCAGTACGCCGCGTTCGCCTTGAGGGTCACGCGGTCACCCGTGCGCCAGCTCTGGAAGATGAAGGGGCCGGTGCCGACCGGGGTGCTGGCGGGCGTGCCGTACTTGGCGCCGTCCTTCTTGATGGCGGTGGGCGAGGCGATGCCGAAGTATCCGGCGGCGATCACGTTGGGGAACACGCTGCTGGACTTGTTCAGGTCCACACGCACGGTCGTGTCGTTGACCTTGACGATGTTCTTGATGACGGCCGTCGGGTCGCCCTTGAAGCCGCCCAGCAGGTCGCCCACGATCTCGTAGGTGCGGCCCTGGTTGCGGAAGCCGTAGGGATGCGCCTTGTCCCACCAGCGCGACAGGTTGAAGACCACCGCGTCGGCGTTCAGGGGGGTACCGTCATGGAACTTGACGCCGGAGCGCAGCTTGAAAGTCCAGCTCGTGGCGTTGGCGTTCGAGCTCCAGGAGGTCGCCAGACCGGGCATGAGATCGGTCGTGCCGTCCTTGAAGTCCACCAGCGTGTCGTAGATCTGGCGCTGCACGAGAATCGAAATGCCGTCGGTGATGTTGCCCGATTCCAGGCTCACGGGTTCGCCGTTGTTCCCGAACACCAGGGTTCCGGCGGCGGAAGCGCTGGGCAGCGCGGCAAGCAGGGCGGTCGTCAGCAGCAGTTTCTTCATGGGTCCTCCGGAGGAACTGGCACGCGCAGGGACGTCTCCGCCGCCGACTGGGGCGCGGAGCTCGGGCGTGGCAGCAGCGAAAAAGTGGGCGATACGCTCAGCCTATGCGGCGGCTTAACCACTGTCAAGACAACGCTCATAGTTATGCAGGAGTGTGAAAAATCCCCTGTTCAGGCCTGGAATGGTCCATCGGGGGGCCTGAAGGCGAAGCGGAAGACCTGCGGCAGCCTGCCTCCACGCCGGGCGGTGGCCGGGGGCGAGGAAGAGGGACGCGCCTGTATTACGTCCAGGGCAGAAAGGCGCTATGCTGGAGCGATGACTGTTGCCCCTGGCCCGCTGACCCGCCGCGCCCTCGACGTTCTCCAGTCGGTGTGGGGCTACGGCGAGTTCCGGGGCGTGCAGGGCGAGATCGTCGAGCAGGTGGCGGGGGGCGGCGACGCCCTGGTCCTCATGCCGACCGGCGGCGGCAAAAGCCTGTGCTACCAGCTGCCCAGCCTGCTGCGTGACGGCGTGGGCGTGGTCGTCTCGCCGCTCATCGCCCTGATGAAGGATCAGGTGGACACCCTGCGCCAGCTCGGCGTGCGGGCCGCCTTCCTGAACTCGACCCTCAGTCCCGAGGGGGCGCGCGAGGTCGAGGCGGCGCTGCTGGCCGGCGAACTCGACCTGCTGTACGTGGCCCCCGAACGGCTGCTGCTGCCGCGCACGCTGGACCTGCTCGGACGCGCCCCGGTGGCGCTGTTCGCCGTGGACGAGGCGCACTGCGTGTCGCAGTGGGGCCACGACTTCCGGCCCGAGTACCAGGGGCTGTCGGTGCTGCCCGAGCGTTACCCCCACATTCCGCGCCTCGCCCTGACCGCCACCGCCGACGACCGCACGCGCGCCGACATCCTGCGGGTGCTGGCGCTGGAGGCCGCGCCGCAGTTCGTCTCCTCGTTCGACCGGCCCAACATCCAGTACCGGGTGGCGAACAAGGAGGGGCCCAAGACGCAGCTTCTGGACTTCATCCGCGCCGAGCATGCGGGTGATGCGGGCATCATCTACTGCCTGTCGCGCAAGTCGGTCGAGGAGACGGCGAAGTGGCTCCAGGCGCAGGGCGTGGACGCGGTGGCCTACCACGCGGGCCTCTCGCCGCGCGAGCGCAACTCGGCCCAGGAGCGCTTCCTGAACGAGGAGGGGCTGATCGTGGTCGCCACGGTGGCCTTCGGCATGGGGATCGACAAGCCCAACGTGCGTTTCGTGGCGCACCTCGACCTGCCCAAGAGCATGGAGGGCTATTACCAGGAGACGGGCCGCGCCGGGCGCGACGGCCTGCCGAGCACCGCCTGGATGGTCTACGGCCTGGCCGACGTGGTGAACGTGCGCCGGATGCTCTCGCAGAGCGACGCGCCCGAGGAGGTCAAGCGGGTCGAGGCGGGCAAACTGGACGCCCTGCTGACCTACTGCGAGGCCGCGACCTGCCGCCGTCAGGTGCTGCTCGCCTACTTCGGCGAGACGCTGCCCCGGCCCTGCGGCAACTGCGACGTGTGTCTGAACCCCCCGCAGGTGCGCGACATGACCCGCGAGGCCCAGATGGCCCTGTCGGCGGCCATCCGCACCGGCAACCGCTACGGCGCCGCCCACCTGACCGACGTCCTGCTGGGCAATGCCACCGAAAAGGTGCTGGCCCAGGGTCACCAGACGCTGCCGACCTTCGGGGTGGGGCAGGCGCACGGCGAAAAGGTCTGGCGCGGGGTCCTGCGCCAGCTCGTGAGCCTGGGCTACCTGACGGCGGGCGAGCACCACGGCCTCTCGGCGACCGGCAAGGCGCGCGCCCTGCTGCGGGGCGAACAGGCGCTGCTGCTGCGCGAGGACGCCCTGCAACCGGCGACCCGCGTGCGTGAGCGCGCCGGGCGCGGCGGGTCAGGGTCGGCCCCGGTGGCCCCCGCGGACGCGCCCTTGTTCGGGGCGCTGCGGGCCTGGCGGCTGGAGCGGGCGCGCACCCTGGCGGTGCCCCCTTACGTGATCTTCAGCGACGCGACCCTCAAGGGCATCGCCGAGCTGCGGCCGGGCAGTCACGCCGCGCTGGGCACGGTGAGCGGCGTGGGCACGCGCAAGCTGGCCGACTACGGCGACGAGGTCTTGCAGGTCGTGCGCGACCACGCGTCGGACGGCGCGGCGGCCCGCCCCCCTGCCCGTGCCACCCCCGCCGAGCAGGGCGCGCGCGAAGAACACGGCGATTCTGGACCGGCTGCGGGGCAGTCCGCTCGCCGCCTCGCCGCTGCTGGCCGCCGAGGCCGGGCCGCCCCCCAACCCCGATGCCGCGCCGCAGGTGGCCGAGGCCCTGCGCGAGCTGCGGCGCGAGCTGTCGCGCGAGAGCGGGCACAGCGCCTACGTGGTGTACCCGAATTCGGCGCTGGAGGCCCTGGCCCAGGCGCAGCCGCGCACGCTGGGGGCGCTGCGCGGCGTGCCGGGTCTGGGCGAGAAGCGCATCGCGGCCTACGGCGAGCGCATCGTGAATGCGGTGAACACGGCGCTGGGCGACTAGGCGCGGGCCTCAGCCTGCCCGGCCCGTGCCCTGCGCCTTGTCCAACCTGCCGGCCTGCGCCTCGGTCTCCTTTTGCAGGAAGTAGTTCAGGGCGGTGCGGATCAGGGCGATGGCCCCCAGCTTGCCGATGTCGTCCCACGAAGGCGCGATGGCCGTGAGCAGGATGTCGGCCGCGAGCAGGAATTCCAGCGACACGGCCAGCCAGCGGCCGAGGCCCAGGCGCAGGTTTTCCTTGCGCTCGTCGTCGGCGCGGTCGCGGCGCGCGAAGACCAGCAGCGCCCTCCACAGCGCCTCGGCCACCGCCGCCGCGATGATCAGGGCCGCCGCCAGCTCGGCCGCGTGCGAGATGAAACGCGCCCCGAGCTGCACGTAGGTTTCGAGCTGTCCCGCGAGGTCCGGCGCCATGCCGCGCCTCAGAGCCGCATCGCCAGTTCGACGGCTTCGCGCAGGCCGCCGTCGTCCACGTGGGCGACCGTGTAGCGGGCGGCGGCCAGGGCGGGCGGCTCGCCGTTGCCCATCGCCACCGGGTGCCCGACCACGCGCATGGCCGACACGTCGTTCTCGCCGTCGCCCACCATCATCACGCGCTCCAGCGGAATGCCGTACTGCCCGGCGATGCGGGTCACGGCGCTGCCCTTGCTCACCCCGGCGCGGGTCGCGCTGATGAACATCACGTCCTGCATGACCGGGCTGCCCGAGGGATGCAGGTCCAGGCCCTCGTGCGGTTCGCCCACCACCTCGGCCTCCTGCGCGCGCGGCACGACCCACTGCACCCGGACCCGCGTGCCCTCCAGCGACTCGGGCGGGCGCGGCGTGTAGGGCACGCCCAGCAGCGCGGCGTGGCGCTCGGCGTAGTCGCCGGGCTTGGTGATCGCGAATTCGGTGTCGGTGTAGATTTCCAGCAGGCGGTCGGTGGCGTGGGCATGTTCGATCAGCCGGGGCAGCACGTCCTCGGGAAAGGCCTCCGAGAGGCTCTTGCCGGTCTGGGCATTGACCACGCTCGCCCCGTTCTGAAAGACGTGCCAGCCGTCGGCGTCCAGTCGCCGCGCGTAGTCCAGCGCGTTGCCGATGGCCGGGCGCCCGCTGCACAGGGCGATCCGCACGCCCCTGGCGCGGGCGTCCGCCAGCGCCGCCCACACGTCGTCCCGCACCACGTTGCCGGTGCCGACCAGCGTTCCGTCCACATCTACGCAAATGAGTCCCAACATGGGGGCAGTCTAGAGAGAACGTGGCCCCGCCGTGCCGGGACGCCCTATGCCTTCATCCGGCGGCCGGCGGTGTGAGGGTCGGTGGTAGGGTGGATTTCCGGACCGGCAGGACGCCCGGGCAGGCCTGGAGGCCCCCGGCCGCCGGTCGCGGAAAGGACGGGACCACCCATGACCCAGAGCCATAAGGAGGAGCACAACACGTCGCGGGTGGGCTGGCTCCGGGCGGCGGTGCTGGGGGCCAACGACGGGGTGGTATCGGTGTCCAGCGTCGTGGTGGGGGTGGCCGCCGCCAGCGGCGTGACCTCGGGCACCGTCCTGCTGGCCGGGGTCGCGGCCCTGGTCGCCGGGGCCACGTCAATGGCGGCGGGCGAATACGTCTCGGTCCAGTCGCAGGCCGACACCGAGAAGGCCGACCTCGCCCGCGAGGCCCAGGAGTTGAGGGACCAGCCCGAACTGGAGTTGCAGGAACTCGTGGACATCTATGTGGCGCGGGGGCTGACGCCCGAACTGGCCCTTCAGGTCGCCCGGCAGCTCAGTGCCCGGGACGCCCTGGGCACCCACGCCCGCGAGGAACTGGGCATCACCGAGGAGCTGCGTGCCCGGCCCTTCCAGGCGGCGCTGGCGTCGGCCGTCGCCTTCGTGGCTGGGGGCGTCTTGCCGGTGATCGCGGCGACCCTGCTGCCGCAGGCGCGGGTGGGCCTGGGGGTGACGGTCGTCACCCTGCTCGCCCTGACCGTGCTGGGCGCGCTGGCGGCGCATGCGGGCGGCGCCCCGAAGGCGGTCGGGGCGCTGCGGGTCACCCTGTGGGGGGCCGCCGCGATGGCCCTGAGCGCGCTGGTGGGCAGTCTGTTCGGCGTCAAGGCCTGAGGGCGGGAGAGGGTAGGCGGCCAGGCCGCCTCAGCGGAGCGGCCACGTGCCCTGGCGCTCGACCGTGGCGCAACCCCCCACGTGTACGGCCACGACCTGATCGCCGAGCATCTCGACCTCGACCTCCACCTCGCCGGGGGTGCCCAGGACGTGCCCCTGGTAGATGACGCCGCAGGCCCGGCCGCCCCGCAGCGGCAGGCGGCCCTGCGCGGCCAGCAGCCCCAGCAGCGCGCCGCCCGCACTGCCGGTCACGGGGTCCTCGGGGATGCCCAGGACCGGGGCGAAGTCGCGCGCCGCGAAGCGCGAGACGCCCAGCGGCGCGTAGGCGTACACGCTGCCCACCCCCAGCTGGCGGCTGAGCTGCGCGATGGCCTCCAGGTCCGGCTCCAGGGCGTCGAGCAGAAAGCTGTCGAGCAGCGGCACGAACACGCTCCACAGCCCCGTGCTCGCGGCGGCCAGCGGCAGCCCACGGTGGACCATGCGGGCGTCGAGGCCCAGCGCGGCGGCCAGTTCGGCGCGCAGCTCGCGGGGCACGGGCCGGGTCTCGTGGCGCGGCTGCTCCATCCAGACCTGCCGGGGTACGCCCGCCTCGCTGATCAGGCGCAGCGGCACCCGACCCATCAGGGTCTCCAGGGCCAGGGCCTCGCCCGCCCAGTGGCCTTCCTGCGCGAGCAGCAGTCCCAGCGCCACGGTCGCGTGCCCGCAGAAGGCGACCTCCTGCGTGGGCGTGAAGTACCGCACCCGCACCAGCCCCCCTTCCATCCGGGTCACGAAGACCGTCTCGGGGGCGTCGAGAAAGGCGGCCAGGCGCTGCATCTCGCCTTCCGAGAGGCCGGCGGCGTCCAGCACCACGCCCGCCCGGTTGCCGTGGCCCGGCGTGCGGGTAAAGGCGCTGACCTCGCTGTATAGGGTCATGCGGCCGAATCTAGCGCATCGCGCCGCAGCCCGCCCGGTCAGAAGCGCAGGTCGTCGAGCTGTCCCTGGGCCGCCTGCGCGCCGAGGCGGCCCAGCACGTCCGGCCGGAAGGCCAGCGAGAGCGCGCCGTCGGGCAGGACCGTCAGGCCCAGGAATCCGGCGCTTCCGGGCACCTCGAACAGGGTCGCCGGCTGGCCGAACAGTTCCATGACCCGCAGGCGCAGCCGCCCGGCCGCCCGGTGGGGGTCCGGGCCGCCCGTATGGAACAGCGCCGCGCCGTACAGCCGTGCGCGCAGCCGCGTGTGGCCGGGGGTGTCGGGCGACGGCGCGGCGTCGAACAGCAGCGGCAGGTCGGCCCCAGGACCGCTGGACCGGGCGACGGTCGGTCCAGTGGCGTCGCCGCTTCCCAGCCGGAACGTGAGAACCCGGCCGCCACGCGCGCCGAGACGGGTGGCCGATACCCCCACGAGGGCGGCCGTGCCCAGTTCGCGTGTGTTCGGCCACTGGCGACCCAGGGCCCGCCCCAGCGCCGCGCACACCGCCCCGGCCTCCAGGCGGGCGAGGGCCGGGGCAAGCGGCGCGCCGGTAGCGTCTATGGGCAGCACCCCGTTCTGAAAGGGAGCGAAACGCAGGGCGGGCGGCGCTCCGGCGACGCGCTCGTCGGCGGTGGGGTAGCCCAGTGGGCCGCGCTCGCCCCCCGTCGCCGCCCAGGCGTCCCGCAAGGGGGCGAGCAGCGCCGCCGCTCCCGTGGCCGGGTGCCAGTACACCGAGCCGCCCCCGAAATGGGCGCAGCGGCCCTGGCCGTCCGGGGTGGGCCGCACGCCGGTCAGGGGCAGGCCCAGGGGTCCGGCGGGGCCGCCCCACGCCTCGTATCTGTCGCGGATGGCTGCGCCTGCCCCTGCCGCCCCGGGCATCGGCCGGGGCGGCAGGGTGGGCGGCTCCGCGCCCAGGTCGCCCGGGTCGCCCAGTACCGTGTGGGCCGCGCGCAGCCGCACCTCGGCCCGGCCACCGGCCACCGGCAGCGTGCAGGGCCGCTCCTCGCCCGGGGCCAGCGTGAGACGGAAGGCCGGCGCGCCCTCGGGAGCGCGGCCGTCCGTCCCGGCCCAGGCCCGGCCACCGAGCTGCGCGTGGCCCCGCGCGTCCAGGCGGCACACGAGCCTGAAATTCACGCGGTCCCGGCCCCCGGTCAGGCAGGCCACGACTTCGGCGGTGTCGGGCGCTCCCTCGCCCAGCAGGACTGCCCCGGCCCCCAGCGCTGGGGAGTCGGCCGCCACAGAACGCATCTCGATCCGGTACTCCACGCGGTGCTGCCGGTGCTGCATGCTCTGCCTCCCTGACCGGGCGGCGGCGCGCCCCCGACCTGCGCGCCGCCCCCAGGGCACGCTAGGCATTTCGCCGTTGCGCGGCCGTTGCGCCGCGGCTGACCGGCGCACAATGTGGCCGGTTGCGTAGTTCCGGACCCGAGAGAGTTGCAGGGTTGAAAGGATGAAGTCCCGAGCTCACCCCGCCCCCGTGTCCCCGACCGACCCCGAAGAGCTGGCCCTGCGGCTGGGACAGGCCATCAAGGCGATGCACCGTCTGGTGAGCGGCGGCGTGATGCGCAACATGCAGGACGAGAAACAGGAACAGGAACTGTCGTTCTCGCAGGTGGCGGCGCTGCACCAGCTGCGCGACTGTGAGATGACCGTGACCGCCCTGGCCGAGCGCACCAGCCTGAGCCTGCCCGCCGCCAGTCACCTCGCCGAGCGTCTGGTGCGCCGGGGACTGATCGGGCGCACCGAGAATCCCGGCAACCGCCGCGAGAAGCTCCTGACCCTCACCGACCTGGGCCGCGCCCACCTCGCGCGGATGGACACGGCCTTCAGCGACACCTACGTCGCCCTGTTCGCCCGCGTCAGCCCCGAGCTGCTGGCCTCCACCGAGGCCAACCTGCGCGCCCTGGTTCAGGAACTCACGTCGCGGCCGGCGGGCGAGCCGCTCCCGGCGGTCCCCGAGACGCCGTAACGCCGGGAGCGCCGGACCTGGCCTTTGCCCAACCTTGACCGTCTCGACATCCTGACTGGCGGCTCATCTGCGGTGTACTACCCTGGCGGCCATGACGCAGATCGCCGCCGCAACCGCCGCCCCGACCTCCTCTCCCGTGGCCGACATCGGCGTGATCGGGCTGGCGGTCATGGGCGAGAACCTGATCCTGAACATGGCGAGCCGGGGTTTCACGGTCGCGGCCTTCAACCGCACCGTGAGCCGCGTCCCGCAGTTCACGTCGGGACGGGCCAGCGGCAAGAGCGTCGTGGGGGCCGAGTCGCTGGAAGGCTTCGTGGGGCTGCTCAAGCGCCCGCGCAAGGTCATGCTGATGGTCAAGGCGGGCGCGCCGGTCGACGAGTTCATCGCGCACCTGCGCCCGCTGCTGGAGCCGGGCGACGTCATCATCGACGGGGGCAACAGCCACCCCGCCGACTCGACGCGGCGCACCCGCGAACTGGAAAAGGACGGCCTGCTGTTCGTGGGTACCGGGGTCAGCGGCGGCGAGGAAGGCGCGCTGACCGGGCCCAGCATCATGCCCGGCGGCAATCCGGCCGCCTGGGAGACGGTGCGCCCCATCTTCCAGGCCATCGCGGCGCGCGTCGCGGACGGCACGCCCTGCTGCGACTGGGTGGGGCCGGAGGGCGCGGGGCATTTCGTGAAGATGGTCCACAACGGCATCGAGTACGCCGACATGCAGATGATCGCCGAGAGCTACCACCTCCTGAGCGCGCAGGGCGGCCTGAGCGCCCCCGAGATCGCGCAGGTCTTCGCCGACTGGAACCGGGGCGAGCTGAACTCGTACCTCATCGAGATCACGGCCGACATCCTGACCAAGACCGACGACCGGACCGGCGGGCCGCTGGTGGACGTGATCCTGGACGCCGCCGGCCAGAAGGGCACCGGCAAGTGGACCAGCGTGGCGGCCCTGGACGCGGGCAGCCCCGCCGCGACGATCACCGAGGCGGTGTACGCCCGCGCCATGAGCGCCCTGAAAGAGGAGCGCGTGGCCGCGAGCGCCGAGCTGCGGGGCCCCGCGTCCCTGCCTGCCCCGGACCGCGCCGCCTTCGTCGAGGAAGTGCGCCGGGCGCTGTACGCCTCCAAGATCGCGGCGTATGCCCAGGGTTTTCAGCTGCTGCGCCTCGCGGCGGGCGACGCGGGCTGGACGCTGGACTTCGGGGCCATCGCCATGATGTGGCGCGGCGGCTGCATCATCCGGGCGCAGTTCCTCGACCGCATCAAGGAGGCCTACGCCGCCGATCCCGCGCTGCCCAACCTGCTGCTCGCGCCCTATTTCCGTGAGGCGGTGGGCGAGCACCAGGAGGCGTGGCGCCGGGTCGTCTCGTCGGCGGCCCTGGGGGGCGTGCCGGTGCCGGCCTTCGCCAGCGCCCTGGCCTACTACGACGGCTACCGCACGGCCCGCCTGCCGGCCAACCTCATCCAGGCGCAGCGCGACTACTTCGGCGCGCACACCTACGAGCGCGCGGACGGCCCGCGCGGCGAGTTCCACCACACCAACTGGACCGGGCGCGGCGGCGACACGGCCAGCACGACCTACAACGCCTGAGCGGCCCCCAGGCGGGGCGGAGGCCACACGGTGAAGAGGCCTGCGGCATCGTCTCGCCGGAGGACAGGTCAGGTCGCCGTCCATCCTCGGCCTGACCGTGCGGGAGGAGGAACGGACGAAGCAGGCCGGAGTGGGCTGGAGAGGTCCGCGCGATTTTCCGGCCATTCGCACTGGGAGCTGCGCCTTCCTTAGACTGGCACCATGACCGTGCCGGAGCCGCTCAACCTCGCCGCCGCCTTTGCCGGCTTCACCGAAACCTACGCGCCGCGCGTCGCCGCCGAACTCAACGGTCAGATGGTCAAGCTCGCCCGGATTCAGGGGCGCTTCGTGATGCACGCGCACCCGAGTGAGGACGAGCTGTTTTTCGTACAGCGCGGCGAACTCCTGATGCATTTCGAAGACGGCCCGACCCGTACCGTTCGCGAGGGCGAACTGCTCGTGGTGCCGCGCGGCGTGCGCCACTGCCCCGATGCCCACGAGGAATGCTGGGTGCTGCTGTTTGAGCCGGCGACGACCGTGAATACCGGTGACGTGGGCGGCGAGCGCACCCGCGACGCCGTGCCGCTGGGAAACCGTGCGCCGTCGGGAGAAGGCGCGTGACCGTGGCCCTCTATCACCGGCCGGGCCAGGAAGGACAGGCCCTGACCTTCACTGCCGAGGTGCGGGCAGTGGGGGAGAGCGGGGGCGTGCCCGAGGTCGCCCTGGACCGCACGGCCTTCTACCCCGAGGGCGGCGGCCAGGGCGGCGACGCGGGGCGGCTGGTCTGGCCGGGCGGCGAGGCGGCCGTCGAGGACACCCGTAAGGACAAGGCCAGCGGCGAGGTGTGGCACCGGCTCGCGCCCGGCGCGGCGCAGCCGCCTGTGGGCGCGGCCGTGCGCGGCGAGGTGGATCAGGCGCGCCGCGCCCGCCACATGCAGCGCCACAGCGGCGAGCACCTGCTGGCCCAGGCCTTCGCGCGTGTGAACCCCGCCTTCGAGGTCGCGGCGGTGAGCATGACCGGCCCCGAGTGTCACCTCGACCTGCGCGGCGACCCGACCGAGACCGACGTGCGCGCCGCCGAGGCGCTGCTGCGCGAAACCCTGGGCCGGGACGACCTGACCCTGGAGACGCCCGTCGTGGACGAGACCGACCTGGGCCGCTACCCGCTGCGCCGCGAGACGAAGGTGCGCGGACAGGTGCGGCTGGTCATCTTCCGGGACGCGTCGGGCGACTTCTTCGACGTGAGCGCCTGCGGGGGGACCCATGTGCCGCGCGCGTCGCAGGTGGCCCCGGTCGCCGTGCTGCGCACCGAGCGCGTCAAGAGCGGCCTGACCCGCGTGACCTTCATGGCCGGCGAGGAGGCGGCCGAGTACCTGGGCGGCGTGTACCAGGGGGCGCGTGCCCTGGCCCAGACCCTCAGCGTGCCGGTCGAGGGGGTGGGTGAGCGGGTGGGGGCCCTCCAGGCCGAGCTGCTGGCCGCGCGCGCCGAGGCCCAGGGCCTGCGCGGCGCGCTCGCCGGGGCGTTGGTCGCGGCGCAGCCCGCCGAGGTCCTGGGCACGCTGACGCTGCGCACGCTCACGCTGCCCGACGCTGCGCTGCTGGCCCCCGCACTCGCGGCGGTGCCGGCGGGCGAGGTGCTGCTGGTCCTGGCCCCCGGCGGGCGCTGCGGCGTCGCCTCGGCCACTGCGGCGGTGCGGGCGGGCGAGGTGCTGCGCGCGGCCCTGGCCGTGACGGGCGGCAAGGGCGGCGGCCGTCCCGAGCTGGCCCAGGGCAGCACCGAGGCGCCCGGCGCCTTCTTCGGCGCGGCGCGTACGCTGCTGGCCTGAGGGGGCGGCGCGGGAACACGCAGGGCGTCCGGGCACACAGGCCGGATGGATGAACGACTCTTCACCTTCGGCTGACAAATCTGTCTACACTGAGAGACGCATGAAGAACAACGTAGCTTACGTGGGTCTCGCCCTGATCCTGGGCGGTTGCTCGTCGACCATCGGAGACCTCACCCTTATTCCCCCGACGCCTGTTTACCAGAACGTCACCGTAATCGGCGTCAACGACTTCCACGGCAACCTGTTGCCGACCAGCTTCCGCGTGCCGGACCCCTCCGACCGCACCAAGACCGTGACGGTGCAGGCCGGCGGAATCGACACCATCGGCGGCATCCTGGATACCGCGCGCAAGGAAAACCCCAACACGGTGTTCGTGGGCGTGGGGGACATGACCGGTGCCAGCCCCCTGATCAGCGCCCTGCTGCGCGACGAGCCGACCGTCGACGCCCTGACCCAGCTCGGCATGGCCGTGAACGTGGTCGGCAACCACGAGTTCGACAACGGCATCAAGGAACTCATGCGCTTCCAGAAGGGCGGCTGCGACAGCAACGCGCCCGAACGCGCCTGCAAGTTCGACAACACCTTCTCCGGCGCGGGCTACACCTACATCGCCTCGAACGTTCTGGACTCGGCGACGGGCAAGCCGGTGTTCCCCGCCTACAAGATGGTCACGGTCGGCAGTGCCAAGATCGCCTTCGTGGGGGCAGTCCTCAAGGACACCCCGACCGTGGTGACCCCGAGCGGCGTCGCGGGCCTGACCTTCGCCGACGAGGTCGCCAGCATCAACAGCGCGATCCCCGAGATCAAGGCGCAGAAACCCGACGCCATCATCGCGCTCGTCCACCAGGGCGGTTCCAGCAGCGACGCCTTCGACGTGGTGAACTGCAAGACCCTGGGCGGCGACATCGTCAAGATCGCCCAGGGCATCGACTCTTCGGTCGGCGCGATCATGACCGGTCACACCCACCGGGGCTACAACTGCCAGATCGCCGGTCCTGACGGCACCCTGCGCACCGTGATCCAGGGCGACTCCTACGGCCACCTGCTGCAGCGCCTCGACCTGCGCGTGGACATCGCCAACCACCGCCTGAGCAGCCTGACGGCCAGCAACGTCGTTGTGGACTCCGCGACCCTGCCCAAGAACGCCAACATGACCGCCCTGGTCAACAAGGCCAAGAGCATCACGGACCCCCTCGGCAAGCAGGTCGTCGCCACGCTGGGCGTCGAGCAGATCACCCGTACGGCCAACTCGGCGGGCGAGAGTGCGCTGGGCGACGTGATCGCCGACTCGCAGCTCGCCGCCGCGTCCTCGGCCGCCAAGGGCAGCGCCGTCATCGCCTTCATGAACCCCGGCGGCATCCGCGCCGACCTGCCGGTCAACGTGCCCAACACGAGCAAGACCGTAACCTACGGCGACGTGTTCACGGTGCAGCCTTTCGGCAACATCATGCAGGTCATCACCCTGACCGGCGCGCAGATCAAGGCCGCGCTCGAGCAGCAGTTCGGCAACCCGGCCACCGGCCAGAACCGCATCCTCCAGGTCAGCAAGGGCTTTACCTACACCTGGGACAACGCCGCCGCCAAGGGCAGCAAGGTGAGCAACATCCAGCTCAACGGTGTGGCGATCGACCCGGCGGCCAGCTACCGCGTCACCATGAACAACTTCCTGGCCGACGGCGGCGACGGCTTCACCACCTTTGCGCAGGGCACGAACCGCACCGGCGGCGACGTGGACCTCGACGCCTTCCAGAACTACCTCAAGGCCAACACCGTGACCCCCGGCCCGGTCAACCGCATCACCCGCCAGAACTGAGCCCTTTCCGGAGGTGTGGCCCGAACCAGCGCTGCGCCTCCCGGCGACGAAGAACCGGACCCCCTCGGCGTGTCCGGTTTTTTCGGTGGCCGGACGGAGGAGCGTTCCTCAGGTGGACCCGGGCCGGTACCGACCGGCGTTCCCCCGTTTTCGCGTACCACACGTCTTCACTGCCTGCCGCAGCGGGGGGCGGCGTAGTGTAAGCTCAGCGGGTATGAACATCATCGGAAAAGTCACGGTGCTGCCGCAGTTGCCGCCCGCAATCGCGCGGCTCTCCGAGCTGGCCTATAACCTCTACTGGTCGTGGACCCCCCATGCGCAGAGCCTGTACGCCGACCTGGACCACGACATTTGGGAGCGCTTCCACCGCAACCCGGTGCGGCTCCTGCTGGAGGTGCCGCAGGCCCGCCTGACCCAGGCCGCCGCCGACCCCGCCTACCTGGCGCGCTACGCGGCGGTCATGGCCGACTTCGACGCCTACATGGGCAAGAAGGACACCTGGGTCACGAAGAATGCGGCCGATCTCAAGCCGGTCGCCTACTTCAGCATGGAGTACGCCTTCCACGAGTCGCTGCCCATCTACTCGGGCGGTCTGGGCGTGCTGGCGGGCGACCACTGCAAGAGCGCCTCGGACCTGGGTCTGCCGTTCACGGCGGTCGGCATGCTGTTCCACCAGGGCTACTTCCGGCAGCTGTTCGACAAGGACGGCTGGCAGAACGAGGCCTACGACGAACTCGACCTGACCACCCTGCCCATCCGGCCGGCCCGCAACGCGGCGGGTGAGGACGTGCGCGTGCGCGTGCGCATCGGCGGGCGCGAGGTCACGGTGCGGGTGTGGACCTTGCAGGTGGGCCGGATCCGCGTGCTGCTGCTCGACGCCAACGTGCCCGAGAACAGCGAGGAGGACCGCAAGCTGACCGCCCGCCTGTACGGCGGCAACCAGGAACTGCGCGTGCAGCAGTACGTGCTGCTGGGCGTGGCCGGCGTGCGCGCCCTGCGTGCCCTGGACGTGCCGGCCAGCGTGTACCACATGAACGAGGGCCACGCCGCCCTCATGGGCCTGGAGCGTATGCGCGAATATGTCGAGTCCGGTCTGGATTTTGCCGCCGCCCTGGAAACGACCGCCAGCAGCACCCTGTTCACGACCCATACCCCGGTGGCTGCGGGCAACGACGCCTTTACCTACGAACTGATGGACCGCTACGTCGGCGAGTGGCCGGGGCTGCTGCATACGGGCCGCGACGACCTGTACGGCCTGGCCCGCCACGACCAGATGTGGGACGGCCACCTCGTGCCCAGCTTCTCGATGACCGTCTTCGCGCTGCGCCTGAGCCGCGCGGCCAACGGCGTCTCGGAGCTGCACGGCGAGGTCAGCCGCGACATGTGGAACTTCCTGTACCCCGGCGCGGCCCCCCAGGAAGTGCCCATCGGCCACGTCACCAACGGGGCGCACAACCTGACCTTCACCAGCCAGCCCATGCGCGACCTGCTCTCGACGGTGCTGCCCGCCGACTGGACCGAGCGGCTGGAAGACGAAGCCATGTGGCAGGCGGTCGAGAACCTGAGCGATACCCAGCTCAGCGACGTGCAGCGCGAGATGAAGCGCGAGATGGTCGCGTTCGTGCGCGTCCGGCAGCGCGAGCAGGCGCTGCGCAACGGGGCCTCGGCCGCCGACGTGGCCGCCACCGACACCCTGCTGCGCGAGGACGTGCTGACCATCGGCTTCGCGCGCCGCTTCGCCACCTACAAGCGCGCCACGCTGCTGTTCCGCGACAAGGCGAGGCTCGCGCGCATCGTGAACCACCCCGAACACCCGGTGCAGTTCGTGTTCGCGGGCAAGGCCCACCCGGCCGACAACCCCGGCAAGGCCTTCATCCAGGAGATCTACCGCGTCTCGCAGGAACCCGAGTTCAAGGGCAAGATCGTCATCCTGGAAAACTACGACATGAACGTGGCGCGCCACCTCGTGCAGGGCGTGGACATCTGGCTGAACAACCCCCGGCGTCCGCTGGAGGCCTCGGGCACGAGCGGCATGAAGGCCAGCTTCAACGGCTCGCCCAACTTCAGCGTGCTCGACGGCTGGTGGCGCGAGGGCTACGACTCGACCAACGGCTGGCCCATCGGCGAGGAGCGCGAGTACGCCGACCTGAACGTGCAGGACGACGCCGACGCCTTCAGCCTGTACTCGACCCTCGAAGACCAGATCGTGCCGCGTTACTACGGCGCGGGCCAGGGCGGCGAAAGCTGGGCGCACACGGTCCGCCGGTCCATCGAGACGGTCAGCCCCCGGTTCTCGATGCAGCGTCAGGTCATCGACTACGTGCGCCAGTACTACGTGCCGCTCTCGAAGCGCGGCGCCGAGGTCGCGGCCGACCACAGCGCGCGCGCCCGCCACATCGCCTCCTGGAAGACCTGGGTGCGCCAGCAGTGGCCCCACACCCAGATCAGCGCCCAGGCCGACCTGCCGCCGACCGCCCGCCCCGGCGAGACCGTGAAGGTGCGCGCCGCCGTGAACCCGGCCGGGATTCACCCCGACGAGCTGAAGGTCGAGGCGGTCCTGATGCGCGGCGACGAGCAGCACCGCGTGGCCCTGACGCACGGCGAGGGCAACGTCTACAGCGCCGAGGTGGCCCTGCCCGACAGCGGCCTGTACTCGCTGGGCGTGCGCATGGTCCCCGAAATCGCCGGCCTGAGCAACGAGCTGGAACTGGGCCTGATCAAGTGGGCCTGAGGCGCTAGCCGCTGAGCCGCAAAAAGCCCCTTGCCCTGCGCCGGGGGCTTTTCGTTTCGCCGCATCTTCCGTCCTGATTCCGCCCCGTCCAGACCCCGCCGACCGCCGCCGGGTCCGGCCCGCGCATAATGGCTCCCCGTATGCCTGCGCCCCGACTGTCCTTGCCGCCCCTGCCGTCGCTCGTGCTGGCGATGCTCAGCATCCAGGGGGGCGCGGCTTTCGCCAAGTCGCTGTTTCCGGCCCTGGGACCTTTCGGCACCACGGCGCTGCGGGTGGGGCTGGCCGCCGCGCTGCTGTTCGCCGTCTTCCGGCCGTCGCTGCGCCGCCTGACGCGCGCCGACTGGGCGGTCATCGTGCCCTACGGCGCGGCCCTGGGCCTGATGAACCTGACCTTCTACGCCTCGCTGAAGTACCTGCCGCTGGGTCTGGCCGTGACCTTCGAGTTCGTGGGGCCGCTGCTGCTGTCGCTGGCCCTCTCGCGCCGGGCGCTGGACTTCGTGTGGGTGGCGCTCGCGGCCCTGGGCATCGTCCTCATCGCGCCGCACGGGGGCGAGGGCAGCCTCAGCCTGCCGGGCGTCGCCCTGGCCCTGACCGCAGGTGGGCTGTGGGCCGGGTACATCGTGGCGGGGGGTGCGGTCGCGCGGCGCGTGCCCGGCACGGCCGGCGTGGTCGCGGGCATGACCGTGGCGGCCCTCATCGTCCTGCCCTTTGGCCTCGGGCAGGCGGGGGCGGGGCTGCTGCACCCCCAACTGCTCCTCGCGGGGCTGGCGGTCGCGGTGCTGTCCAGCGCCCTGCCCTACACCCTGGAGATGCGGGCGCTGCGGGCCATCCCCACCCACGTCTTCGGGGTCCTGATGAGCCTGGAACCGGCCCTCGCCGCCCTGAGTGGCCTGCTGTTCCTGGGCGAGCGCCTCACGGCCCTCCAGGTCGCCGCGCTGCTGTGCGTGGTCGTGGCGAGCGCGGGCATCAGCCTGACGGGCAAGTCGGTCCACGCCAAGCCGGAGCCGGTGAGCTGAGCCGGACTTTGAGGGATTCCGGTGTATGGCCGGAATCCTTCGGGTGCAGCAGGTGGACGAAAGGACAGGTGAGTGGGAAGGACGAGTATCCGGTGTGTTCCTGGCTGCTCGTGGCTCGGTGCCCGCCCGGAGGTTGGGGGCCTACTTCTCCAGCACCCGCTTGGCCGCGTTGAAGGCGCTCAGGGCCGCCGGAACGCCCGCATAGATGGCGACCTGGTGCAGCACGTCGCTCAGATCGCGTTCGCTGACACCCGTGTTCGCAGTGGCGCGCAGGTGGCCCTCCAGCTCCTTTTCGCGGCCCAGGGCGGCCAGCACGGCAATCGTGACCATGTGGCGCTCGCGGTTGTCCAGGCCGCCGCGCCCCCACGCCGCGCCCCAGGCGTACTCGGTCAGGAAGCGCTGGAAATCCTGCCCGAAGGCCTCCGGGTCGCCCGCGAAGGCGCGGTCCACGAAGTCCTGGCCCATGACCTCGGCGCGCTTCTCCAGGCCCCGGCGAAAATCGTCGTCACTCATGGCCCCAGGGTAGGGGGTGGCCGGGGTACGGGCGGCGCCCTGTCTGCGTCGCCGGGAGATTCCAGCCCGCCCTGGCCCTAGCATGGGGCCATATGCGCGTCGTCCTGAAACTCGGCACCAGCGTCCTCACGGGGGGCACTGACCGGCTGCACCGGCCCCGGCTCGTCGAACTCATGCGCGGTATGGCGGCGGTGCGGGCGGCGGGGCACGAGGTCGTGCTCGTGACCAGCGGCGCGGTGCTGGCCGGCTGGGAAACGCTGGGCTTTCCGCCGCGTGACCGCACCCTGGCCGAAAAACAGCTCCTGGCGGCGGTGGGCCAGGGCCGCCTGATGCACCTGTATGCCCTGATGGCCGAGCTGTACGGCGTCAACGTGGCGCAGGTGCTGCTCACCGCCGACGACTTCCGCGACCGCACCCGCTACCTCAACGCGCGCACCACCCTGGAGGGCTGCCTCACGCGCGGCGTGCTGCCGATCATCAACGAGAACGACGCCGTGGCGACCGGGCAGCTCAAGCTGGGCGACAACGACACCCTCTCGGCCTTCGTGGCGAACCTGGTCGAGGCCGACCTGCTGGTCATCCTGACCGACGCGCCGGGCCTGTATACCGCCGACCCCCGCCTGGACCCCCACGCCACCCTGATTCCGGTCGTCGAGCGCGTGACCCCCGACATCTGGGCGCTGGCGGGCGGGGCGGGCAGCCACCGGGGCACGGGCGGCATGCGCACCAAGATCCAGGCCGCCGAGATCGCCACCCGCGCGGGCACGCCCCTGGTGCTGGCCCCCGGCGACCTGGAGGGCGCGCTGGAGCGCATCGTGGCGGGCGAGGCCCTGGGCACCCGCTTTCTGGCGCACGGCACCCGCCTGGAGGCCCGCAAGCGCTGGATTCTGGCCGAGATCGCCGCCGGGCGCGTGCTGCTCGACGAGGGGGCGGCGCAGGCGGTAGAGGGGCGTGGAGGCAGCCTGCTGCCGGCGGGCATCCGCGCGGTCGAGGGCGACTTCGAGCGCGGCCAGACGGTGCGTCTGCTCGCCCCCGACGGCCACGAGATCGGCCGGGGCCTGACGCGCTACCGCTCGGGCGACCTCGCGCGCATCGCGGGGCGGCATTCGCGCGAGATCGAGGGCGTGCTGGGCTTCACCTACGGCCCCGAGGCGGTCCACCGCGACGATCTGGTGCGGCTCTGAGACGAAACGGAAACGGCGCAGGTGTGGACAGCGCCGGGGCTGCGGGGGGAACGCGCTCTAGACTGGGCACATGACCGTGGCCGAACAGATCAGCATCCGGGAGATGGGCCGGCGGGCCAGACAGGCGGGGCGCACCCTGCGCTCGCTGCCCACCGCGCGCAAGGCGGCGGCCCTGCTCGCCATCGCCCGCGAGTTGCGCGCCCGCGAGGCCGAGATCCTGGCCGCGAACGCCCGCGACGTGGCAGCGGCCCAGGACGCGGGGCTGCCTGCCCACATGGTGGACCGCCTGCGCCTGAGCGCCGCGTCGCTGGCCGCCATCGCCGCCGACGTGGAGGCCGTCGCCGCGCTGCCCGACCCGGTGGGCGAACAGACCGAGGCGCGGCGCCAGCCCAGCGGCGTCGAGGTTTCGCAGCGGCGCGTGCCGCTGGGCGTGCTGGGCGTCATCTACGAGAGCCGCCCGAACGTGACGGTGGACGTGGCCGCCCTGGCCCTCATGAGCGGCAACGCGGCCATCCTGCGCGGCGGCAAGGAGACGGTCCACAGCAACGCGGCGCTGGAAGACGCCATCCGCGCGGCGCTGGAAGGCCAGGGCCTGCCGGCGGGCGCGGTGCAGGTCATCCGCGACCCGGCGCGCGAGCGGATGCTCGAACTGCTGCGCCTCGACGAATACGTGGACGCGATCATTCCGCGCGGCGGAGCGGGCCTGCACCGTTTCTGCGTCGAGAACGCGACCGTGCCCGTGATCGTGGGGGGCATCGGCGTGGTGCACATCTACCTCGACGAATCGTTCACCCGCGACCCCGCCGACGTGGAACGCGCCGCCGCCATCGTCCGCAACGCCAAGGTGCAGAAGCCCAGCGCCTGCAACGCCCTGGACACCCTGCTGGTAGACCGCGCGGCCCTGGACGCCCTGCCCGACGTGCTGCGGCCCCTGCTGGCCGACGGCGTGGACCTGCGCGCCGATGCCGAGAGCCTGGGCGCGCTGCGCGGGGCGGGGCTGGCCGCCGCGCCCGCCGCCGACACCGACTACGGCACCGAATTCCTGGCCCTGGTCGCCAGCGTGCGGGTCGTGTCCGGGCTGGACGAGGCGCTGGACTTCATCGCCGAGCACGGCGGGCACACCGACGTGATCCTCACCCGCGACGCCGCGCAGGCCGAGCGCTTTGTCGGCGACGTGGACAGCGCCGCCGTGATGGTCAACGCCAGCCCCCGCTTCAACGACGGCGGGCAGCTGGGCCTGGGGGCCGAGGTCGCCATCAGCACCCAGAAGCTGCATGCGCGGGGGCCGATGGGTCTGCGCGAACTCACCACGACCAAATGGGTCGTGCGTGGCGAGGGGCAGGTCCGGGGCTAGGCGGCGCCGGGGGGGCCAATTCTGGCGGCCCACCCCCACCGCCCTCACCTCATCGTGCGGGGCAGCTCCTGCGTCGGCAGGATCTTCTTGGGCGTGCGGAACTCAATGTCCTCCCACTCGCCCTCCTCGATGACCTCCAGTGCCGGGTTGAGGCTCCGGAAGTGCGCCACGACCTCCTGCACGAGGTCGTCGGGGGTACTCGCCGCGCTCGTGATGCCCACCGACCGCACGCCGCCCAGGTCCAGGCCGGCGAGGTCGGCCGCCGTCTCCAGGCGCTCGGCGCGCCCGCAGGTCTCGGCGGCGAGTTCCAGCAGCCGCATGCCGTTGCTGCTGTGCGTGCTCGTCAGGACCAGGAAGGCGTCCACGTTCGGGGCGATGGTCTTCACGGCGTCCTGGCGGTTTTTGGTGGCGTAGCACAGGTCCTCGCTGGGCGGCACGTGCAGCGCCGGAAAGCGGGCCCTCAGCACGTCCACGGTGCGCCGGGTGTCGTCCACGCTCAGGGTGGTCTGGGTCAGCACGACCAGCTTCTCGGGGTCGGGCACCTCGACGGTGTGGGGGTCGTGCAGGCCCTCGCCGGTCTTGCCCAGCACGCCGACCAGGATGGTGTGTTCGGGGGCCTCGCCGCGCGTGCCGATGACCTCCTGGTGCCGGGCACTGTCCCCGATGAGCAGGATGGTGTAGCCCTCGCGGGCGTACTTCTTGGCCTCGGTATGGACCTTCGTCACCAGCGGGCAGGTCGCGTCGATGGTCGCCAGCCCCAGCGCCCGCGCCCGCTCGCGCACCGCCGGGCTGATGCCGTGGGCGCTGAAGATCACCGTCTCGCCTTTGTCCGGCAGGGCGTCCACCGTGTCGAGGTCCTCGACGAAATGCACGTTGCCGCCCTCGCGCAGCCGCTCGACGACCGTATGGTTGTGGACGATGGAGTGATACACCGTCACGGGCCGGTCCTCCTGCGCGGCGGCGCGCTCGACCGCCTGAATCGCCATGACCACCCCGGCGCAGAAGCCGCGCGGTTTGGCGAGGTACACCTTCTCGATCATGTGCCCAGTGTAGGCGGACCGGGGCGTGCGAAGTGGAAGGTGGGCGGGGCAGAGGCCGGACGGCCCCGAGGCCCGGCGCACCCTACCCGCGCCGCACGAAGCGCATCCACCACTCCTCCGGCACGGGCGTACTGTGACCGGCCCACAGGTCCTCGAAACTCGCCTGCTGCCCGGCCACCGCCGAGGGGTCGCTCGTGGCGATGAGCGCCTCGTTCAGGCCCAGCGGCCCCCACGAACTGAAATGGAAGTTGACGCTGCCCGCCATGACCAGTTCGCGGTCCAGGGTGACCGCCTTGCTGTGCAGCTTGAAATCCACGTAGCGGGCTTCGAACAGGGCGTCGAGCCCCCGCCGCCTCGCCTCGGCGCGCAGCAGGGCCACGCCGCTGCGGTTGGCGAAGGCCCCGTATCCGTAGTTCACGGTGAGGACGCGCACGTGGACCCCCCGCTCCATCGCGTCGAGCAGCGCCGCGAGATAGGGCGGAAAGGTCTCGCGCCCACAGCCGTCGGGATTCAGGTAGGCCAGCCAGCAGGACAGGTCCGGGCTGAAGTCGGCCTCCAGCAGGTCGATCTCCCGGCGGGCGGCCAGCAGCGCCGCCTGCTGGGCCTGGTCGGCCACGTCGCTGCCGGGGCGGCGGTAGAACACGAAGGCGCGGGCGTCGCCGGCCGGGGTGGCCGCGCGGGCCCTCGCCGGGTGCGCGGGCGGGTCGGACTCGTCCAGGGCGCAGCGGGCTTCGACCTCGGCCGCCGCCACGTCGGCGGGGCAGCGGAGCTGGCGGGAGTGCCGCCACAGGTCGTCGAAGGCGGCGACGGCGTCCTGGGCGACGGGGCCGCGCATCCGCAGGCCCAGGTCGTGCAGGCCGCGTCCGCCGTTCTCGCCGTCGGGCAGGTGGGTGTCGGCGAAGTTGTAGCCCTCGACCGTCACGTCCTCCCCGTCGATGACGTGCAGCTTGGCGTGGCTGTGCGGAAAAAATCCGTAGTCGAGCACCGACACGTGCCAGTCGAGCGCCGCGTCTTCCAGCGGCACACCCAGCGCGCGCAGGTCGCGGGCGAGGCTCAGGACCTGGGTCATGCCGTCGGGGCGCGTGAAGTCGGGGTAGCCGCCCATCACCACGCGCACGCGCATGCCCTGCGGATAGGTGGCCGGGTCGGCGCGGACCCGCGCGTACAGGTCCCGCACCGCCGAGGCGAAGGTATAGCCCGGGCTGGCCTGGCCCCCTGCGCCCTGGCCGCCCTGCCACTCCATGCTGGTCAGCAGGACCTCGCGCCGCGCCCCGCGCACCTGCTGCGCGATGACCTCGAAGGCGTCCTGCGGCGTGCCGGGGCCGCGCGGCGTGCGCAGGTAGCCCACGAAGGCGTTGTCGCAGCTCAGGTCCGGGCGGTCGTCGGCGGTCGCCACGCGCCACAGCGCCAGTTCCAGCGGGCGTGTGGGGGGCGCGCAGATCGGGGCGATCAGGGGCGCCGCCGCCGCGACCGGCCCCAGGCCGAGCGGAAAGACCGCCGCGCTCGCCGGTCCTGCAAGGCCCCCTGCCAGAGCGCAGGCCCCCGCGACGGCCGCCCTCCATCTCAAGCCGGACCCGGAACGCCACATGCCGTCAGCATAGAGGGTGACTGAACGGAAGGTCAGCTTGTTGTCTCCACCGTTTCTTGGGGAGAGGGCGGGGGCGCAGGGGGGGCGAATGTGGGCGGCCTGCACATCTTCCCAAGGGGCGGGCCGGGCCGGGCCGCTATGCTGGGAGCGTGAGTTCCCCCGGTGTTCCGGTGCGGGCCTGGCGCGCTTTCCTGTACGCCGACCCCGCCGCCCATTCTCTCTCGCCGCAGATGCACGCGGCGGCCTTCGCGGCGGCCGGCTGGCCCGGAACCTACGAGGCCCGCCGGGTCGCCCCCCAGGACCTGCCGGCGGCCATCGCCGACCTGCGCGCGCCGGACGTGCTGGGAGCCAACCTCAGCCTGCCGCACAAGGAGGCCGCGCTGGCCCTGCTCGACGGCCTCAGTCCGGCCGCGCGGGCCATCGGGGCCGTGAACACCGTCGTCCACCGGGAGGGCCGCCTCCTGGGGGACAATACCGACGCGCCCGGTCTGCTGGCGGCGCTCGACGGGGCCGGCGCGCCTGCTGGGGGCCTGAGCGTGGTGCTGGGCGCGGGCGGCGCGGCGCGGGCGGCCGTGTACGCGCTGCGTTCGCGTGGGCAGGAGGTCGTGGTCGTGAACCGTACGCCCGGGCGCGCCGCCGCCCTGACGCGCGACCTGGGCGGACAGGCCCTGAGCGCCGCCGAGGTGCCCTGGGCACGGGTCGGGCTGCTGGTCAACGCCAGCAGCGCCGGTCTGGGCGATCCGCAGGCCAGCCCCCTGACCCCCCTGCCCGCGCTGGCTGCGGGAGCGCTGGTGTACGACATGGTCTACAAGCCCACCGAAACCCGGCTCATGCGTGAGGCCCGCGCCGCCGGGGTGCGCGCCGAGAACGGGCTGGGCATGCTGGCGCATCAGGCCCGGCTGGCCTTCACCGCCTGGACGGGCGCGCAGGTGCCGGCGGCGGTGTTCCTGGTGGCGCTGGCCGGCGGGGTACAGGTGCCCCCCCGGCTGTGAACACCATGCGGGACCGGCTGAGTCCCGGACGGCTGGTCGACCGTTGGTCGCGCGCCCTGCCCCTGACGGTCATGCTGCTGATGCTGCTGCTCTCGGGCGGGCTGGCACTCGTGGCCTCGCGCTTCACGCACGAGCAGCAGCGGGTGCGTTTCGAGCGCGAGGTCAGCGCGCACGCCTCGGCGCTGCGCCAGCGGGTGAGCGACTTCGACAAGCTGCTTCAGGCGACCCGCGCCTTCTGGCTCACGGGCAACACCGACGTGACCCCGGCCGCCTTCGCCCGTTTCTCCGAGGAACTCAACCTGCGCCGGCGCTACCCCGACGTTCAGGCCCTGGGCTACGCCGCCTGGGTGCCCAGCGGCGACACCGCCCCCCTCGAAACCCTGCTGGGCAGCCTGGGCCAGTCCGGGTTCCGTGTCCGGCCCCAGACCACCTCGGCGGGGCCGCGCGCGCCCGTCGTGCTGATCGCGCCCGACACGGCCCAGAACGAGCCCGTACTGGGCTTCGACCTGTATTCGGAGGCCCACCGCCGCTCGGCCCTGACCCGCGCGCAGCGTTCGGGCGAGTTCCAGACCACGCTGCCCATCACGCTGGCGACGCCCGATTCGGCCGGGCGGCCTCTGCGGGGGCTGCTGCTGGTGTTGCCGGTGTGGCGGCCCGACCTCGTGGGAACGGGGGGAACGGGGGGAACGGGACAGGCGGCCGGCCAGAGCCGGGACCAAAGCTCGGCGGGCGTGCTGACCGGCTTTATCTACGTGGCGGTGCGTGCCGATATCTTCCTGGCGTCGCTGGGCAGCGCCTACCGTGAGCCGGGGATCCGCTCGCGCCTCGTCATGGGGGGGCAGCCGCTGGTGACGGGCGCGGCCCCCACCGGCGAATTCCGGATGCAGGAGCGCGCCACGCTCGCCGGGCTGGACTGGACGACCACCTACGCCGCCCCCGCCAGCTTCGGGCGCGACATCTTCGGCTTCTCGCCCGTCCTGATCTTCTTGATGGGGATGTTGCTCGCGGGTCTGTCCTTCCGGCTCACGCAGGCGCAGGTGCGCGCGCGCGAGCAGGCCGAGGCGGCCAACCGCGACCTGCGCGAGGCCCAGGTGCGGCAGGCCCGCGCCTACGCCGAACTGGAGGCCATCTTCCAGTCGATGCAGGACGCGGCGGCCTTCACCGACGGTCAGGGGCTGGTGCGCACCGTGAACCGCGCGCTGGCCCAGCAGTTCGGCTACGGCGACACCGAGCTGCTGGGCCAGCCCCTCAGCGCGCTGCACCTCGACCGCCGCCTGGACAAGCGCAGCACCTTCCAGTCGGTCACGACGCCCTACGCGCGGCGGGACGGCAGCCGTTTCTACGGCGAGGCCCAGCGCACCGAGGTCCGCAGCCCGGCGGGCGAGCTGCTGGGGCTGCTGGAGGTGATCCGCGACGTAAGCGAGCGCGTGGGGGCCGAGCAGGCGCTCCAGGCGGCCGGTAAGCGCTCGCAGGCCGTGCTGGACGCCATTCCGCACGTGGTGTGGGTCAGCGAGCCGGGCGGGGCGCTCACCTACGAGAACGTGCAGCACCGCCGCCGTCTGGGCACCGATTCGCTGCGCTCGCGGGTCCATCCGCAGGACCGCGCCGCCTACGAGCAGATGTGGCGCGACGCCTACGCCCTCCAGGCTCCCTCGGAGAGCGAGGTGCGGCTGCGGGTCGCGGGTCCGGGGCGTGCGGGGCCGCAGAACCTGCGCGACCGCTGGTTCGAGCTGCGGGTCGCGCCGCTGCTGAACGACCAGGGCGAAGTGCGCGAGTGGGTCGCGAGCGCCACCGACATCCACGACCGCCTGCTGGCCGAGCGCCTCGCGCAGCGCAACGAGGAGCGCTACCGGGGCGTCATCGAGGGGATGCCGCAGATCGTGTGGCTCACCGACCCGCAGGGTGTGCCCACCTACTTCAACCGCCGCTGGGAGGAATACGTGGGGGCCGGGCGCGCGCCCCAGGGCCTGCTGCCCACGCTGCACCCCGACGACCGGAGCGACTACCAGCGCCGCTGGATGGCGGCCATCCGGGCCGGGCAGGCCTTCGAGGCCGAGCACCGGCTGCTGGGCGAGGACGGCAGCTACCGGACCTTCGTGACACGCGGGCTGCCGGTGCGCGACGCGGCGGGCCAGATCATCGAGTGGGTGGGCACGAGTACCGACGTGGACGACAGCGTCTATGCCGAAAACGCCGCGCGGCTGCTGGCCGACGTCTCCGAGGAACTGACCGCCCGGGTCAACGACCCGCTCGCCGCGCGCGCGGACAAGTACCGCACGGTCATGAATCTGGTCACCGACCGCCAGATGGTCGCCGCCGGCATGTGGACCCTGCCGGCCCTCGACCTGCTGGTGTCCTCGCGCACCGGCACCGACTGGGGGGCCCCGCCCCTGATGGACGCGGTACGGCGCGTGGCCGGGCGGGCCGCCGAGCGCGAGGACCCGGAGTACCTGACGGACGAGGCGCTGCTGTCGGCGGCCGGCGTGGCGGGGCTGGTCCTGTGCCCCCTGACCGGCCTGGACGGCACGCTGCGCGGCGTGCTCGGGCTGGCCTACCGCCATGCCCTGCGCGACCGGGACCACGAACTCGTCCAGGAGCTGTGCAAGCGGCTCTCGACCGCGCTCGACAACGACGCCCTGAGGGAACGCGCGGTGGCCGCCCAGCGCGAGCTGCGCGCCCTGAACCTCTCGCTGGAGGAACGGGTGCATCGCCGCACCCTGGAGCTGGAGGAGGCCAACCGCGAGCTGGAGGCCTTCAGCTACTCGGTGAGCCACGACCTGCGCACGCCGCTGCGGCACATCCTGGGCTTCAGCGAGATGCTGGGCAAGGACGCCGGAGCGGCCCTGTCGCCCAAGGGGCAGCGCTACCTGACCGTCATCTCCGACGCGGCCGGGCGCATGAGCGGCCTGATCGACAGCCTGCTGGAGTTCTCGCGTATGGGCCGCACGCCGCTGCGCCAGACCCCGGTCGCGCTGGGCGAGCTGGTGCGGGGGGCGTGGGCCAACCTCGATCCCGACCGCCAGGGCCGGCAGGTCACGCTGGACCTGGGCGAGCTGCCGACCGTACCCGGCGACGCCGCGCTGCTCGATCTCGTCTTCCAGAACCTGCTGTCCAACGCGATCAAGTACAGCCGGGGCCGCCCCGAGGCGCGCGTCACCGTGCGCGCGCACGAGGCGCCGGACGGCGTCCGGGTGACAGTGAGCGACAACGGCGTGGGCTTCGATCCCAAATACGCGGATAAACTGTTCGGCGTGTTTCAACGCCTTCACCGCGCCGAAGACTTCGAGGGGACCGGGATCGGTCTGGCGAACGTGCGCCGCATCGTGACCCGCCACGGCGGCACCGTGGGGGCCGAGTCGCTGCCCGGCGAGGGGGCCACCTTCTGGATCACCCTACCGCTCGCCCCCCGCTCTCAGGAGACCCGCTGATGTCCGACCTCGCTCCCTTTCCCCTGATCTCTGCGGCGACGCCGGGTCCGATCTCTATCCTGCACCTCGAAGACAGCGAACTCGACCACGAGCTCGTCGTCATGCATCTGGAGGGCGACCTGCCCTGGCCGGTCGTGATCGAGCGCGTGGAGGCCGAGGACACCTTTCTGGCGGCCCTGCGCGAGCGCCCGCCGCACATCGTCCTGAGCGACTTCGCGCTGCCCGGCTACAACGGCCTGAGTGCCTTCAGGAGTGCCCACGAGCTGTATCCCAACCTGCCCTTCATCATCGTGACGGGCGCGATGGGCGAGGAGGTGGCGGTAGATACGCTGCGCCAGGGCGTGACCGACTACATCCTCAAGCAGCGCCTGGAGCGGCTGGCCCCCAGCGTGCGCCGCGCCCTGGCCGAGGCCGAGGGGCAGGCGTCGCGCGAACGGGCCGAGCAGTCGGTGCGCGACCTGAACCAGAGCCTTCAGGCCCGGCTGCTGGAGGTCGAGCGGCTGCGCAACACCGCCGAGCGCCAGAGCCAGCGCCTGGAGGTGCAGGCCCGGCAGCTCGAAGAGGCCCTGAACCTCCAGAAGACCTTCCTGGCCGAGACCAGCCACGAGCTGCGCACCCCCCTGACCGCCCTGCTGGGCTACCTGCGCCGCGCCGACCGCGAGGTGGGCGGCTCGCAGGTCGTGCAGGACGCGCAGCGCGTCGCCGAGAACATGACCCGGCTGGTCAACGACCTGCTCCAGCTCTCGCGCGGCGAACTCGTGCAGAGCATCGAGATGCACTACATGAACATCGGGAACCTGCTGCGGCAGGTGGGGCGCGACTACGGCGTGCAGGCCGATGTGCCCGACACCGAGATCGTGGGCGATCCGGGGCGGCTGACGCAGGTGTTCGTGAACCTCGTGACCAACGCGGTGCGCGTCAGCGGGGGCGCCGACAAGGTGCGGCTCGAACTGAACGTGCGGGCCGGCGAGGTCGAGGTGGACGTGGTGGACTCCGGTCCCGGCGTGCCCGACGCGGTCAAGCCGCGCATCTTCGACAAGTTCTACCGGGGCAAGGAGGCGGGGTCGGCCGGGCTGGGCCTGACCATCGCCCAGCAGGTCGTGACCTCGCATGGCGGGCGCATCGACGTGCTGGACACGCCGGGCGGGGGGGCCACCTTCCGCGTGCGCCTGCCGCTGCCCGACGAGGAGGGGGACGAGGAGTTCGCGTAAACGGCAGAAGTGGAACAGTGAACATGTGGGGGGCCGGTCCGAAACCTGGGCAGGCTCCCATGTCGGCCCCGCGCCCTGCGCTAGCCTGATCACCATGAAAAAGACCCTGAACGTCACCTGGCTCGGCGAGCAGCGCTATCTGGGCGTAAGCGAGAGCGGGCATCAGCTCCTGATCGACAACAGCCCCGTCAAGGTGGGCGTGTCCCCGATGGAGGCCCTGCTGGGCGCGCTCGCCACCTGCACCGCCTACGACGTGGTCGAGGTGATGAAAAAGCGCCGCACGCCCCTGAGCGCCTACCGTATCGAGGTCGAGGGCGAGCGGGCCGACACCGATCCCAAGCGCTACACCCACATCACTGTGCGCCACATCGCCAGCGGCGAGGGCGTGACCGAGGAGATGCTGAGCAAGGCCGCGCACCTGAGCCACGAAAAATACTGCTCGGTCGCCGCGAGCCTGAACAGCGAAATTTCTCTCGAAACGCGCGTCGAGTAAGGCAGTAGGAAAGGGCCGCCTCTGGTCGGAGGCGGCCCTTCTGACGCCCTGCCGGTTTACTGGCAGTCGACGACCGGAATCGAGTATCCGCTGGTCAGCACGTTGCTCGCCAGGCCGAAGGCGTCGAGGCCCTGGGCGCGCACGTAGGTGTAGCCCTTGATGTCCACGGCAGTGATGGGATTGACCACGATGGCCTGCGCCGACAGCGAGGACTTGGTGGCGAGCGGAGCCATCGCGGCGCCCAGCGAGTAGGTCGCGGTCCCGCTGCCGCTGGTGTCCACCACCGAATAGGGGTAGACGCTGATGTTGCGGTAGGTGTCGCTGTTCACGCCGCGCAGCTGCAAGCCGAGCTTGCTCAGGCCGCCGGTCCAGGTCAGGTCCACCGAGATGTCGGTGTTGGTGTTGTCGCAGATGATGTAGGTGCCGGCGGTCAGGGTCCGGCCGGACTGGTCCTGCACGTTGCTGCTGAGCTGCCAGCTCGTGCGGTAGTTCGTGAGGCTGTTGAGTTGCAGGTTCGTCGATTGGCCGTCACCGTAGTATCCGCCGCCCACGCCCACCACGACCGAGCCGCCACAGCTCGCCAGTACACCGCTCAGTCCCATCGCCGCCAGAAGCACCTTTTTCATGCCTCTCACTGTGCCGGGCCAAGCTGACCCGCGTGTGACTTTGTTCTTGATCTTTTGTGAGGACACAGCAAATACGCCGCCTCCCCCCATAGGGAAGCGGCGCGGGAAAGGAGGAGTCAGGCCGCGCTGGGCATCGGCGCAGGCGGCTCGCGGCGGCTCCCGGCTTTCTGCCAGAAGTAGACGGCGGCCATGAGAGCGACTGCCCCCAGGTTGACCAGCACGCTGGTCGGGATGATGAGAATGAACGACGCGGCCAGCAGCAGCAGGGTCTGCACCGGGTTGGTGCGGCGGTGGAAGAAGCGCAGGGTGGCGGCCCCGAAGGCGACCAGGCCGATGAAGGCGAACAGCACCATCGGAATGGCCTCGGCCAGTGGCAGCCCGCCCAGCCGCCCGCCCGCGATCAGGAGCAGTTGCGGGTTGAAGAACATCATGTAGGCCAGCAGCGCTGTGCGCAGCTCGTACTGGAAGGCCTGCACCCCGGTCTTGACCGGGTCGCCGCCCGAGATGGCGGCCGCCGCGAAGGCCGCCAGGGCCACCGGGGGCGTGCTGTCGGCCATGATGCCGAAGTAGAAGACGAACATGTGGACCGGCAGCATCTCGGCCGGATTGCCGGTATCCAGACCCGCGATGCGCGCGATGATCGGCACGATCAGGGCCGACATCAGGATGTAGTTGGCGGTGGTGGGCAGGCCCATCCCCAGGATCAGGGCGATGAGCTGACCCAGCACGAGCACGACCAGAATCCGCAGGAAGTCGTTGGTGAACAACGCCGCGACCGCCTCGACCACGTCGGCCAGCCCGAAGCCCAGCCCCGTGATGGTCACGATGCCCACGATGATCCCGGCGGCGGCCGTGGCGATGGCGATGCCGATCATGCTGCGCGCGCCCGCCTCGAAGGACTCGACCAGTTTGCGGCCTCCGTCCAGCAGGCTGCGGCCCGGCGTGCGGCCGTCCCGGCGGCCCCAGAAGAGCTCCTGAACGAACATCATCACGACCATCAAGAGGATCGTGTTCAGGGCGACGCGCTCGGGGTTGGCCTCGGGATTGGCGGTCAGCACGCCGATCAGGTAGACCAGCGGAATGAGGTAATACCAGCCCTGAAGCAGCGTCTGGCGCAGCCGGGGCAGTTCCGAGCGGGGCAGGCCGCGCAGTCCCAGCTTGAGGGCCTCGATGTGCGAGACCACCAGCAGCGCCGCGTAGCACAGGAAGGCCGGAATGGCCGCCGCCAGGATCAGCGAGCGGTATTCGATGTTCAGGTTCTGCGCCATGATGAAGGCCGCCGCGCCCATGACGGGCGGCATGAGCTGGCCGTTGCTGGAGCTGGCGACCTCGATGGCCCCGGCCTTCTCGCGGCTGTAGCCGGTGCGGATCATGGTGCCGATGGTGATGTTGCCGCCCGTGACGACGTTGCTCACCGCCGAGCCGGAGATGATGCCGTTCAGGGCGCTGCTCATGATGCTGGCCTTGGCCGCTCCGCCCCGGAAGGACCCCAGCAGGCTCTGGGCCACGCGCATGAACCAGTCGCCCGCCCCGAGCTTGTCGAACACCGCGCCGAACAGCACGAACAGGAAGACGATCTGTGCCGAGACGCCGATGGCCGTGCCGAAGATCCCTTCGGTGTTGGTGGCGAGCTGCCCGATGAGCTGCGGCCAGGTATAGCCGCCGTGGAAGGGGGTCTGGATGGCCGGGATCAGGCCGCGCGCGCCCATGAAGGCGAACAGGATGAAGGCCACCGAGATCAGGGGCATGGCGATGCCCAGCGTGCGCCAGGCGGCGAGCAGCAGCAGCACGACCAGCGCGCTCCCGGCCCACAGGTCCAGCGGCACGTCGGCGCGGATGCCGCCGTTGCCCGCGATGTTGGCGTATTCGATGAAGAAGTACAGGGCGCTGCCGGTGGCGACCGCCCCCAGACCCCAGTCAGACCAGGGCACGCGTGTCTGCGGCCTGCCCGGCGTCTTGCGGAACGGAAAGACGAGGTAGGCCAGCGCGAAGGCGAAGGCCAGGTGGATCGAGCGCTGCGTCGTGGGGACGATGGTGCCCACGTAGGCCGAGTACATCTGGAACAGGCACCACGCCAGGGCGATCAGGGTGACCAGCCCGGCCTGCGCGCCGAAGAGTTTGCGCCCGCCCGTCTCGGCGGCCTCGACCATCTCGATGGCGCGCTTTTCGCCCTCGGTCATCTCGGTGCCGGGCGGGGTCAGGCTGGGATCGCTGGATATTGGGCGTGTGGGGTCGCTCACGTCGTCCTCATGTCTGGGAGAAGAAGGCGGGGCCAGTCGCACGCGGTCTGGGCGACTGGCCCCGGACGGTCCGGCGCGGGGCCGGGACTTACTTGACGTTCAGGCCCTGTTCCTTCCAGAACTTCACGGCGCCGGGGTGCAGCGGGGCGGGCACGCCTTTGACGGCCGAGGCGTTGCTGAAGCTGGTGTTCAGGGCGGGGTGGATCGCCTTGACACTGGCCGTGTTGGCGAAGATCGCCTTCATGGCCTTGTAGACGGTGTCGTCGCTCACCGAGCTGCTGGCCACCAGGGTCGCCTGCACCGCCACGCCGGGTACGGTCGCGCCGACGCCCTTGTAGCTCTTGGCCGGAATGTTGTAGCGCACGTAGAAGGGGTACTTCTTGATGAGGGCCGAGGCCTGGTTGCCCGCGACCGGCACGAGGCTGACGTCCACCGTCTGGGCGATCTGCGAGATGGCGCTGGCGCCCACGCCGACCGTATAGAACAGCGCGTCGGCGCGCTTGTCCTGCATCAGGCTGATGCCCTGGGCAGGCGAGACGCGCAGGGCCTGACCCAGGTCCTCGAACTTCAGGCCGTAGGCCTCGAGGACCTGCCGGGCGGTCTGTTCGGTGCCCGAGCCCAGGTCCCCGATAACCACGCGCTTGCCTTTCAGGTCGGCGATCGAGCTGATCTTCGCGTCCTTGCGGGCGATGACGTGCAGCACTTCGGGGTACAGCACGGCCAGGGTGCGCACCTTGTTGTTGGCCTTGCCCTCGAAGGCCTGGATGCCGCTGCCCTTGTATGAGTAGAAGGCGATGTCGTTCTGCACGATCGCCATATCCAGCTCGCCGGTCGCCAGGGCGTTCATGTTGAACACGCTGCCGCCGGTGCTGCGGGCGTTGGCGCGCACGCCGGTGCCCGCGTCGTTGACCATCTTGGCCATGCCGGTCGCCACCGGAAAGTACACGCCGGTCGTGCTGCCCGAACCGATGGTCAGGAAAGCGTTGCCCTGCGCGAGGGCCACCCCCAGGGTAAGCAGGGCCAGCGCGGCCCCGGTGACAGGAATCAGTTTCTTCATGTACGCCTCCTTGTCATATGCCAGGTCTGCACCCCCAAAAAGGCTGGACCAGGCTGTGTGGAATGCCGTAGCCTAACATGAAGTTAAGGGCCAGATGAAAAAGGCTGCCCGGACGACACCGCCCTGACCCGCCGCGCGCACAACCTGTACACTGCCCGCCATGACTGCCGCGCAACCCACCCCAGACCGCGTTTCCCGCTCCGCGCCGGGCCAGGGCGCGCCCGTCGTGATCGAGGCGCGTGGGGTAGAGAAGCACTTCGGGAGCTTCCACGCCCTGCGCGGCGTGAGTCTCCAGGTCCGTCAAGGCGAGGTCGTCGTCGTCATCGGTCCCTCCGGCAGCGGCAAGTCCACCTTCATCCGCACCCTCAACGCCCTGGACCCCCACGACGCCGGCACCATCGCCATCGACGGCCTGCCCCTCCAGGGCGCCAGGAATCTCGACGCCGTCCGCCGCGAGGTCGGCATGGTCTTCCAGAGCTTCAACCTCTTTCCCCACCTCACCGTCCTCGACAACATCACCCTCGCCCCCACCCGCGTGCGCCGCACCGGCAAGGCCGAGGCCGAGCGCCGGGGCCTGGAACTGCTGCGCCGCGTGGGCATCGAGGAGCAGGCGCACAAGTACCCCGCGCAGCTCTCGGGCGGGCAGCAGCAGCGCGTGGCGATCGCCCGGGCGCTGGCGATGGACCCCAAGATCATGCTGTTCGACGAGCCGACCTCGGCGCTGGACCCGGAGATGATCAAGGAAGTGCTGGACGTGATGAAGGAACTGGCGCGAAGCGGGATGACGATGCTGGTGGTGACGCACGAGATGGGCTTCGCGCGGGAGGTGGCGGACCGGATCCTGTTCTTCGACCAGGGCAACATCGTGGAGGACACGACGCCCGAAGCCTTCTACACCCACCCCCAGCACGACCGCGCCAAGCAGTTCCTCAGCAAGATCCTCGGCCACTAGGCCCGTCGCAGTTGATCTCCGGATCAGCCGAGCGGAGCGAGCAGCGAAAAAAAGACGTCGCAGCAGGAATGGAGTGCTCCCGCTGCGACGTCTTTTTAAAAAATCGGAATGAAGATTGCGACGTCGCTGTGGCCGGGCGAGGGTCCGGACCCCATTTCACCCGGTTCAGGCGTCGCGCCGCAGTTTGCCGCACCACCACCACGCGGCGGCGCACAGTACGGCACTCAGGGCAAAGACCGGCGTGTAGCCGGCGCGGTCGGCGATCAATCCACCCACGACCGGCGTGAACAGGGCCGCGCCGACGAGCGTGTTCAGCGTGCCGATGTAGCGGCTGCGCGCGCCGTCGGGGGCGATGTTGAGCAGGTGGTTGGTGTGGCCCAGATTGAAGCCCTGCGCCGCCACGCTCGTCAGGATGAACACGCCCAGGTAGGCCCAGGCCCCGAGGTGCAGCGCCCCCACCGCGAAGGCCCACAGCGGCGCGAGGCCATAGAAGACGCTCGCGTAGCGGATGATCCGGCGCGAGCCCTTGCGTTCGGCCACGCGCTGCCATACCACGTTCGACAGCGGCGCGGCGGCCGTCAGCGCCATCACGAAGGCCCCCAGGACCGCCGCCGGAAAGTGCAGGGCGCGCAGGGCATAGACCGCGAAGAAGGGTTCGCTCATGCTGGCCCCCGCCAGCAGCAGCCGCACGGTCAGGAAGGCCCGGAAGTGCGGGTCGCGCAGCGTCTCCGGGATGGCGCGCAGCTCGCCCCGGAAGCCCTGCGGGGGCAGGGGTGGGTCGGGCGGCTCGGTCACCAGCCCGAAGACCCAGTAGCCGAAGGTATAGGCGACGGTGCCCAGCGCGAACAGCAGCGCGTAGTTGAGCGGAAAGGCGAGGTCCGACCCCAGCACCGCGCGCACGACCAGCCCCGCCCCGAAGGCCAGCAGCCCGCCGTACAGGTTGCGCGTGCCGAAAAAGCGTGGGCGGCGGTCCGGCGAGACCGTCTTGCTCACCACCTCCAGAAAGGGCAGGCCCGCCACGCCCGAGGCCAGGGCGTTGGCGAGCATCGCCAGCACGAACAGGGTCAGGCACAGGGCCGGCTGGTCGGCCAGGAAGGCGGCGATCAGGACCATCGAGACGTAGGTCGCCGCCCGGATGAAGGCGGCCGAGCGGTACACCGGCAGCTTGTAGGGCGCACTCCGGACCCGCGCGGCGATCAGGAGCTGCGGCAGCATCCAGCCGCCCCCGGCGATGGCCGGCAGCAGCCCGATGACCCAGTTGGGGGCGCCCAGCCGCGCCGCGAAGCCCGAGATGACCACCGAGACGTTCAGGAACCCGTCGCCCGCGAACACCGCCCACCCGTTGAGGATGCCCAGCCGCTCGTTGCGGTCCCAGCTGCGCCGGGGGGCAGCGGGTTCGGGCAGGGCGGGCGGTGCGTCGGGAACAGGCATGGCCCGCCCAGGCTAGGGCACGTGCGCGCCGGGCGTCTGTTCCACAGGGACGGGGGCGGGTTCAGGGCGTAGGCAGGAAATCCAGCGGCGTCTCCGGCAGGTCGTGCATGAAGCCCAGCAGCAGGGCCTGCGCCGCCTCCAGGTCGCGGCGGTCGAGCACCTCGACGGGGCTGTGGGTGTAACGGTTGGTGACCGACACGGCCCCGGTCGGCACGCCGAGGTATTGCAGCGCGCCCGCGTCGGTGCCGATGCCTTTGAGGAGTTCGTGTTGCACCGGCAGGTCTCGGGTCTGCGCGGCACGCAGGAGCCCCCGCCGCACCGCCGGGTGGGCCAGGGTCGAGAAATCCATGACCTTGACGGTCGGGCCGGCCCCCAGCCGCAGCGTGGGCGCACCGAGTTCGGGGGTGTCGTCGGCGGCCGTCATGTCCAGGGCCAGGGCCACGTCCGGGGTCTGCCCGGCCGGCAGGGCGCGGGCGAGGACCTGCGCGCCGCGCAGCCCGACCTCCTCCTGCACCGAGAAGGCGGCGACGAGCGTGACGGGGGGCCGGGCGTCGCCGCTGAAGCCCGCGAGCAGCGCCAGCAGCACCGCGCAGCCCGCCCGGTCGTCCAGGGCGTGGGCGGTGTAGCGTCCGCTGTTCCGGCCCAGCTCGGTCAGCTCGCCGGCGAAACCCACCGGGTCGCCGGGCCGCACGCCCATCGCGGCGGCCTCGCCGGCGCTGCGGGCGCCGATGTCCACGTACAGCTGCGCGTAGGGCGTGACGCTCGCGCGGTCGGCGTCGGTCAGCAGGTGCGCGCTCTTGGTGCCGATCACACCCGGAATCCGGCCCTCCTCGGTGCGCACCCACACGCGCTGGGCCGGCAGAATCCGGTCGTCGCTGCCGCCCACCTTTTCCAGGCGCAGGGTGCCGCCCTCGTCCACGCGCCGCACCCGGAAGCCGATCTCGTCCATGTGCGCGCAGATCAGCAGCCGCCGCGCCGAGGGGTCGGCGGCGCGGCGCACCGCGACCACGTTGCCCACCGCGTCCACGCTCAGCTCGTCGGCGTGGGGCCGGGCGAGCTCCAGCACGCGCCGGGCCACGTCCTCCTCGCTGCCGCTGGGGCCGGTGACCTCCACGAGCTGGCGCAGATACTCCATGACGGGCGAGAAATCGCCGGACACTGCTTCTGGGTTGTTCATGGCCCTGTTCTAGCGCGCGAAGAGGCCCTGGGGCAGCAGGGCGCTCACGGTGTAGTGCGGCGCGTCCACGATCTGGCTGACGCGCAGGTCCACACAGGCACTCGCCAGGATGTACGCGTCCGTGAACCCCAGGCCGTATTCCTCGCCGAGGTGCGCGAGCATGCCGCGCAGGGCGTGGCGGGCGGCCTCCAGCAGCTCGGGGGCGTGCCCGGTGGTCACGTAGGCTCCGGCGCTCCACAGCGGGGTCGGCTCGGGCGGCGTGCGCAGCTCCGGCATGGTGAGGGCGCGCCCCCGCCGCAGTCCCAGGCGCACCGTGACCTCGCCGTCGGTCTCGATGCCGGTGCCCGACACCTCGCCGTCGCCCTGCGCGGCGTGCACGTCCCCCACGCTCAGCAGCGCGCCGGGCACCTCGACCGGCAGGTACAGCGTGCTGCCGGCCACGAGTTGCCGCACGTCCATGTTGCCGCCCACCTGCCGGGGCGGCGCGGTGGGGTGCGGCCCCGGCGCGGCGGGCGCGACCCCGATCACGCCGGGAAAGGGCGCCAGCGGCAGCCGCGCCCGGAAGCCGGAGGCCAGAAAGTCAGTGTGGGTGCCCGCCCGCAGGTCCCAGAAGTGGGTATGCGCGCCCGGCACCTCGTCGTCGAGCAGGCCGATGCCGCCGGGCCGGCAGCCGGTCCAGCCCCAGTCGCCGGTACGGACCTCCAGCAGTTCGACCACCAGCGTGTCGCCGGGCCGCGCGCCCTCGACATACACGGGGCCGGTGAGGGGGTGGCCCGGCTGGCCGCCCGTAAGTGGCCCAGGCGCAGAGGCCCCCGCCGCGATCAGGGCACGCAGGTCGTCAGGCAGGTCCAGCCCGCCGGCCGCCACCTGCCGGGCCACGCGGCCGTAGGAGGCGTCCAGCGTTCCGAAACGCACGGTATCGCCGGGCGCGGCGTGCAGGGCCGGGGGCAGCGCCGCGTCCCAGACGGTGTGGACAGCTCCGGCGGCCTTCAGGTGGTGTTCGGGCATGGCGGAGTGTAGCGCGCTCCCGGGGGTTGCCGGCCCCGCCCGGTGGCCGGCCAGGGTCAGGCGCCGGGCAGCCGCAGCACGCCTTCGAGCGCCGCGTAGGCGTCGGGGCGGGCCAGAAACACCAGTTCGTCCTCGGGGGTCAGGCGCAGTTCGGCGTGGGGCAGGCGCACGCTGCCGTCGCGCACGATGCCCACGACCTCCACTCCCGGCGGCAGTGCCAGCAGCCGCACCCGCGCGCCGCGCCAGCTCGCCGGGACGGCGCGGCGGTACAGCTCGGGTTCGTTGCTGGGAGCGGCCACCGCCATGTCAGTGCCGGCGGCCAGCTCGGCGGGGGCGTCGTAGGGGATGCCCGGGGTGTCGGGGGCGTCGGCGTTCCGGCGGGCCAGATAGCGCACCGTGGCCGGCAGCGCGGCGAAGGTGGGCGGCATGTGGACCCGGCTGCGTGCCCGCGAGATGGCCTGACCGGGCAGCAGTCCGCTTTCGCCGCTCAGCAGGTGGGCGGTGCCTGCGGCGAGAAGGGCGACGGGCAGCAGGGCCTCGCCGCCCCAGGCCACGACGAGCAGCGAGGCGCCGACCGGGGCGTTCAGGGTGACGGCCAGGAAGGCCGCCGACCCGACCAGCGCCGCGACCGCCACGTCCAGCCCCAGCAGCCCCCCCAGGGTGGCCCCCAGCAGCCCGCCCGTCGCCACCGACGGGAAGATGCCGCCCCCGAAGGCCAGGCGCGCGCCCAGGGCCAGCAGGGCCCAGCGCCACAGCCCCGCGCCCGCCGCGTCCGGCCCCAGGAAACCGCTCACGCCCAGTTGCAGCCAGCCGGTGCCGTCGCCCAGCACGGCGGGCGTGCTCAGGTACGCCAGCGCCGCCGTGAGCAGCCCGAACACCCCGCCCAGCAGCGGCCGTGCCCAGCCGTCACTCCACTGCGCGGGCAGCAGCCGGGCCGCGCGCAGCAGCAGCCAGCCAGACAGCACCACGCCCAGCACCACGCCGACCAGGGCGGGCAGCTGTGCCAGGGCCGGCACCTGCACGTCGGGCACGCTGAGCAGCGGCGAGAAGCCAAAGCCCAGGCCGTACACCGCGTAGGCTACGACCGCCGCGAGCACGCAGGGCATCAGCGCCTCCACCTCGAACTCGAAGCGGCGGTACAGCACCTCGGCGATCAAGACCGCCGCCGCGAGGGGCGCGTGCAGCACGGCTCCCAGACCCGCCGCCGCGCCCGCCAGGGTCAGGGTGCGGGTCTCGACCGCGTCGAGCCGGGTCACGCGCCCCAGCAGCCGGGTGCCCATCTGGCCCAGCATGGTGAAGGCCGAGTCGCGCCCGACGAGCAGCCCCGCGCTGTAGGCCGCCGCCGTGCCCGCCAGGGTGCGCAGCCCCGCGCGCAGGCCCGGCCAGCTTCCCCCGCTGTGGTAGCCGCGTACGAGCTGCGTGAGGGGCGCGCCGGGTTCGGCGGGGACCAGCCACGCGTACAGCGCCCCCACGAAGGGCAGGAACAGCAGGCCCCAGGGCAGCGCGTCCCCGAAGGCCATGAGCAGCCCGCCTTCACCGGGGGTGCCGGGGGGCGCGTAGCCGGTGAGCATCGCGCCCAGGGGATGCAGGGCGTCGAGCGCGAGGCGCAGCAGGATACACAGCCCGCCTACCAGCAGGCCGAGCAGCACGCTCAACACCACGACGCGGCCCGATTCGAGCCGGGTGAGCACCGCGCGGGGCAGGGGAGAACGCATCGTGCGCCATCCTAGAGCATCGGCCGCCGCGGGGGCCCTGCCGCCCGGTCCGGCCCCTGCGGCTAGAGTGACGGCGTGTCTGCCGTCTCCGTTCCCCTCGCGCGCGAAAAGAATGCGGGGCTGCGCGCCCTGCTGGTCCTGGCGGCCCTGTTGCTGCTGGGCGGGACGTGGCTGCCGCTGGGCGATCCGCTGCCGTGGCCGCTGCGCTGGCTGTTCACGGTCCTGGCGGGCGGCGTCGTGTGGCTGATGGTGGCGATGCCGCGCAGCCTGGGCTATGTCCTGACCGACGAAGGCCTGCGCGTACAGCGGATGTCGGGGACCCTCACCTGGCCCTACGCCGACCTGAAGGTCCTGTCCCCGGCCGGGCGACTGGGCCTGAAGGTCGGTGGCGTGGGGGTGCCCGGCTACTACAGCGGCAACTATTCCTGGCAAAGCCCCTCCGGTGAAGTGGGGCCGCGATTCGTGCAGGCGCTCGCCTCGGCCCGGCAGGGCGGGGTGCTGCTCGCGGTCCGGCAGAGACCCTACTACCTGACCCCTGCCGACCCGCAGGCCTTCGAGACTGCCCTTCTGGCGCGGGGGGTGTGCCGGGGGAAGGCCGGGGAGTAGGCCAGAAGGCGGGGGGGACGGGTTCCGGGCAGGCCCGCTGCTCTCCTCTCGCCGGCCCTGGCCTGAACGGCCCGTAGGGCATCTCCCGGACGGCGTATTCCCGGGCGGCGCGGCCAGCCCACGAAAAACCCCTCCGTCAAGGAGGGGCTTTCGGTGTCCGGGGCTGCGGCCTGGGGCTCAGTTCAGCGCGCCGGTCGAGAAGCTGAAGCCTCCGTCGCCGTAGTCCACGTTCAGCACGCTGCCGTCGGGGACACGGCCACTCAGGATCTCGCGGGCCAGCGGCGTCTCGATCTCGCGGGCGATCGCGCGCTTCAGGGGACGCGCCCCGAAGGCCGGGTCGTAACCGATCTCGGCGAGCTTGTTCTTGGCGCCGTCCGACAGGTGCAGCGTCACGCGGCGCTCGGTGAGGCGGCGGCGCAGGCCCCCCATCTGGATGTCCACGATCTTGCGCAGGTCGGCCGCGCTCAGCGCGTCGAACACGACGATGTCGTCCACGCGGTTCAGGAACTCGGGGCGGAAGTGGCCCTGCAACTCGCCCAGCACGGCCTCGCGGATCTCGGCGGCGTCCTCGCCGCGGGCCTGCATCTCCAGGATCAGCGGCGAGCCGATGTTGCTCGTGAGGATGATCAGCGTGTTGCGGAAGTCCACCGTGCGGCCCTGCCCGTCGGTGAGGCGGCCGTCGTCGAGCACCTGAAGCAGCACGTTGAACACGTCCGGGTGCGCCTTCTCGATCTCGTCGAGCAGCAGCACGCTGTAGGGGCGGCGGCGCACGGCCTCGGTGAGCTGGCCGCCTTCCTCGTAGCCCACGTATCCGGGAGGCGCCCCGATCAGGCGGGCCACCGTGTGCTTTTCCATGTACTCGGACATGTCCAGGCGCACCATCGCCTCGCTGCTGTCGAACAGGTACTCGGCCAGCGCCTTGGCCAGCTCGGTCTTGCCCACCCCGGTCGGTCCCAGGAACATGAAGCTGCCCAGCGGGCGGTTCGGGTCGTTCAGGCCGGCGCGCGCGCGGCGGATGGCGTCGCTGACGCTGACAATCGCCCGGTCCTGCCCGATCACGCGGGCGTGGAGCTGCTCTTCGAGGTGCAGCAGCTTCTCGCGCTCGCCCTCCATGAGCTTGTTCACGGGGATGCCGGTCCAGCGGCTCACGACGGCGGCGATGTCCTCGTCGGTCACTTCGAGGTGCGCGAACTCGGCGCCCTTGAGCTTGCGCTCCAGCTCGGTCACGTCCTTTTCCAGGGCGGGCAGCTTGCCGTATTCCAGCTCGGCGGCGAGTTGCAGGTCGTAGTCGCGCCGGGCCTTCTCGATCTCGGTGCGTACGGCGTCCAGGGCCTCGCGCTTCTCGCGCAGCGCGGCGACCTCCTTGCGCTCGGCCTCCCAGCGGCTGCGGACCTCGTTCAGCTCGTCGGTGATGTTGCGCAGCCCGCCCTCGATGTCCAGCAGGCGATTCTGCGAGTCCACGTCCTTCTCGCGCCTCAATGCCTCGCGCTCGATCTCCAGTTGCAGCTTGCGCCGCGAGAGCTGGTCGATGCGCTCGGGGCTCGATTCCAGCGCCATGCGCAGGCGCGCGGCCGACTCGTCGATGAGGTCGATGGCCTTGTCGGGCAGCTGGCGGTCGCTGATGTAGCGGTGCGAGAGCTGCGCGGCGGCCACGAGCGCCGGGTCGGTGATCTCGACGTTGTGGTGGACCTGGTAGCGCTCCTTGATGCCGCGCAGGATGCTGATGGTGTCCTCGACGCTCGGCTCGTCCACGAACACGGGCTGGAAGCGGCGTTCCAGCGCCGGGTCCTTCTCGATCTCGCGGTACTCGTCCAGGGTCGTCGCGCCGATGAGGTGCAGCTCGCCGCGCGCCAGCGCCGGCTTGAGCATGTTGCCCGCGTCGGGCGAGCCCTCGGTCTTGCCCGCGCCGACGATCGTGTGGATCTCGTCCACGAACAGGATGATCTCGCCCTGGGACTGCACGACCTCGTCGATCACCCCCTTGAGGCGCTCCTCGAACTCGCCCCGGAACTTGGCGCCCGCAAGCAGACTGCCCATCTCCAGCGACACGATGCGTTTGTTCTTCAGGCCCTCGGGCACGTCGCCCTTCACGATGCGGATGGCGAGGCCCTCGGCGATCGCCGTCTTGCCCACGCCGGGTTCCCCGATCAGGACCGGGTTGTTCTTGGTGCGCCGCAGCAGGATCTGCATGGCGCGCCGGATTTCCTCGTCGCGGCCGATGACGGGGTCGAACTTGCCGTCGCGGGCGCGCTGGGTCAGGTCGGTGCCGTACTTGTTCAGGGCGTCGAACTGCTGTTCACTCGTCTTGTTGGTCACGGTTTTTCCTTTCCGCGCCTCTGTCACCGCGCGGTTGAGACTCGTCTCGTCGGGCAGGCCCTTGCCCCGGTACTCGCCGCGCGCCGAGAGCAGCAGGGCGTCGGCGGCCACGAAGGAGTCGCCCAGTTGCCCGGCCAGCGTGTCGGCCTTCTGAAAGGCGCGGCTCAGCGCCGGGTCCAGGTAGAGCTGCTCGCCGCCGCCCTGCACGCGCGGCAACTTGGCGATCTCGGCGTCCAGCACGGCGCGGATCTTCGGCAGGTCGCCCCCGGCCCCGGTCAGGGCGCGCGCGGCCGTCTCGTTGTCGGTCAGGGCGCGCAGGAGGTGGAAAACGGTCAGGTTCTGTTGCTGGTTCTGTACGGCGAGCTGCTGCGCGGCCGCGATGGCCTGCGTACTCGCCTCGGTAAAGCGTTCGGGATTCAAGAAGGAAACCTCCAGGCAGGAAGAGGGGCGGTCACGATCACTGCCCCCATTCTGAAACTTGAGTGCATCTATGTCAAGTTTATTGAGGCTTTATCTTGGTGGTCTGAAGCGCATTTGAGCTGGACCCTGGATTTTCCGATCCGAAGGGAGGACGGGGTCAGGGTGATGTTCCGCTGCATTGGATTCAAGGGTTCGCTATCTGGGCCGCCGGAAACTGGAGCAGATGCCGGCTGGCCCTGTCACTGGGAACTAGCGGGAGGGGTCGCCTGGCAGGGCCGCAAGTCCTTGTCTGGCGAGGTGGCGCAGATGGGCGGCAGGCAAGGACCCCGCCCCCGGCTGCTGGGCGCGGCGACGCACACCTGACAGGCCATAAAAAAGCCGGGGCGTTCAAGCCCCGGCTCCATGTCCGACCTGGGTGCCTACTCGTCGCCCAGGTACGCCTTGCGCACGCTCTCGTCGGCGGCGATGTCGGCCGCCGCGCCCGAGAGCTTGATCTCGCCGGTCTGGAGGACGTAGGCGCGGTGCGCGATGCCCAGCGCCATCGAGGCGTTCTGCTCGACGAGCAGGATGGTCGTGCCGCGTTCCTTGTTCAGCCGCTCGACGATGTCGAAGATGGCTTCCACGAACAGGGGCGACAGGCCCATCGAGGGCTCGTCGAGGAGCAGCAGCTTGGGCGCCACCATCAGCGCGCGGGCGATCGCCAGCATCTGCTGTTCACCGCCCGACATCGTGCCGCCAAGCTGGTTCTCGCGCTCGCGCAGGCGCGGGAACAGGTTGAAGCCCTCCTCGATGCGCTCGGCGATCACCTTGCGGTCGCGCACGGTGTAGGCGCCGACCTCCAGGTTCTCGCGCACCGAGAGCTGCGGGAAGATGCGCCGGCCTTCGGGCACGTGGCTCATGCCGCGCTGCATGATCGTGTAGGCGGGCACGCCGGTCACGTTCTGGCCCTGGTAGGTCACCGTGCCGGTCTTGGGCTTCATCATGCCGCTGATGGTGCGCAGCGTGGTCGTCTTGCCCGCGCCGTTGCCGCCGATCAGGGCCACGATCTCGCCGGGGTTCACGGTCATGTTCAGGCCCTTGAGGGCGTGGATCTGGCCGTAGTAGGTGTGGATGTCGCTCAGTTCCAGCAGCGGCGCGCCGCCGGTCGCTGCCGGGCGGGGCATGGTCATCGGATCAGACATTCGGACCGGCCTCCTTGCCGTACTCGCCGGCCGCCGCGCCGCGACCCAGATAGGCCTCCATCACGGCGGGGTCGTTGCGGACCTCGTGGGGGCGGCCCTCGCTCAGCTTGCTGCCGTAGTTCAGCACCGTGATGTTCTCCGACAGGGTCATGACCAGGCGCATGTCGTGCTCGATCAGGACCACCGTTACCCCCAGGTCGTCGCGGATGCGCCGGATCAGGGCCTTGAGGTCCTCGGTCTCGCGCGGGTTCATGCCGGCGGCCGGCTCGTCGAGCAGCACCAGCCGGGGCGTGGTCGCCAGTGCGCGCGCGATCTCCAGCTTGCGCTGGTCGCCGTAGGGCAGGCTGGTCGCCAGTTCGTTGCGCCACTTGCTCAGGCCCACGAAGTCCAGCATGATCCGCGCCGTGTCGCGCGCTTCCTGCTCGTCACGCTTGAAACGTCCGCTGCGCAGCACGGCGTCCCAGTATCCCGACTTCAGCCGCACGCCCCGCCCCAGCATGATGTTTTCCTCGGCGGTCATGCTCGGGAACAGGCGGATGTTCTGGAAGGTGCGCGAGATGCCCGCGTCCACCACCTGGTCGGGCCGCAGCCCCAGCAGGTTGCGTCCGCCCAGGGTGATGCTGCCCTTGTCGGGGGTGTAGATCCCGGTGATGAGGTTGAAGAAGGTCGTCTTGCCCGCGCCGTTGGGCCCGATCACGCTGATGATGCCGCGCTCGGGTACCTGGAAGGTCACGTCGTTGACGGCCGTCAGACCGCCGAAGGTCTTGGTCATGCCCTGAACGTCAAGCAGGCTCATCGTTCACTCCCCGTCCGCTCGTTCTCTCCGCGTGTGCTGAAGCCCGGCGACAGCACCTCGGACGTGCCGGCTTGCAGGGCGTTGTCGGCTTCCAGGCTGTCGGGCGGCGGGTCGTCGTCCTGGTGCATCTCGGCCTGGCGGCGGGCGCTGGGCAGCAGGCCCTCGGGGCGGTAGAGCATCATCAGCACGAGCACCAGACCGAAGATCAGGCGCTGGTACTTGCTGGGGTCGAGGTTGGGGTTGATGTTGGGGAAGCTGCCCTGAAGTACCTCGCTGATGGTCGGCAGGATCATCAGGTTGAGCATGGTCACGACGACCGCGCCCAGCAGCACCCCGGCGATGTTGCCCATGCCGCCCAGAATCACCATGCTCAGCACGCCGATCGATTGGAAGTAGTCGAAGCTCTTGGGATCGATGAAGGTCTGCTTGGCCGCGAAGATCACGCCCATCGCGCCCGCAAAGGACGCGCCCGAGGCGAAGGCCAGCAGCTTGGTGCGCAGCAGCGGCACGCCCATCGCCTGCGCGGCGACCTCGTCCTCGCGGATGGCGATCCACGAGCGGCCGATCTTCGAGCGGTCAAGGCGGTAGTTCACCAGGATCACGATGCCGATCACGATCAGCACCAGGATGTACAGGAAGAACAGGCGGTACTGGTCGGGCGCGAAGCCCAGGGTGCCGGCCAGCGAGTTGAGCCACGGCACGGGCGCGCTCTCGATGGCGTCGATGCCCTGCGGCCCGTTGGTCACGTCGAGGTTGTTGGCGAAGATGCGGATCACTTCACCCAGGCCCAGCGTCACGATGGCGAGGTAATCCCCCTTGAGCTTGAGCACCGGCAGGCCGATGAGCACGCCCACGAGCGCCGCCGCCAGCACGCCCAGCGGAATGAACAGCCAGAAGAAGTTGGCGTTGATGCCGGTGGCGAAAGCCGCGTTGCCGCTCACCTCCGCGAACTGCGGGCTGCCGAACACGCCCCACAGGTACGCCCCCACGGCGAAGAAGGCGATGTACCCCAGGTCGAGCAGGCCCGCGAGGCCCACCACGATGTTCAGTCCCAGGGCCAGCGCCCCGAAGATGAGCATCTGGATCACCAGATCGAAATAGGAGGTGTTGTCGCGGCCCATGAAGGGCAGCACGAACACGATGCCCAGCGCGAACACGGCCGTCTTGGCCCAGGGCGCGGCGCGCCACTGGTAGGCGAAGAGCAGCGAGAGTAGGAAGGCCCCGAACAGCACGGGCTGGAGCAGCCGGGCCGGGCCGTCGGCGACGGAGCCGCGCAGGAAGATGAGCAGGGCGGCCGTGACGGCGGCGTAGCCCAGCAGCGGCCAGGTGCGGTCGGCCCCCTGGGGACCGCGCCGAAAAGGGTTGTTGGCGGGAAGCGTCGTCATGTTACACCTTCTCCGCGGCCGAGCGGCCCAGCAGACCGGCCGGCTTGAGGAACAGAATCAGGATCAGGGCCAGGAAGGCGCCCAGGTCCTTGTACTCGGCCTTGATGGCCCCCAGCCAGTGCAGGCCCGGCACCGAGCTGAACAGGCTGATGACCCCCAGCAGCGTTTCGAGCCACCCCAGCACCAGCCCCCCCAGCACCGCGCCGGGAATGCTGCCGATGCCGCCCAGCACCGCCGCCGTGAAGGCTTTGATGCCCGGCAGCGTGCCGCTGTAGGCGTTCAGGGCCTGGTACTTCATGGCGAACATCACGCCGCCCAGACCGCCCAGCGCGCCCCCGATGAGGAAGGTCAGGCTGATGATGCGGTTGGCGTCGATGCCCATGAGGCCCGAGGTCTGGCGGTCGTGGGCTACGGCGCGGATCGCGCGCCCGAGCTGCGTGCGGTTGACGAGCAGGTTCAGCCCGATGAGCATCACCACGGCCACCACGATCAGGATCAGGTCCTTGACCTGGAGGTTGAGCAGTGAGATGTCCAGACCGAACAGCGACGAGATCGGATTGCCGAAGCCCTGCGGCAGCGGCACGCTCAGGTCGAACTGCCCGCGCAGGCCCACCAGGAAGCGCAGGAGGTCTTGCAGGATCAGCGAGACGCCGATGGCCGTGATCAGCGGCACGAGCCGCTGCGCGCCCCGCAGGGGCCGGTAGGCCAGGCGCTCGATGATCACGTTGAGCAGGCCCGAGACGGCCATGGCCGCGATACAGGCGAGCAGCAGCTTGAGATAGCCGTTCATGCTGGACGCCTTGACAGCGTCGAAGACCAGGAACCCGACGATGCCTCCGGCGATGAACACTTCACTGTGCGCGAAGTTGATGAGCTGGAGCACGCCGTACACCATCGTGTAGCCCAGCGCGATGATGGCGTACAGCACGCCGAGGCTCAGGCCGCCGACGAGTACCTGCAACAGCACGGTTCCGAAAGTTTGAAAGTCCACAAATCACCCACCAATCGACAAGGCCAGAAACGACCCGGGGGCCGCGCAGCGCCGGTGCGGCCCTCAGATATGCGAGGAGGGGAGGCCGGCGGTCTGCCTGCGCTCCCCTGCAAGAACCTGCGTGTGGCCGGCCATGCCCGCATGGGGTCGGGCCGGCCTCACCCGCGTATTACTGGCGAACGACGTTGACGGTGCCGGCGGTGCTGCGCGCGCCGTTCTTGACCGCGATGACGTACATCTTGGCGGTCTGGCGGTCGCCGTTCTTGTCGAACTTGACCTGGCCGGTCACGACGTTGAAGGTGCCGGTGCGCACGGCGCTTTCGACCTGGGTGCGGGTGGGCACCTTGTTGCCGGCGGCCTTGTAGGCGTTCAGCATGCCCTGGAGCACCACCTTGGCCGAGTCGTAGCCCATGAGGCCGAAGCCCTGCATGTCGGTCTTGAAGGCGGACTGGAAGCTCGTGGAGAGCGCCTTGGCGGCGGGCACGGCGTCCAGGGGGGGCGCGACGGTCGTGAAGTAGATGTTGTTGGCGCCGGTGCCGGCGAGCTTGGTCAGGTCGTCGCTGTCGTAGCCGTCGCCGCCGATGATGGGGGTCTGGATGCCCTTGTCGCGCAGCTGCTTGGCGAAGGGACCGACCTGGCCGTACAGACCGCCGAAGTAGATGGCGTCGGGACGCAGGGTCTGGATCTTGGTGATCATGGCGGTGAAGTCGCGGTCCTCGGCGGCCACGCCTTCGCTCTGCACGACGGTCAGGCCCTTGGCCTTCATGGCCTTCTCGGCCTGGTCGGCCAGACCCTGGCCGTAGGGGGTCTTGTCGTTCAGGACGTAGACCTTCTTGGCCTTGAGGGTATTCACCACGAAGTCGGCGCCGGCCGGGCCCTGCGCGTCGTCACGGGCGCACACGCGGTTCATGTTCGCCAGGCCACGGTCGGTGACCTTCTCGTTGGTGTTCGCGGGGCTGACCATCGTCACGTGGCTGGGCGCGAGCACGGCGCTGGCCGGAATCGCCACGCCGCTGTTCAGCGTGCCCACGACGCCCAGGATGCTGCGGTCGGCGACCACGCGCCGGGCGGCGGCGGTGCCGGTGGCCGGGTCGGCCTGGTCGTCGTACGCCACGAGCGAGAGCGTCATCCCGGCCTTGGCGAACTCGGCCTTCATCTCGTTGACGGCCAGCTGCGCGCCGTTCTTGATCTGGAGGCCGAGGTTGCTGCTGCTGCCCGACAGGGGGCTGATGGTGGCGAGCTTCACGACGGTCGCGGCATTCGCGCTCCCCAGGGCCAGGGCGGTCAAAACGGTAAGGCTCAGGACGGTTTTCTTCATGGAATCCTCCGTAACTTCACTGCGCTCGCGCGCTGTTGTGACGATAGGGCAATTCTAGGGACGGCTTTATGAGATGTCAATGCGACTCTCACCGCTGTTTGGGCCATCTGAAACGATTCCAGACGGTCAAATATCAGAAAAGTTGCTGTAAATAGGTCTACACAAGCCCCCACGTTGCGCCTTCTGCATAGAAACTTGTGATTTGCAAACATGCCGTTCATCAAGAGGGGGCAGGTCGCCGTGTCCCCGGCGGTGCGGGCGGCCTTCAGCCCAGGCCCAGGGCTTCGCGGAGCGCGGCGTGCGAGTCCAGGGTGCGCGCGGCCCCGGCGGCCCGCAGCCCCGCCGCCGTGTCCGGATGCACGTGTCCGCCTGCCAGCAGGCCCCAGACCTGTGCGCCGGCCGCTGCGCCCGCCGCCGCGCCCGGCGCGCTGTCCTCGTTCACGGGGCAGTCGGCGGGGGAGACATCCAGGGCCGCCGCCGCGTGCAGGTACAGGTCCGGCAGGGGTTTGCCGCGCCCGCCCACGTCGGCCGGGCAAAAGGCGTGCGGGACCAGATCGGCCAGGCCCGCCGCTCCCAGCTTGAGGTGCAGCCGCTCCTGGGCGCTGTTGCTCGCCACCGCCAGGGGGATGCCCGCCGCCCGCAGGCGCTCCAGGGTCAGCCGCGCGCCCTCGATGGCCTGCACCGCCCCCAGTGCCCCGTTCAGCCGTCCGCCCAGCCGCTCCTGAAAGTCGGCGGGCGCGGCCCAGCCGTAGGCGAGGCGCAGGTCGTCGAGGACCGGCCCGAAGGTGCGGCCCACCGTGCGCGCGGCCACCTCGGGTGCGGGCAGGTCCAGGCCGTGCTCGCGCAGGACCTCGTGCCACAGCCCGCCGATCAGGCCCTCACTGTCGATCAGGACGCCGTCGAGGTCGAACAGCACCGCGCCGAAGGGAAAGGCGCTCAAAGGTCGCTCTCGGGGCCGCCGTCCCAGCCGGCCAGGATGTGGATGTGGGTGTGGAAGACCATCTGGCCGCCGCCGGGACCGCAGTTGGCGACGAGGCGGTAGTCGGGGGCCTGCTGCCGGGCGATCTCGGTCGCCTTGAGCCACAGCCGGCCCATCTCGCCGGGATCGGTGATCTCGTCCACGCGGGCCGTCACGCGCTTGGGGATGACGAGCAGGTGGATGGGCGCCTTGGGGGCGATGTCGCGGATGACGATGTACTCCGCGTCCTCGTACACCACGTCGCTGGGCAGCTCGCGGCGGATGATGCGCTCGAAGAGGGTGGGGGCGGGGCGGTCCGGAGCCGGGTTGTCCATGTCTTCACTGTAGGGCGGCGCGGCGGCGCGAGCGGGCACACTCGGTCTATGCGAGTGCCCCGTCGAGTCATGCTGCTGACCGCCGCCGCTGCCCTGGCGGCGCGGCGTACCCTCCAGACCCCCTACGAGCTGACCGGACGCAGCGTGCTCATCACGGGCGGGTCGCGCGGCCTGGGGCTGGCGCTGGCCCGCGAGTTCGCCGCGCGCGGCGCGCGCCTCATGCTGGCCGCCCGCGACGGGGCCGAACTGGAGCGCGCCGCCGCCGACCTGCGCGCGCGCGGGGCCCAGGTCCAGACGGCCGTGGCCGACGTGACCGACGCCGCCGACGTGAACCGGCTGGTCGAGGAAACGGCGCGCGTCTATGGCGGCCTCGACGTACTGGTCAACAACGCGGGCCTGATCCAGACCGGGCCGCTGGAGAACATGACCGAGGAGGATTTCCGCGACATCATGGAGATCAACGCCTTCGCGCCGCTGCGCCTGACCCGCTGCGCCCTGCCGCTGCTGCGGGCGCGCCGGGGCCGGGTGCTGATCGTCTCGTCGGTGGGGGGCAAGGTGGCCGTGCCCCATCTGGCCCCCTACTCCATGAGCAAGTTCGCCTCGGCGGGGCTGGGCCAGGCCCTGCGCGCCGAACTGGCCCGCGACGGTGTGGGCGTGACCACCGTGCTGCCGGGGCTGATGCGCACCGGCAGCCCGCGCAATGCCCAGGTCAAGGGGCAGCACCGCAAGGAATACGCCCTGTTCGCCACGCTCGACAACCTGCCGGTGATGTCGCTGGACGCGGCCGAGGCGGCGCGGCGCATCGTGAACGCCCTGGTCCGCGGCGACGCCGAGGCGATGATCGGCGGCCCCGCCCAGGTGCTGCGCTACGCCCAGGCGCTCGCGCCGCAGCTCACGGCCGACCTGCTGGCCCTGGGCACCCGTTTCCTGCCCGGCCCCACCACCAGCGACCGCGCCGTGCCGGGCCGCGAGGTCGAGAGCGCCGTGACGCGCCGCAACCCCATCAAGCGGGACGCCGAGGCGCAGTTCAACGAGGGCGGGCCTTCGTAACCCCTTTTTGGGCGTGGGGGTCCGGGCGGGTGATCCAATCCTGCCCGCTCCGCTTATAGGTGGATGAACAAGGAAGGCGCGGCGGCCGCGAGTCCAGCGGTCCCCACCGCGCCACAGTCATCCGCAGGGCGTTTCGCCGGGCGCGGTCCATTCGGGGCCGCCCCAGGGAGACTTGTTGCCCATTGTTCAAGGAGCCGACGAACATGACCGACCAGAACCGCAGTGCGACCGCCGAGACCCTGACCGACGCCACCACCGAAGCCGCCCTGAACCGCCGCGCCGCCCTGGGCCTGCTGGGCAAGGTCGGCCTGGGCGCGGCGCTGGGGACGGCCGCCCTGGGCAGCGGCGCCCTGGCCGCCCCGGCCAAGAACATCGACGGCGACGTGCTGAACTTCGCGCTGAACCTCGAATACCTCGAAGCGGCCTTCTACCTCGCGGCGGTGGGCCGGGTGGACGAACTGCGCGCCATCGGCGGCGGGGCCGAAATCCGGCTGCCGGCCAACCTCGACCGCACGCGCGGCATGCAGTTCAAGAACAGCAACGTCGAGGCCCTGGCCCGCGACATCGCCGAGGACGAGCTGGCGCACGTGAAGTTCCTGTACGGCGCGCTGGGCAAGGCAGCGGCCCCGCGTCCCGTCCTTGACCTCTCGGGCGCCTTCGACGCGGCCGGGCGCGCGGCGAGCGGCGGCAAGATCGTGGGCTTCAACCCCTACGCCAACGACCTGTTCTTCCTGCACGGCGCCTTCATCTTCGAGGACGTGGGCGTCACCGCCTACAACGGCGCCGCGACCCTCATCACCAACCCCGCCTACCTCCAGGCGGCGGCGGGTATCCTGGCCGTCGAGGCCTACCACGGCGGCGTGGTGCGCGGCATGCTCTACGAGCAGCGTCAGGTGACGGCGGCGGCCGGGCTGTACGTCGGGCAGGTCATCGACGCCATCAGTGCGCTGCGCGGCAAGGTGGGCGGCGGCAAGGATGTGGGGCTCTCGGACTCGCGCGGGGCCGTGTTCGCGCCCGCCGACCGGAACGCGGTGGCCTACCCCCGCACGACCCGTGAGGTGCTGAACATCGTGTACCTGGCCCCGGGCGCGAGCAAGGGCGGCTTTTACCCCAACGGCCTGAACGGCACGATCAAGTAAGGTCCACAGGACACGGAAAAGGGACGGCCGGGGGGTCGTCCCTTTCTCCGTGCCGGGCTGCGGCGCTCAGCCGCGCCGCCACCAGGTTTCGAAGGGCGTGACCGGGGTGGCGCGTTTGTGGCGGGTGTTCAGGAACAGCCGTTCGAGCGTGGCGGCGGCCTGCTCGGACACCTCGCGGCCTTCGAGGTAATCGTCGATCTGGGCGTAGGTCAGGCCCAGGGCCACCTCGTCGGGGAGACCGGGGCGGTCGTCTTCGAGGTCGGCGGTGGGCACCTTGCGCCAGGTGCTCTCGGGCGCGCCCAGGAAGCGCAGCAGGGCCGCGCCCTGGCGCTTGGTCAGGCCGGTCAGGGGGGTCAGGTCCACGCCGCCGTCGCCGTATTTGGTGAAGAAGCCGGTCACTGCCTCGGCGGCGTGGTCGGTGCCCACGACCAGCAGGTTCTCCTGGCCCGCGAGGGCGTACTGCGCCGCCATACGCTCGCGCGCCTTGAGGTTGCCGCGCACGAAGTCGCGCAGCGGGGCGCCCAGCGCGGCCTCGGCGGCGCGCACGCCCGCGTCGGCGGCCTCCTTGATGTTCACGGTCACCGCGCGGTCGGGCCGGATGAAGCCCAGCGCCGTCTGGGCGTCGGCCTCGTCGGCCTGCACGCCGTAGGGCAGGCGCACGGCCAGGAAGGTCGCCTCGCCGCCCCCGGCCCGGACCTCCTCGGCGGCGAGCTGGCACAGCCGCCCGGCGAGGGTGCTGTCCTGCCCCCCGCTGATGCCCAGCACGAAGCCGCGCGCCGGGGTCGAGCGCAGGTACGCCGCCAGAAAGGCGACGCGGCGGCTCACCTCGGTCGCCGGGTCGATGTCGGGCTGCACCTGCAACTCGCGCCGGATGTCGTCACGCAGGGAGGCGGAAACGGTCATGCGCGGAGTATGCCACGCCCGCAGGGCGTCTTCAGGCCGGGGGCACAAAGGTCCACCACAGCGGCGAGAGGTCGCCGGCCGCCGCCTGGGACTGCGCGTCTGCGGGGCGGGCCAGGGCCAGCAGCGCGAGCACCCGCGCCGGGCTGCCAGGGCCGCTCCGGGCCAGGGCCTTCTCGGCGGTGCGTCCACCTTTCGCGCCGCCCTGCGCGTGGGCCAGCACCGCGAGGAGGTGGGCGTCGGCCGTCTGCCCGCCCAGTTCGGCCACCTTCAGGCCTTCGGCGAGGGCCCGCAGCGCCGCGAAACGTTCGCCCGCCCGGATCAGCTCCTCGCCGCGCAGGGTGGCGGCGGCCACCAGCGCGCCTGCGTCGCCCTCCTGCCGGGCGAGGCGCAGGGCCATGTCCGTACCGCCGCTTTCGGGTTCGGCGGCCGCCCGCAGGCGCAGTTGCCAGTCGGCGCGCGCCCGCAGGACCGCCTCGCGGGCGCAGGGGGGTCGATCGTCACCCAGTTCGCCCAGGGCCGACTGCGCTTCACCCAGTCGCAGCCACGCGGCGGCGCGCACGAGAGGGTCCATGGCCCACTCCAGCGTGTGCCGGGGGCGGCCCAGGCGCAGGGCCACTGCAGCCGCCTCGGCCCGTTCGTGCGGCAGGGGAGACAGGAGAGCCAGGGTGCACAGGGCCAGCGCCTCGTCGGGACTGTCCAGGGCGGCGCGGCTGGCGGCCAGGGAAAGGGCGGAGGCAGGGTCGGCCACGCCCCGCAGCATACGGCGATCAGGATGGAGCGCGGCGCAGGAGGACGCTCCGGGCAGTCCCGCCTGCGCCCGGCCAGAGGACTACGCGCTCAGCGGCAGTTCCAGACCCAGAAAGCGCCACAGCGCCCGCCGGGGGACGCGCAGGCCACTGGGATGCTCGACCGCGCCCAGGCGGCCGTCCCTGATCCAGCGGCGCACCGTGCGTTCGTGGGTACTCGTGAATTCGGCCACCTCACTGACCTTGAGCAGCGTGGGCATGTTGCGGAACTGATCGGCTAGGGTCACGTCACACCTCCAAAAAGCGCGCGGGGCCGCCACACGGCAGCCCCACACGGAGTTTCAGATTTTCGCTTTCGGCCGCGCACCCCCCCTCATGCACGGGGCCCGGTGGGGTCGTGCAGTCATGGAGGCAGGAGAGGCGCTTCAACTTGCGCGGAGTGTAACACGGGCACCGTCAGGCGGCCGTCAAGCCTAAACGTTCCCCCGGCAGCGGCCTCATGCCATGCTCTACAGTCGGCCGAGCATGTCCCTCCTTTCGCAACTGTCCGGCACGTTGATCAACGTCGCCGCTGTGCTGGCCGGCACTGTGGTCGGCCTGCTGGTCGGCGGCCGCCTGCCCGAACGCACGCAGCGCACTCTGCTCCAGACCCTCAGTCTGGTGACCGTTTACATCGCGCTGGACATGGCCGGCAGCCTCAGCCGCGTCAGCGGCGGCAGCGTGCCGGGGGTCATCATCGCCCTGATCGGCCTCGCGGCCGGGGCTATCGTGGGCGAGGCCCTGAAGATCGAGGAGGGTCTGGAGCGCCTGGGCGAGGTGCTGCGCCGCCGTTTCCGGGGCGGGGGGCGCTTTACCGAGGGCTTCGTGGCCGCCAGCCTGCTGTTCTGTATCGGGCCACTGACGATCATCGGCGGCATCCAGAACGGCCTGACCGGCGACTCGTCGAGCTACGTCCTGAAAAGCACCCTCGACGGCATTGCGGCGCTGGCGCTCTCGGGGGCCTACGGGGTCGGCGTGGGCTTCAGCGCCCTGACCGTCCTGGTCATCCAGGGCGGCATCAGCCTCGCGGCGGGGGGGTTTGCGGCCGGGCTGCTGGGCGGGGCCGATCCGACCATCCTCAAGACCAATCCCTACGTGCTGCTGGTCACGGGAGTGGGCGGCCTGACCATCGTGGGCATCAGCTGGAACCTCATGCTCGCCGGGCTGGGCTTCGAGGACCGCCGCGTGCGGGTGGGCAGTCTGCTTCCGGCGCTGCTCATCGCCCCGGCGCTGCTGTGGGTCCTGGGCCGGCTGGCCTGAATCCACCCCCCGGCTCAGGGGGCGGTCAGGCCGGGTTCATCCGGGGGACATCTGGCCGCCGTCTTCTTTAATTCCTCTTGAGAAGCCGCGCCCACACGGGGAAATTCAGTTCGTCGTCAGCTTGGGGGCCTAGGTTGCCCGCATGAACAAAGTCATCGCCATGACGGCCCTGCTGGGCCTGAGCAGCGGCGCGTTCGCCGCTCCGCGCATCAGCGCCCAGAGCATCATCGTGAACCCCGTCGAGACGGGGCCGCAGGTGAAGGTATGGGTCAACCGCGATCCCAACGGGGGCGGCAACCCGGTGTACCGCAAGGGCGAGGCGATCCGGGTGGGCGTGCGGACCTCGCAGGACGCCTACGTGTACCTGTTCAACGTGAACGCCGACGGCCAGATCGACCTGTTCTTCCCCAACGGTTACGAAGCGGGCGAGAACGGCCGGAGCAACTTCGTCAAGGCGAACACCAACCGCGTGTTCCCCGGTGCGGGGGCCGACTACTCGCTGAGCGTGGGTGGCCCGAACGGCCAGGACAAGCTGCTGGCGCTCGCCAGCACCCGGGAACTGAACATCGACGACATCGCGCGCTTCGCCGGCGAGCAGGGCTTCGCGCAGGTGCGCCTCCAGGGGCAGGACAACCTCGCCCGCGCCCTGAGCGTCATCGTGACCCCGCTGCCGGGCGACGCCTGGGGGACCGACGTGGCGCTGTTCCGTGTGGGCAATGGCGGCGGCAACGCGAATGCGGGCGGCACCACCTCGACCGGCACCATCACCGAGACGCCCAATACGGTCACGCCCGCGCCCACGACGCCGGCCCAGCCCACCCAGCCCGTCACCCAGCCCGCGCCCACGCCGCAGCCCACCGCGCGCATCCAGCCTGGGCAGCGCCAGGACGGCACCTTCGATCAGGCGATGGTCGAGGCCTACAGCCGCCTCCAGGGCGAGAAGAGCCTGGGCAACGCCACGACCTACGCCGTGCCCTGGGGCGACGGCTGGTGGCAGAAGTTCGCGGGGGTCGGGGCCTATGGGCAGGCCATCCTGCTGCACGCCAACGGGTCGAGCCGCAGTTACGCGGTCCACGGCCGCCTGCTGGAGCGCTACCTCGCCCTGGCGAATGCCGAGAACGGCGCGACCCGCCCGCCGAGCCGCCTGGGCTGGGCCGCCGGCGACGAGAAGGTCATTCCCCGCAACCCCTACGGCACGACCGGCCTGTACGGCTTCTTCCAGAACGGGGCGCTGTACGGCACCGAGAAGTACGGCACCTTCTGGCTCCAGGGCGCGGTCCTCAAGACCTATCAGGGGCTGGGCGGTTCGGGCAGCTTCCTGGGCTTCCCCACCCGTGACCAGTACCAGATCGGTGGGGCCTGGGCGGCTGACTTCGAGGGCGGCACCATCCGCACCGTAAACGGCGTCCCCAAGGTCTACCGCAAGTAAACCCCTTCTCCCGACCTTCCGCTGGGGGCACAGGCCCCCACCCTCTCCCGCCGTCTGCCCGCATTGTGCGCGGGTGGGCCGGGTCAAGAATTGCGGGCACCCCGGTCCAGTCTGGCCGGGGTGCCCGCCTGCGGTGCTCGCCCCCTCAGCTCAGCTTGGCCTTGAATTCCTCGTAGCCGAAGGTCTTGACACGCTCGTAGCGGCCGTCCGTGTGCAGGATGCCGATGTCGGGGTGTTTGACGCCGTTGAAGAAGGTCGTCTTGACCATCGTGTAGTGGATCATGTCGTCGAAGACCACACGCTCACCGATTTTCAGCTCGTGGTCGAACACGTACTCGCCCACCACGTCGCCCGCCAGGCAGGTCGTGCCGCCGATGATGTAGGCGTGCGACCCGGCCGGGGTGTCGGTCGCCTCGCGGTGCTCGTGTTCGGGCGGGTCGCCCGCGCCCAGGATGCGGGGGCGGTAGGGCATCTCCAGCACGTCGGGCATGTGCGCCGAGACCGACACGTCGAGCAGCGCCGCGTTCTTGACGTTGTGGACCACGTCCAGCACGCTGCTCACCAGCCAGCCGGTCTGCCAGCCGAAGGCGCTGCCGGGTTCCAGGATCACGTGGACGCCGTGCTTCTCGCGGAACTGGCGTACCACCCGGATCAGGCGGGCGGTGTCGTAGCCCTCGCGGGTCATGAGGTGCCCGCCGCCGAAGTTGACCCACTTCATGCGCGGCAGGAACTCGCCGAAGTTGCGCTCGACGACCTCCAGCGTGCGCTCCAGCGTGTCGGCGTCCTTCTCGCACAGGGTATGGAAGTGCAGGCCGTCGATGCCGTCGAGCAGGTCCTCGCGGAATTCGCGGCGCGTCACGCCCAGGCGCGAGAAGGGGCCGGCGGGGTTGTACAGGTCGGTCTCGACCTCGGCGTACTCGGGGTTGATGCGGATGCCCACGTGTAGCTCGCGCCCGGCCGCCCGCGCGGCCTGCACCTGCGGCCGGAACCGTTCCCACTGCGAGAACGAGTTGAACACGAGGTGGTCGGCCAGCTCCAGGATCGGCCCGAAGTCCTCGTCGCTGTAGGCCGGGGCGTAGACGTGGACCTCGCCCTGCATCTCCTCCCGGGCGAGCCGGGCCTCGTTCAGGCTGCTGGCGGTCGCGCCGGTAATCCCGTACTCGCGCAGCCACCCGAAGGCGCTCCACATCGAAAAGCCCTTGAACGCCACGATGATCTGCGCGCCGCTCTCGCGCTGCACGTGCGAGATCAGCGCGAGGTTGCGCCGCAGCCGCGACTCGTCGAGCACGAAGGCGGGGCTGGGAATGGCGGCCCAGTCCACCTCGCTCACGGGGGTCACGTCGGGCAGCCGGAAATCGGAGACAGTCACGCTTACAGGGTAACGGGTCCGGGGGGCTGCGGGAAAAGGCCGCGCCTACAGTCTGCACAGCGAGGGGACGAAGGAACTTGCGGTCCCTTCGTCCCCCTTTTCAAGAGAGTTCCGGCTTCAGTCGTCCGCGCCCACGGCGTCACGCTGGGGCCGCTGGGTGCCCCCCGCCGCGTTGGTGTGCTTTTCGGTCAGGATGGTCCGGATCTCCGGCTCGGCCGTGAACTCGGGCTTCTTCAGGCTGACGCGCACGCCCGCGCCCAGCTTGGGGTCCACCTTGTCGAGCAGGCCCAGGTAACGCTGCTGGATGAAGTCCGGCGCGCCGCCCAGGTGCCGGGCGAAGTTGTCGTACATACGGCCCTGCTCGGCCTCGTCCAGCAGGCGGAACAGTTCGCCGGGCTGCGCGAAGTAGTCCTCGTCGGTCTTGGGCCAGTCGTAGCGCGCGGCGTTGCCGTCGATGCGCAGGGCAGGCTCGGCGGGACGCTGGTCGTCCTGTACCGGGCCACCGAAGGAGTTGGGCTCGTACACCGGCTGGCCGCCCTGGTTGAGGTCGAAGTGCGTCTGGCCGTCCTTGTGGTAGGTGTGGACCGGCGAGACGGCGTGGTTGACCGGCAGCGCCGCGTAGTTCACGCCGATGCGGTAGCGGTGGGCGTCGGCGTAGCTCATCAGGCGGGCCTGGAGCATCTTGTCGGGGCTGAACCCGAAACCGCGCGGCGCGTTGCTCGGCTCGAAGGCCGACTGCTCGATCTGCGCGAAGAAGTTCACCGGGTTCTCATTGAGCTCGAACTCGCCCACTTCCATCAGGGGGTAGTCGGCGTGCGGCCAGGTCTTCGTCAGGTCGAAGGGGTGGATGTGGTAGGTCTCGGCCTCGGCCTCGGGCATCACCTGGATGCTGACCTTCCATTTGGGGTAGTCGCCCTTCTCGATGGCCGAGAACAGGTCCTGGCGGTGGAAGTCGGGGTTCTTGCCCGCGATCTCGGTCGCCTCGTCCTCGGTCAGGTTCTGCACGCCCTGCTGGGTGTGGAAGTGCCACTTGACGTAGTAGCGCTCGCCCGCGTCGTTCCACAGGCTGTAGGTGTGGCTGCTGTAGCCGTTCATGTGGCGGTAGCTGCGCGGAATGCCCCGGTCCCCGAACATGTACACGACTTGGTGCATGCTCTCGGGGCTCAGGCTCCAGAAGTCGAACATCATCGTCTCGCTGCGGCGGTCGGTCACGGGGTGGCGCTTCTGCGAGTGGATGAAGTCCTGGAACTTGATGCCGTCGCGCACGAAGAACACGGGCGTGTTGTTGCCGACCATGTCCCAGTTGCCTTCCTCGGTATAGAACTTCAGCGAGAAGCCGCGCGGGTCACGCACCGTGTCGGCGAAGCCGTGCTCGCCCGCCACGGTCGAGAAGCGCGCGAGCATGCGGCACTGCTTGCCCACCTCGCTGAACAGCGCGGCGTTGGTGTACTTCGTGATGTCGGCCGTCACCGTGAAGGTCCCGAAGGCCCCGCTGCCCTTGGCATGCACCACGCGCTCGGGCACGCGCTCACGGTTGAAGATCGCCATGCGCTCGAGCAGGTGATGGTCCTGAAGCAGCACCGGGCCGCGCGGCCCGGCCGTCACCGAGTTCTGGTTGTTGGCGACCGGGTTGCCTGCACTGTTGGTCAGGACCGTGCTGCTGGACTTGGGCGACTGCATGTCGCCGGGCTCGCTGGGCTTGAAGACTTTTTCGCTGCTCATGGGGGCTGCTCCTTGCGGAAAGAGGGCGTCGTGGACACATCTAACCTACCGGTCAGCAGGGACGGAGCCATGAGAAAAGGCTTCACGGATGTCCCCCCGGAAGGGCGGTCCGGTCCGGAGGCCGTCGCCTCAACGGGGCACGCGGTACTGCCGGCCCCCCTCGGCCGACAGCACGACCGCCACCTGCCCGCTGCGGAACTCGGCCACGCAGCTCTGGACCCGGCCGGGCGCGGCGACGCCGGGCAGCACCTGGGCGCAGGGCACGTCGTAGGACACGGCGGTCTGGGGCGGCGTGCGGGTCGCGGCGGCGTAGACCGCCTGCCCGTAGTCGCGCACCTGCCGTCCCCCCCAGGCCGCGTAGGCGACGGCCGCCCCCACGAGCGTCACGAACCCCACCAGGATGATCCAGAACGTGCGGGCCGAACGCGCCCGTTGCTCTGGGGTGGTCTCGCGGAGGGGCGTCTTGGGGGTCAGACCGGTCACGCGCCCCAGCCTAGAGCATGGCCGGAAGGTGCAGAGGGACAGGATGCCCCCGGGAGACAGGAGAGGGGAAGAGGCGCGAAGGCGGCGGGTCCGTCCAGTCTGAAGCGCAGTCCCGACCGAAAGGGAGAAGCCCCGACCGTTCGGTGGCCGTCGGGGCTTCTCCCTTCTCACGGGGCTCCGGGCCCCGGACGTTGCTGGATCAGTTGCCGAGCTGGGCGGCCACGCCCTGGGCCAGCGTGGTCGTGGGCCGGCCGATGAGGTCGCGCAGGTCGCTGCTGCCGGTCGCCAGTTCGCCGCGCTTCACGCCGCTGTCGCTGCTGGCGAGCATCTGCGCGACGGGGGTGGGCAGGCCGAAGCCTTCCAGGGTCTTTTCGTACTCGCCTTCGGGCAGGTCGTGGTAGGCCACGTCCTTGCCGCCCTGGCGCCCGATTTCGGCGGCCAGTTCGGCCAGCGTGAAGCCCTGGTCGCCGCCCAGTTCGTAGGTCCTGCCCGCGTGGCCCTCCGTGCTCAGGACGGCGGCGGCGGCCTCGGCGTAGTCGCGGCGCGAGGCGGCGTTGATGCGGCCCTCGCCCGCCGCGCCCAGCACCGCGCCCGCGCCCAGCGACTGCGCCGCGTTGTAGTTCTCCAGGTACCAGCCGTTGCGCAGCAGCACGTAGGGCACGCCGCTCTCCTTCAGGATCGCCTCGGTCGCCTGGTGGTCGGCGGCCAGCGACATCTGCGCCGTGTCGGCCTTCAGCAGGCTGGTGTAGGCCAGCAGCTCCACGCCCGCCGCCTTCGCGGCCTCGATCACGGTGCGGTGCTGCCCGGCGCGGTCCTCCATGCTGCTGCTGCTGATGAGCAGGAGGCGGTCCACCCCCGCGAGCGCCTGCGCCCAGCCCTCAGGCTGCGTGTAGTCGGCCTGGCGCACCTCCACGCCCTGCGCGGCGATGGCCTGGGCCTTCTGGGGGTCACGCACGATGGCGACGAGGTCGCCCGCCGGCACCCCACGGTCGAGCAGGGCCTGCACGGTGAGCTGGCCGAGGTGGCCGGTGGCGGCGGTAACAGCGATCTTGGTCATGGGAGACTCCTGGGCCGCGCGGGGCGGCGGGCGTGGGGTGTAGACAAAACATCTACACCTGGGCGAAAAAAATCAGTCGGCGGTGGGGGCGGACATCTGTTCTATGCGGGTCTGGAGGTCGCCCAGCACGTCCCCGAGGCTGTGCGCCGCGAGTTCGGCCTCCAGGGCGTCCTGGGCGCGGCGCGAGGTCGCGTCGAGGACCGCCTGGATGTTCGCGCCCACCGGACAGGCGACATTCGGCCTGGGGTGGTGCTTGAGCATCTGCTCGGGGGCGTTCACGGCGCGGTAGACGTCGAGCAGCGTGATCTCGCGCGGGGGGCGGGCGAGCCTCGCCCCCGGCACGCCCCGGCGCGTCTCCAGCAGGCCGGCGCGGCGCAGCAGGCCCGTCACGGTCCGGATCACGACCGGATGCACGCCCACGCTGCCGGCCAGTTCCTCCGAACTGGACGCGGGCTGGTGGTCGAGCAGCGACAGGATATGCACGGCGACGGCGTACTGATGGTTCACGGGGAGGCCTCCTGACCTGTCATGAATTTAGTGACACCTGAGTCTTCTGTCAAGTCCCGGCTGACGGTCCCCGGCGGCGGGTCGGGTACACTGCGCCCCATGAGCAAGGTCATCATCATCGGGGCGGGCGGCGTGGCGAACGTCGTCGCCAAGAAGTGCGCCCAGAACGACACGGTCTTCACCGAGGTCCTGATCGCCACCCGCACGGTCGCCAAGGCCGACAAGATCGTGGCCGAGATCCACGAGCACATGCCCGGCAGCAAGGCCGTCTTCACGACCGCCACGGTGGACGCCGACGACGTGCCCCAGCTCGTCGAGCTGATCCGGGGTTTCGGGCCCGAACTCGTCATCAACGTGGCGCTGCCCTACCAGGACCTCACGATCATGGACGCCTGCCTGGAAACCGGCGTGCATTACCTCGACACGGCCAACTACGAGCCCAAGGACGTGGCGAAGTTCGAGTACTCGTGGCAGTGGGCCTACCAGGACCGTTTCCGCGAGAAGGGCCTGACGGCACTGCTGGGCTGCGGCTTCGACCCCGGCGCCACTCAGGCCTTCACCGCGCACCACGCCAAGCACCACTTCAAGGAAATCCACTACCTCGACATCGTGGACTGCAACAACGGCAACCACGGCAAGGCCTTCGCCACCAACTTCAACCCCGAGATCAACATCCGCGAGATCACCGCGAACGGGCGCTACTGGGAAAACGGCGAGTGGGTCGAGACCGAGCCCCTCGAACTCTCGCAGGACATCTACTATCCCAAGGTCGCCACGCGCAAGAGCTACGTGCTGTACCACGAGGAACTCGAATCGCTCGTCAAGCACTTCCCGACCATCAAACGCGCGCGCTTCTGGATGACCTTCGGTGAGGCGTACATCAAGCACCTGAGCGTGCTGGAAGGCATCGGCATGACGAGCATCGAGCCCATCGAGTTCCGCGGGATGCAGGTCGCGCCCATCGAGTTCCTGAAGGCCGTGCTGCCCGCGCCCGAGTCGCTCGCCGAGAACTACACCGGCCAGACCTGTATCGGCGTGCAGGCCAAGGGCATCGGCCATGACGGCGAGGAGAAGGTCCATTTCGTCTACAACGTCAAGGACCACGCCGAGTGCTACCGCGAGGTGCAGGCGCAGGGCGTCTCGTACACCACCGGCGTGCCCGCCATGATCGGCGCGATGCTCATGCTCCAGGGCCAGTGGCTCCAGCCCGGCGTCTGGAACGTCGAGCAGCTCGACCCCGATCCCTTCATCGCCGCCATGAACGTCTGGGGCCTGCCGGTGGACGAACTGGCCGGCATCGAACTCGTCAAGGACTGAGCAGGGGGAAGCTGGGGAGCCGTGGGCTTACGGCTCCCTTCCTGTCCCGCGCACTCCGAAGGCCAGACCGTCCAGCCGTTCGGCGCGGGCCGCGGCGTCCAGGGCCAGGGCGTGGGTTGCCGGGCTATAGGCGTGGCGGCGCGGGGTCATTCCCCGGCAAGCGGCCTCCTCGCGGCTTCCAAAACGGCCCAGGTTCGTGGTAAGGCGGGCGCCGAACATGCCTCATCCTGAGACGTTACGCCCCACTGAGCTGCCTGATCTGGGGTACGGACCCGTGGCGAACACCGCCGTCTGTTCCGTCTCAGTTGCGCCGCTGACCTGTGCGCGCCACAGTAGGGCCATGCGTCCATTCCTGCGGGCGGCCCTGTTGGGCCTGGCCACGCTTCTGGCCGGCTGCGCGGCACCGAAACCGGAAGCGGCGGCCAATCCGTACCTCCGCGCGCGCCCCCTGAACATCGCGCACCAGGGCGGCGAGGCGCTGTGGCCCAGCAACACCCTGCTGGCCTACCGCAACGCCGCCGCGCTGGGCGTGGGCATGATCGAAACCGACATGCACGCCACCCGCGACGGCGCGCTCGTCCTCTCGCACGACGAGACGCTGGACCGCCTGACCGACCGCGCGGGCCGCATCGCCGACCTGACGCTGGCGCAGGTGCGGGCGGCCGACGCGGGCTACCGCCTGACGCCCGCCGGGGCCAGCGGCTTTCCCTTCCGGGGCCGGGGGGTGCAGGTGGCGACGGTGGACGAGCTGCTGGGGGACGTGCCGGCCCTGCCCCTGACCATCGAGATCAAGCAGGTGTCGCCCAGCCTCGCCGCGCCGCTGTGCCGCAAGCTGCGCGCCGCCGGAGCCACGGGCCGGGTCATCGTGGCGAGTTTCAGCGACGCGGCCCTGAACGACTTCCGCGCCGCGTGCCCCGAGGTGCTGACCAGCATGACCGAGCGCGAGCTGCGGCCCCTGGTGCTGCTGAGCAAGGTGGGCTTGTCGCGCCTCGCCCGCGCGCCGGGGCAGGTCGCGCAGGTGCCGGTGCGCGGCGGCGGGGTCACGGTGGTCACGCCCGCTTTCGTGCGCGCCATGCACGCGCGCGGCGTGGCGGTGCAGGTCTGGACCATCGACGATCCGGCCGAGATGCGCCGGCTCGTGGGGCTGGGCGTGGACGGCATCATCACCAACCGGCCCGACCTGCTGAACACCGTGCTGGAGGAGACGAAATGAGTGAAGTGGCGGAGCTGTACCTGAGCGACGTGCGCGCGCGGATGCGCAGCGTCAAGGTTCTGGGCGAGGGAGCCCTCTCGCAACTGCGCGCCGAGGAGTGGCACATCCCGCTCGTGCCGGAGGGCAACTCGGCGGCGGTGCTCGTCACGCACCTGGCAGGCAACATGCACTCGCGCTGGGGGGCGCTGCGTGGCGGCTACGCGCCGGGGGCCGAGGGCGAGACGCCGGGCCGCGACCGCGACGCCGAGTTCGTGGAAGGCCAGGAGGCGCCTGCCGAACTGCGCGCGCGCTGGGAGGACGGCTGGGCTGTCTTTCTGGACGCCCTGGACGTCCTGACCCCCGCCGACCTGACCCGCGAGCTGACCATCCGGGGTGAGGCGCACAGCGTCCTGGCGGCCGTGCAGCGGCAGGTGGCGCACTACAGCGGGCACGTCTACCAGCTCATCCTGCTCGTCAGGACGCTGCGCGGTCAGGAGTGGCAGACCCTGAGTATCGCGCGCGGCGGCTCGGCGGCCTACAACGTGGCGATGACCGCGGAGAAGGACACGGCGCGGTAGGACACGCCCGGCAGCTGGGGGGCTGGCCGCCACGGCAAGCGGTCCCCATGACTCCCTCACGCCGCCGGGCCGGCCGGACCGCCTGTGCCGCCCGGCCCCGCTAAGCAGCCTGCCCGGGTCCCCTCGCCGCGCGCGCTAGCCTCCGGCCCATGAGCACGGACGGCCTGCCGGAAACCTTCGACGTGGTGGTGCACCCGGCGCGCGAGCTGCGCGGCGAGCTGCGCGCCCAGCCCAGCAAGAACTACACGACCCGCTACCTGCTCGCGGCGGCCCTCGCGCCCGGCGAAACCCGCGTGGTCGGGGTCGCCACCAGTGAGGACGCCCACGCCATGCTGCGCTGCCTCGCGGACTGGGGCGCGGGGATCACCCATATCGGCGACGACGTGGTCGTGCGCGGCTTCGGCGCCTCGCCCCGGCCCGGCGTCACCCTGAACCCCGGCAACGCGGGCGCGGTCGCGCGCTTCCTGATGGGCGTGGCGGCCCTGACCACCGGCACCACCTTCGTCACCGACTACCCCGACTCGCTGGGCCGCCGCCCTCAGGGCGACCTGCTCGAAGCCCTCTCGCGCCTGGGGGCGCGGGTCGAGAGCGAGGACGGTCGCCTGCCCCTCTCGATCAGCGGGCCGGTGCGCGGCGGCGCCGCCCAGGTCAGTGCCGAGCGCAGCAGCCAGTACGCCTCCGCCCTGATGTTCCTGGCCCCGCTGCTGCCCGGCGGCCTCGACCTGCACCTGACTGGCGACATCAAGAGCCACGCGCCGCTGCGCCAGACCCTCGATACGCTGGAGGCCTTCGGGGTGCGGGCCAGTGCTAGCGACGACCTCAGCCGCATCTCGGTTCCCGGTGGGCAGCGCTACCGGCCGGGGCGGGTGCTCGTGCCCGGCGACTACCCGGGCTCGGCGGCGATTCTCGCGGCGGCGGCGCTGCTGCCCGGCGAGGTCCGGCTCTCGAACCTGCGCGAACACGACCTCCAGGGCGAGCGCGAGGCGCTGGACGTGCTGCGCGAGATGGGCGCCGACCTCACCCGCGCGGGCGACGCGGTCACGGTGCGCGGCGGGCGGCCCCTGCGCGCGGTCACGCGCGACGGCGACGGCTTCACCGACGCGGTGCAGGCCCTGAGCGCCGCCGCCGCGCTCGCCGGGGGCACGACCACCTGGGAGAACGTGGCGACCCTGCGCCTCAAGGAATGCGACCGCATCAGCGACACGCGCCGCGAGTTGCAGCGCCTGGGTCTGGAAGTCTCCGAGACGGCCGACAGCCTGAGCATCACGGGCGCGCCCCGGCTGGCCGGCGACGTCACCGCCGACGGCCACGGCGACCACCGCATGATCATGCTGCTGACCCTGCTGGGCCTGAAGGCCGACGCGCCCGTCCGGATTACCGGCGCGCACCACATCCGCAAGAGCTATCCGCAGTTCTTCGGGCACCTGGAGGCGCTGGGGGCGCGCTTCGACTACCTGCCGACCGAGCGGCACTGAACCGGGCGATCTGAGGGCGGCGCGGGCAACTCTGGCCCGTCCCGCGCCGTAGTGCAGACATGTTCTCCTCCGAAGACGCGCCCTTCACCTCCGGGCAGAAACTCGCGCTGTTGCTGGCGACCGTGCTGTTTCCGCCGCTGCTACTGGGCTGGGCCCTGGCGACCCTGTGGTTCCGGGAGACATATCCCCAGCGGGCACGTGGCTTCGCGTGGGTGGGCCTCACCTTCTTGCAGGGGGTGCTGCTCGTCGTGGTGGTCGGGGTCGGGGTGTCGCTGCTGCTGGGCCGCTAGGTCTGCCGGGCCTTCACCCGCCTCCCGCCTCCCTCTCACCGCCGCGTGCTCAGATGCCATCATGCGAAAACTGCTGTGGATGGCGGCTGCCCTGGCGACCTCGGGCCTGGGTGTGGCGAGCGCGCAGACCCCCGACCTCAAGGTGCCCGACGGCTTCAAGGTGTCCCTGTACGCCGAGGGGCTCTCGCAACCGCGTTTCATGGCGGTGGCCCCCAACGGCGACATCTTCCTGAGCGAGCCGCGCTCGGGGACCGTGCTCGTGCTGCCCGACCGCAACAAGGATGGCAAAGCCGACAGCAAGGCGACCTTCGCCTCGGGCCTGAATCAGCCGCACGGGCTGGCCTTCCACAATGGTTATCTGTACGTCGCCAACACCGACGGCGTGGTGCGCTTCGCCTACAAGACCGGCGACACCAAGGCCACCGGCAGCGCCCAGAAACTCGTGAGCCTGCCGGGCGGCGGCGGCCACTGGACGCGCACAGTCGAATTCGGCCCCGACGGCAAGATGTACGTGGCGACCGGCAGCACCTGCAACGTGTGCGAGGAGAGCGACACCAAACGCGCCTCGGTGTGGGTCTACGACGCTGACGGCAAGAACGGCAAGCCCTACGCCACGGGCCTGCGCAATCCCGTGGGCATCGAGTGGAACGGGGGCACACTGTACGCCACCAACAACGGCCGCGACCAGCTCGGGGACAACATCCCGCCCGAGGGCTTCTACAAGCTCAAGGCCGGGGGGTTCTACGGCTGGCCCTACTGCTACACCACCCAGGCCGGACAGCCGCAGGTCTGGGACAAGGACTTCGGCCGCAAGAGCGCCGCCACGTGTCAGGACGCCACGCCCGCCTTCGCCCTCACCACGGCGCACTCGGCCCCGCTGGGGCTGGCCTTCTACGACGGCGGGTCCTTCCCGGCGGCCTACAAGGGCCAGATGTTCGTCGCCCTGCACGGCAGCTGGAACCGCAGCACCAAGAGCGGTTTCAAGGTGGTGCAGGTGGACCCGAAGAGCGGTAAGGTCAGCGACTTCATGACCGGCTTCCTGAAGGGCCAGACCGCCCAGGGCCGCCCCGTGGACCTCGTGGTCGCCCCCGACGGCGCGCTGCTTGTCACCGACGACGGCGAGGGCCGCGTCTGGCGGGTGCAGGCGCAGTAGGCCCCGGGCGTCAGTCCTGCTGCTCGCTGCGGACGTCGATGGTCGGGTAGCGTTTCTCGAAGCGTACGGTCAGCACGCCCTGGGCGAGGCTGGCCTGCCCGCTTTGGGGCAGCACCTCCTCGGGGAAGGTCAGGGTCAGGTCGAAATGGCCGCCCGGCCGGTCGCCGGAGATCAGGCGGGTCAGGGGCTCGCGCTCGCCGGAAACGGTCACGTGCTGGCCCTCCTCGCTCAGGGTCAGGCTCTCGGCGGCCACGCCGGGCACGTCCACCCACAGTTCGAGGTGGGTGCCCGCGTCGCACCAGTCGGCGGCCGGAACCCAGCGCCCACCCCGGCTCAGTGACTCGACCTCCTCGCGCAGGGACATGAGGTGTTGCAGCCTGGAAAGCACCGGCTCGTTCATGCCTCCACCGTAGCACTGCGCCGCCGTCAGCGGGCACAATGCGCTGGCGTGCCTCCGCTCCTTCCTGCCCCCATCCCCATCCTGACTGCCCCCACCGCCTCGGGCAAGACGGCGCTGGCCCTGGACCTGGCCCGGCAGAGCGCCGCCGCCGGGCTGCCGGTCGAGATCGTCGCCGCCGACGCCTTCACGGTCTACCGGGGCCTGGACATCGGCACGGCCAAACCGTCCGCTGCCGAGCGCGCCGCCGTGCCCCACCACCTGCTGGACGTGGCCGACGTGACTGATGACTACAGCGTGGCCGACTACACCCGCGCGGCCGAGAGAGCCATCGCGGACATCCTGGCGCGCGGGGCGCGGCCCCTGGTGGTCGGGGGCACCGGCTTCTACCTCACGGCCCTCACGCGGGGCCTGCCGCTGACCCCGCCCGCCGACGTGGCGGCCCGCACCCTGGTCGAGGCCGAGCTGGAGGCGCGGGGCCTGGACGCCCTGCTCGCGGACATCGCCGCCGAGAACCCGGCCGAGGCCGCGCGCATGGAGCGCAACCCGCGCCGGGTGGTGCGCGCCCTGGAAATCCGCCGCCGCACCGGCAAGTACCCCGGCGAGTTCGGGCATGCGCCGCCCGCCTTCGCGTACCGCGTGGTGGCCTTTTCCCCCGAGGACGCCGAGCTGACTGCCCGCGTCGCGGAGCGCACGCGCGCCATGCTCGCGGGCGGCTGGCCGGAGGAGGCGCAGTGGCTCGCCGGGCAGGTGGACCCGCTGCGCGAGCCGCGCCCGACCGCCTGGCAGGCCCTGGGCTACCGGGAGGCCCTGGCGGTGGCGCGCGGCGACCTGGACCCGGAGGATGCCGCTACCCGGATCGCGCTCGCCACGCGGCAGTACACCCGGCGGCAGCTGACCTGGACGCGCCGTCAGCTCGGGGCCGAGGTGCGGACCCCGGGGGCGGCGCAGGCGCAGCTGCGCGCCCTCCTTTCGGAAAGGTGGCCGGGCCGGCGTCTCGGCGGATGAGGTCTGTGCGACCGGCGACCGGGCGGGGCAGGACCGTAAGCGCTTGTTGCCGACAGCGTCAAGCCCGACAAATTTAAACAGGGCTTAAATGTTTTGGCGGGGTCTCAGAGTAGAGTGAAAGGGAACAAGCCCGTTTCCACGCCCCGTCGCCCGGTCCGGAGGTTCGCCCCCCTCTGGTCCTGGTCTTCGTGGCGCATTCCCTTTCTCAGTTCCGGAGGTCCATCAGATGAAACCACGTGTCCTCGGCATGATTCTCGCGGGAGGCCAGGGGTCTCGCCTCGCCCCGCTGACCCAGAAGCGCAGCAAGCCCGCCGTTCCCTTCGGCAGCAAGTACCGCATCATCGACTTCGCCATCAACAACTTCATCAACAGCGGCGTGTTCTCGGTCTACGTCCTGACGCAGTACAAGGCCCAGAGCCTCACCGAGCACATCCAGCGCGGCTGGCGCTTCGGCACCTTCCTCAGCGACTATTTCATCACGCTGGTGCCCGCGCAGATGTACCGCTACGAGGAACTCGGCGCGGTGTGGTACCGCGGCACCGCCGACGCCGTGTACCAGAACATGCACCTCATCGAGAACTACGACGCCGACTATGTCGCCGTGTTCTCGGGCGACCACATCTACAAGATGAACGTCGAGCACATGCTCGAAAAGCACATCGAGTCGCGCGCCGACATCAGCATCGCCGCCTACCCCATGCCGCGCAGCGAGGCGCACCGCTTCGGGGTCATGCAGGTGGACACCCGGGGCCGCGTCACCGAGTTCCTGGAGAAGGTCAAGGACCCGCCCGGCGTCCCCGGCGACCCCGACACCAGCCTGACGAGCATGGGCAACTACATCTTCTCGCGCCGCGCCCTCGAAGAGCTGCTCGAGGCGAGCATCAGCGGTCAGGAGGAGGGCTTCGACTTCGGGCACAACGTGATTCCGCGCGCCCTGGCCGACGGGTACCACGTGCAGGCCTACGACTTCCACCGCAACCCCATCCCGGGGCAGACCGGCCCGAACCTGTACTGGCGCGACGTGGGGACCCTCGACGCCTATTTCGAGGCCAACATGGACCTCGTGAGCGTGAATCCCGAGTTCGACATCTACAACCCGCAGTGGCCGCTGCGCACGAGTTCCGAGTTCTCGCCGCCCGCCAAGTTCGTGCACGAGAGCGAGGGCCGTAAGGGTCAGGCCTTCAACTCGATCATGGCCGGGGGCACCATCATCAGCGGGGGCACGGTGCGCGACTCGGTGCTGGGGCGCAACGTCCGTACGCACTCGTACTCGCTCGTCGAGAACTGCGTGCTGTTCGACGACGTGGAGGTCGGCCGCCATTCGCACCTGCACCGCGTCATCGTGGACAAGCAGGTCACCATTCCGCCCGGCACGACCATCGGCCTCAATGCCGACCACGACCGCGACCGCGGTTTTACCGTGACCGAAAGCGGCGTGGTGGTCGTGCCCAAGAGCTACGTGTTCTGATCGGCGGACCGTTGCGTTAAGGAAGGGGGCTGGCCCGGTGTGGCTGGCCCCCTCCGCCATAAAGGGGCCCGGCAGATATCCGACTAAGCCACTCTGATTTATTTGATTGGGCGGATTACATGACGCGGTAGCCTACTTTCAAATGAATCCGGACAACTTACAGTGACAGCCATGAACGACACGACGACCGTTTCCCGCTGCGACGCCACGACCTGCCGCTTCAACAGCGACATGAAATGCACGGCGGGCCAGATCGAAGTGAGCATGAGCGCCCATCAGGCCCAGTGCCTCACGTTCAGCCCCGCCGAGGGCGATCAGGGCCAGCGGCCCACCGCGCAGCAGTAACGCGGGCAGCACCGGAAGGCACAGCAGAGCGCCCCTCCCACGTGGGAGGGGCGCTCTGCTGCGGGGCGCGTACAAAAAGCCCGCTACACCAGCACCGGCTCGGTGTACTCGCCGTAGACCGTTTTGAGCACGTCCATCTGTTCGCCCAGGGTGCAGTAGGCATGGGCACACTCCAGAAAGGCGGGCATGGAGTTCGCGCCCGTGACGGCCGTGTCGCGCAGGGCGCTCAGGGCGGCTTCGGCGCGCCCGGGGTCGCGCTCACGGCGCACCTGCGCCAGCCGCGCGGCCTGCAACGCCTCGACCTGCGGATCGATGTTCTGGATGGGCACGCTGACCGGGTCCTGCACGAAATCGTTCACCCCGACAATGATCCGCTCGCCGCGCTCGACCTCGCGCTGGTAGCGGTAGGCGGCCTCAGCCATCTCCAGCTGGAAAAAGCCGCTGTCGATGCCGGCCTCAACCCCGCCCAGCGCGCGGATCTGCTCGATGTAGCCCAGGGCGGCGGCCTCGATGTCGTTCGTCAGCTTCTCGACGTAGTAGCTGCCCGCCAGGGGGTCCACCACGCCCGCCACGCCCGTCTCGTAGGCGATGATCTGCTGGGTGCGCAGGGCGATGGTCGCGGCTTCTTCGGTGGGCAGGGCCAGCGCCTCGTCGAAGGAATCGGTGTGGAGGCTCTGGGTGCCGCCGAGCACGGCGGCGAGCGCTTGAATGGCGACGCGCGCAATGTTGTTCAGCGGCTGCTGCGCGGGCAGCGATACCCCGGCCGTCTGCGAGTGTGTGCGCAGCATCAGGCTGCGCGGGTTCTTCGCGCCGTATCGGTCCCGCATCTGCCGCGCCCAGATGCGGCGGGCGGCGCGCATCTTGGCGATCTCCTCGAAAAAGTCGTTGTGGATGTCCCAGAAAAAGGAGATGCGCGGCGCGAATTCGTCGATGTCCAGCCCCCGCTCCAGCGCCTTTTCCACGTAGTGGAACCCGTCGGCCAGTGTGAAGGCCAGTTCCTGCACGCCGGTCGCCCCCGCCTCGCGGATGTGGTAGCCGCTCACCGAGATGAAGTTCCATTTGGGCAGCACCTTCGGCCCCCACTCGAAGGTGTCGATGACCAGTTTCACGCTCGGCGCGGGCGGGTAGATGAACTCCTTTTGCGCGATGAATTCCTTCAGGATGTCGTTCTGGATGGTGCCGCCGACCTGCCCCAGGTCCTTGCCCTGCTTCTGCGCGTTGGCGATGTACATGGCCCAGATGGCGTTCGCCGGGCTGTTGATGGTCATGGAGGTCGTGACCTGCGTGGGGTCGATGCCCCGGAACAGGATCTCCATGTCCGCGAGGCTGCTCACCGCCACGCCGCACTTGCCGACCTCGCCGCGCGAGAAGGGGTGGTCCGAGTCGTAGCCCATCAGGGTCGGCAGGTCGAAGGCGGTCGAGAGGCCGGTCTGGCCCGCGCCCAGCAGCGCGTGGAAGCGGGCGTTCGTCTGCTCGGCGCTGCCGAAGCCCGCGAACATCCGCATGGTCCACAGCTTGCCCCGGTAGACCGAGGGCTGCACGCCGCGCGTGTACGGAAACTCGCCGGGGTAGCCCAGCTCGCGCCCGGCGTCCCAGCCCTCCAGGTCGTCGGCCGTATAGATCGGCTCCGGGTCCAGGTCCGAGAGGTTCTTGAAGTTGTACTTGCGCTCGGGGAATTTCTGGGTCGCCGGCTGGTAGACGCTGCTCAGCCATTCGTTCTTCGTCTTCATGGGGGGCCTCCGTTGGCAAAGAGACAAAACAAACGCTCGTTAGGGTGTCTCCAGGGTAGCAGACGGAGACGAGCGCCCGGCCAGGGGTGGCTTACAGTGGGGCGGTGCCTGCCCTTCGCCTGCTCGCGTGCGCCGCCGCCCTGGGAGCGGCCGGGCTGGGGGCCTGCGCGCCCCGCCTCGACGTCCCCGCGGCCCCGGCCGAGTCGGCGCGCCTGACCTACATCGGCCGGGTGGCCTGGGGCGAGGTCGCCGCCTACGAGGCCGAGTACGCCGCGCAGGACCGTGCGCCCTTCGCCGGGCTGGACTGGTCGCGCAACGGGTGCAGCGCGCCCGACGGGCTGGGCCTGGGCTACCGCGAGCTGTTCCGGCCGGCGTGCAACGTCCACGATTTCGCGTACCGCAACCTGGGGCGCGAGGCCCACACGCCGGAAAACCGTCTGCGCAGCGACGCGGCGCTACTGCGCAACCTCCAGACCATCTGCGGGTCGCTGGCCCGCGCGCAGCGTCCGGGCTGCCTCGCGGCGGCGTCGGTCTACGTGCGGGCCGTGCGGTGGCGCGGCGCGGAACACTTCTGAGGCCGGGTCCGGCGGGCTGGACACCGGCCTGCCCAGGGCCGCCGTTTGCCCCTACACTGAAGTCCATGACGACCCAACCGCAGCAGAGCAAGTGGCTCGAGGCCGAACAGAAGTACGACAGCGGCGTGTACAACAAGCACCAGGTCGTGATGGTGCGGGCCAAGGGCGCGACCGTCTGGGACGAGACCGGCCGCGAGTACATCGACTGCGTGGCGGGCTACGGCGTGGCGAACATCGGGCACGGCCACCCCGACGTGGTCAAGGCCATCAAGGACCAGGCCGACCGCCTCATCGTGATGCCGCAGACGCTGCCCAACGACAAGCGCGCCGAATTCCTGACCGAACTCGTGGGCGTGCTGCCCCAGGGCCTGGACCGCGTGTTCCTGTGCAACTCGGGCACCGAGGCGATGGAGGCGGCCAAGAAGTTCGCCATCACGGGCACCGGCCGCAAGCGCTTCGTGAGCATGAAGCGCGGCTTCTCGGGCCGCTCGCTGGGCGCGCTCGCCTTCACCTGGGAGCCCAAGTACCGCGAGCCCTTCGGTGACGCCGTGGACAACCGCAACGTGGACTTCATCACCTACGGCGACATCGAGCAGTTGCGTGCCGCCGTCACCGACGAGACGGCCGCCGTGATCCTCGAGCCCGTGCAGGGCGAAGGCGGGGTGCGCCCGGCCAGCATCGAGTTCATGCAGGAGGCCCGCCGCATCACGAAGGAAAAGGGCGCCCTGCTGATCCTCGACGAGATCCAGACCGGATTCTGCCGCACCGGCAAGATGTTCGCCTGCGAGCACTCGGGCGTGGTGCCCGACGCCATGACGCTCGCCAAGGCGATGGCGGGCGGGCTGCCCGTCGGCGCGCTGGCGATGACCACCGAGGTCGCCGACCGGATGCCGGCGGGCGGCCACGGCACGACCTTCGGCGGCAATCCCATGACGATGGCGGCCGGGGTCGCGGCCCTGCGGGCCATGAAGCGCGAGAACATGGCCGAGCAGGCCCGCGAGAAGGGCGCGTACTTCATGGAAAAGCTGCGCGCCATCGGCTCGCCCAAGATCCGCGAGGTGCGCGGCCTGGGCCTGATGATCGGCGTGGAGCTCAAGGAAAAGAGCGCGCCCTACATCGCCGCCCTGGAGCACGAGGAAGGCGTGCTGACCCTCCAGGCCACGCCGCTGGTCGTGCGCTTCCTGCCGCCCGTGACCATCAGCAAGGAGCAGATCGATCAGGTGGTCGCCGCCTTCGCGCGGGTGCTGGAGAAGATCAACCCCCGTGCGGAGCGCTCGGCCGAGCTGGCCGCCGAGATCAAGGAAGACAAGCAGACCGAGTGAGGGTCGGGGGTGGGGGCCGCCGCGTGTGCAGCTCCCACCCCGCCAAACGGCTGACGCCTGAGCGGCGCGGCGGGTGTAGCCTGGGCCAATGTCTGCGCCTCCCGCCACCAGCCCACCTTCTGAATCGATTCACCCCTCGCCCAGACGTGAAATCGCGTCCATCGCCGTCCCGGTCAGCCTGGAGATGGTCATCCAGCTGCTGCTCACCTTCATCAACCAGATCATCGTGGGGACCCTGGGGGCGGTCGCGGTGGCCTCGGTGGGCCTGTCGGGCAGCCTGACCTTCCTGTTCTTCGTGACGCTGGGCGCGCTCGGCTCGGGCACCAGCATCCTGGTCGCGCGGCGCACGGGTGCGGGCGACCAGGCCGGGGTCAACCACACCCTGACCGTCACGTTGCTGTCCTCGGTGGTATTGGCGGTCCTCGTCTCGGTGCCGGTCATCGCCGGGGCGGGCACGCTGCTGCACCTCGCGGGCGGGGCCGAGGACGTGACCCAGGCCGCCACGCCCTACATGCGGGTCGCCATGCTGGCGCTCGTACCGGGCATGCTGGGCTGGATCTTCAGCGGGGCGCTGCGCTCGCTGGGGCACGCGCGCACCCCCCTGATCGCCACGAGCATCTCGGTGGCGGTCGAGTGCGTGGTGGCGGTCGGGCTGGTCTTCGGCACCGGCCCCTTTCCCGAACTGGGTGTGGTCGGGGCCGCCTGGGCGCTGGTGGTCGCCAACACCCTCAAGGCCGCCATCCTGGCCTACCAGATCTACGGGCCGCGCCGGCTGGCCGCCCTGAGCCTCCCCGCACGGCCCGACTGGGGCCGTATCGCCCGGCCGCTGCTGGCCCTGTCGGCGCCGCTGGCCTTCACCGAGTTCGTGTGGAGCCTGGGGGGCTTCATGTACGCCGCCGTGTTCGCGCGGGTGGGCACCGTGGCCCTGGCCGCCAGCCAGATCGTGCAGACGCTGGAGGGCATCTTCGTGGTCGGGTCCTTCGGCCTGATGAGCGCGGCGACCGTCCTGATCGGGCGCTCGCTCGGCGCGGGCGACGCTCCGGGCGCGCAACTGTGGCTGCGGCGTATCTCACGGGCGGGGCTGGCGACCGGGCTGGGCTTCGGGCTGCTCTTCGCCCTGAGTTCGCTGCTGCTGCCGGTGCTGTTTCCGCGCGTGGGGGACAGCGTGCAGGAGATCGCTGTGGTCGGCATCCTTATCAATGCCGCCACGCAGGTCTTCAAGGTGCGCAACATGATCGTGGGGGGCGGCGTGCTGCCCAGCGCGGGCGACGGCAAGGGCGTCATCACGGGCGACGTGGTCGGGGCCTTCGTGGTGGGGCTGCCGCTCGCCATCTGGCTGGGGCTGTACACCCCGATGGGCGTCTGGGGCGTGTTCCTGGCCCGCAGCCTGGAGGAGATCGTCAAGGTGCTCGTGTTCGAGTGGCGCCGCCGCCGCGTGAACTGGCCCCGCCTCGCCGAGGAGCAGCGCGGACGCGAGGTCGTCGCCGCCCACTGATCCGGTCCGGTCAGAGGAGGAGATGGGGGGTGAGGGGCCGCCCCCGAGCCCCGGGCCACAGGGGGCGAGCCTCGGTGGACGCATCGAACGGCATCCGTACGAACTGGAGCAAGAGAAAGGCGGCGGGGACATCGCGTCCCCGCCGCCTTTCTCTTGCTCTACAGCGGCTCAGCGCACCGTGCGCAGCCACTCGACCATCGCAGCGTTCGCGGCGGCGGCCTTCTCGAATACGGCGGCGTGGCCCGCACCCGGGATCAGGGCCAGCTTGCTGCCCGCAATACCCTTCTGCATCTTCATGGCGAGTTCGGTGGGCGTGACGTTGTCTTCGGCTCCGAACACCAGCAGGGTGGGCACCTTGATGGTCGGCAGGATGGGATTGGCGTCGGGGCGGGCGGCCAGGGCGTTGCCGCCGCCGATGGCCCCGTTCAGGCTGGCCCCCTTGACGATGTTCGAGAGGTGCTCGACCTGGTTGGGCATCTTCATGCGGCTCTCGCCGGTCAGCATGCGGGGCAGCAGGCCGGGGACGAGGCTGGCCACGCCCATCTGCTCGGCCTGCTGGGCCTGGCCGCGCCAGGTGGCGGCCTCGGCCACACCGGCCGGGTCGGCGGTCGTGTCGATGAAGATCAGGCCCTTGAAGCGCTCGGGGGCCAGTTTGTACATCTGGAGCAGCGTCATGCCGCCCATGCTCATGCCGCCGACGACCGCCTTGTCGATCTTCATGGCGTCCATGAAACCGACCATCGTGCGGGCGTAGTTCTCGATGCTGGCGTCACGGCTGGGCGCGGTGCTCATGCCGAAGCCGGGCAGGTCCACCGTGATCACGCGGTAGCCGGGAATGACGCGGTTGTTCTTGAACAGCTCGCCGCTCAGCGGGTAGCCGTGAATAAGCAGCAGGGGCTGGCCCTGACCCTGGGCCTTGTAGAAGACGGTCGCGCCGTTCACGTTGACGGTGCCTCGGTCGGCCATGCCCGGAGCCATCGGGGCCGCTGCGGGCATGGGCATGGGCATCGGCATGGGCATCGGGGCCATCGGGGGTTGCGCGCCTCCGGCGAAGGCGGTCGAGACGAGCAGGGTGGACAGAACGGGCAGCATTTTTTTCATAGGTGGAACCTCTCTCCGGTGAAGTGAGAGGAGTCTAGGGGGCGACGACGGCCTGTCCGCGCAGTCTCAAGAGCCGGTGCAGAGGCGCTTCAGAAAGCCCGAAGGCTTTTCCTGATCTGGCTGAACGCTGGACGGATAAGCGGGGCGGGCGGCCGGAGTCGCTGACTCCACGCCGCCCGCCCCACGACCTGACCCTCAGTCCAGGGTTGCGCGCAACGCACCCACCGTCAGGTCGCGGGCCGGGGCGTCGAGGGCCACCTGCCCGTCCTTGAGGGCCACCACCCGCTGCCCGAGATGCAGGGCCTCTTCGAGCTGGTGGGTCACGAAGACCACGGTCACCTTCTGGGCCCACCAGATGCCCAGCAGTTCGTCGGCCAGGGCCGTGCGCGTCTGTACGTCGAGCGCGCTGAAGGGCTCGTCGAGCAGCAGCAGGCCCGGCTGCACCGCCAGCGCGCGGGCGATGCTCACGCGCTGGCGCTGGCCGCCCGAAAGTTCGTGGACACGCCGGGTGGCGTAGTCGCCCAGGCCCACCAGCCGCAGCGCGTTCTCGATCCGGGTCTTGCGTTCGGGGCCACGCAGGCGCTGGCTGTCGAGCCCGAAGGCCACGTTGCCGGTCACGGTCAGCCAGGGAAACAGCGCGGCCTCCTGCTGCACCAGGGTCAGCCGGGGGTCGGGGCCACGGATGGCGCGGTCGCCCAGCAGAATCTGGCCCTGCTGCGGGCTCAGGAATCCGGCCAGCAGCGAGAGCAGGGTGCTCTTGCCGCTGCCCGACGGCCCGACCACGCACAGGAACTCGCCCGGCTGCACCTTCAGGTTCAGCGGTCCGACGCCGGCCGCCTGCTGCCCGCCCCGGCGCTGACCGTAGCGGTAGGCCACGCCGTCCAGCGTGAGGCTGGTGCCCTGACCCGTGCGCGGCGTACTGGGAGCCGAGGCCGGAGCAGGGGTGGGGGTCGGTTCGGGGGCCACGGCCGTCATTGTGTCACCTCGAGGCCGTAGTCGCGACGTACCCGGCCTTCGACGGCGCGCAGCACGGCGTCGAACAGGCCGCCGATCAGGCCGATGATGATGATGGTCGCCAGGACCAGCGCCACGTTGGCGGTGTTGCGCCCGACCTCCAGCTGCGACCCCAGGCTCTGCACGCCGGCGATGAGCAGCTCGGCCCCCACCAGCGCGCGCCACGCGTAGCTCCAGCTCGTGCGCAGGCCGGTCAGGATGTTGGGCACCGAGGCGGGCAGCAGCACGCGCAGCGTCAGGCCGACCCCCCGTGCGCCCAGGGTCCGCCCCGCGACCTGCAAGGCGGGAGGCACGTTCAGCAGCGCGCCCGAGACGGCCAGCGCGACCGGAATGAAGGCCTCCAGAATGACTACGAACAGCACGGCCTTCTCGTTCAGGCCCAGGAACAGGATGGCGAAAGGGACGAAGGCGATGCTCGGGATGCTCTGTACGCCCGTCAGGTAGGCCCCCAGGGTGGCCCGCAGCGGCAACCACGCGCCCATCAGCAGGCCGATGACGCCGCCCAGGACCAGCCCGGCCACGTAGCCGGTCAGCACCCGGCGCAGGCTGCCGCCGATGGCCGACAGGAGTTTGCCGTCCTGCGGCCCGGTGCCCCACAGCCCGTAGCTGATCTCGGTCCACACGGCCCGCGGGCTGGGAAACACGTAGCCGGGGTAGAGCTTGAGGCCGTCGGTCACGAGCCACCACAGGCCCACGATGACCGCGAGGCCCACGAGCTGCCACACGACCACCTGCGCGCGGCCGGGGCCACGGCGCCGGGGCCGCGAGAGATCGGGTTGTACGCGGACCGTCACGTTACTTCCGGAAGAACGGTGCGAGGTCGGGCGCGCTGCGGGCGTACCCCGCTTCCACGTTCAGCGCCGAGTATTCCTTCATGGCCTCGGGATCGAGGGTGGTCGTGAAGCGCGTGCGCGCGAAGGCGCGTTGCAGCACGCGCAGGTCGAGTTTCGCGCCGGTCAGTTTCTGGAGTTTGGTGTTCACGACGGTCTGCGCGGCGGCCGGGGACTTGGTCAGGTAGGTCACGGCGTCGGTGTGGGCCTTCAGGAAGGCCGCGACCAGGGCCGGGTTGGCCTGCGCGAACTTGGCGTTCACGATCACGATGGCGGTCGGGTAGCGGCCGTCGCGCCACACGGTCTTTTCGGTGCCGATCACGCGGTGGCCCTGGGCTTCGAGGGCTGCGCCCCAGGGTTCGGGGACGAGGGCGGCGTCCACCCGCTTGCCCGCGAAGGCCGCGACGATGTCGGCCGGCGGAATGGGCGTGATGGTCACGTTGCCGCCGTCCGTCTTGGACTTCAGCCCCGACTCGTTCAGGATGTGGCGCAGGCTGATGTCCTGGGTGTTGCCCAGGCTGGGCACGGCCACGTTCTTGCCCGCGAGGTCCTTGTAGCTCTTGACGGTGCTGTCCTGCCGGGCGACGAGCACCGCGCCCGCCTCGGCCGCGCCGGCCAGGAACTGCACGGGCATCCCGCGCGCCGCCGCGCTGATGGCCGGCCCCGGCCCCACGTAGGCGATGTCGATCTGCCCGGCCGCGAAGGCCTCGGTCAGCGTGGTGCCCGAGACGAACTCGCGCGGGTCAAGCTTGACGCTCCCCAGCGCCTTCTGGAAGGTGCCGCGCTCGATGCCCACCAGGGCGGGGGCGTGCGTCAGGTTGGGAAAGAAGCCGAGGCGGACGGTGGTGGCGGCCTGAGCCGAAGCGGCGGAGACGGTCAGGGCGAGCAGCAGGGGAAGGGTTCGGTTCATGGAGTCCTCCAGATCAAAAGAAACTAAGGTCACAAAGCGGCGAGGATAGGCCATCTTCCTCGTCCGCAGAGTGAGAGTCGTGATGTGAAGTTCAAGGCCGCCTGAGATGCGTAGGGTCTGCCGCCCGGGCCCGGACCTGGACGGCGTCGCGGGTTCAGTCCTGCGAGGCGTAGGCCTTGCGGAGCACCTCGGCCACGGGCGGGCGGGTGAATTCGGGCGGCAGGTTCTCGCCCGCGCGCAGCTTCTCGCGGACCTTGGTGCCGCTCAGCACGAGGTGGTGCGAGGCGTCGTGGGGGCAGGTGCGCGGGCTCACGAGCTGGCCGCAGGTCTTGCAGTAGAAGGTGTGCTCGAACTTCAGGATCTGGATGCCCAGTTCCTCCTGCGAGAAGGTCCCGAAGATGTCCTGGGCGTCATAGGTGCCGTAGTAGCTGCCCACGCCGGCGTGGTCGCGGCCCACGATGAAGTGGGTGGCCCCGTAGTTGCGGCGCGAGAGCGCGTGCACGATGGCCTCGCGCGGCCCGGCGTAGCGCATGGCGGCCGGGTACACGCTCAGCAGGGTGCGGGCCTGGGGGTAGTAGCCGTCGAGCAGCACCTCGTAGGCTTCCACGCGCGTCTCGGCGGGCACGTCGTCGCCCTTGGTGGTCCCGACCAGCGGGTGCAGCAGGAGGCCGTCCACGAGTTCCAGCGCGACCTTGTGCAGGTATTCGTGCGCGCGGTGGATGGGGTTGCGGGTCTGGAAGGCCACCGTCGAGCGCCAGCCGCGCGCCTCGATCACGGCGCGGACCTCGGCGGGCGTGCGGTGGTGGCGGGGGAAAGCCCCGCGCGGCACCTCGAACAGCGTGACCGGCCCCGCGAGGTTCACGTCGCCCTGGGCATACAGCGCCGCCACGCCAGGGTGCGCCGCGTCCTCGGTGCGGTAGACCTCGCGGGCCTCGTAGGCCTTGCGGGCGCGGTACTTCTCCTGCACCTCGACCAGCCCGACCGCCACGCCGCCGCGCGTCAGCACGACCGTACCGCTCAGCCCCTCGGCCTGCTCGGCGCCCACCGGCAGTGTGATCGGCAGACTCCAGGGCGTGCCGTCCGCGAGCCGCAGGTGCTTGATGACCGACAGGTAGTCGGCCTCACCGATAAAGCCGCTCAGGGGCGAGTACGCGCCCGTCGCCAGCATCTCCAGATCGGCGTGCGCGCGGTCCCCGATCTCCAGGTGGGGGCGCTGCGCGAACTCGGCGGCGTCCGTATGCCGGACACGCTGCACGAGGGTGCCGCCCAGGGGTGCGGGCAGAACGATGGGGGAGGGGGAGGAGGTGGCGGGGGTGGTCAGGATGGTCATGGTGGGTCCTCTGAGCGGGGTACGCCGCGGAAGTGTGATGGAAGTCAATCTCGATGAAAAAGGTCAACTATTGAAGCAAAAAAAAGGAGGCCGGAGGAAAAGATGCTCAGAGCTTGCCTTCGCCGGCCCACAGACCACATTCGGTCTTGCCCTTGCCCGCCCAGCGGCCCGCGCGGGCGTCCTCGCCGGGGCGCACGGCGCGCGTGCAGGGCCAGCAGCCGATGCTCAGGAACCCGTCGAAATACAGCGGGTTCACCGGCAGGTCGTGCTCGGCCGCATACGTCTCCAGGCGTTCGCGCGTCCAGTGCGCCAGCGGGTTGACCTTCACGCGCGCCCCGGCCTCGACGAAGGGAATGTCGGCACGGGTGGTCGCCTGATCGCGGCTGCGCGCATTGAGCAGCGCCGAGGGGGCGCGGTCTTTCAGGTAGCGCTGGAGGGGGGCCACCTTGCGCACGGCGCAGCAGGCGTCGGGATCGCCTGCGTACAGCACCGGGTCGGTCTGGCCGTCGTCGGGGCTGGCCCCCGCGTTCAGGGTCACGAAGGTCAGCTCGGGGTAACGCGCCGCGAGGCGGTCACGGGTCTGTAGCGTCTCGGCGAAGTGGTAGCCGGTGTCCACGAACACGACCTCGCCCCGGTAGCCCGCCCGCACCGCGAGGTCGAGCAGCACCACGCCGTTGAGGTTGAAGGCGCTCGGCATGAGCACGTCGGGGTGCGCCGCGAGCGCCCAGCGGATGACCTCCAGCGGGTCGGTCTCGGGGGTGAAGGCAGGGACGTCGGCCTCGGCCACGCCGCCCGGCTCGCGCGGGGCGCGCGGTTCGGTGGTCAGGGCGTCGGTCGGCTCGCCCTGGGCCTGCCGGCTCAGCGCCTGCTCGGGGGTCAGGACCTGTTCGGGCTGGTGGTGCGTGGCGGTCATGCGCCCACCGGCTCGCGGTCCAGGCGCGCGAGCAGCTGCCGCAGGCCTTCTTCCACACTGATCTGGTCGGTGCGCAGGTGCAGGTCCGGCGCGGTGGGGGCCTCGTAGGGGTCGCTGACGCCCGTGAAGTGCGGGATCTCGCCCGCGATGGCCTTCAGGTACAGGCCCTTCACGTCGCGCTCGGTCACGACCTCCAGCGGGGCGTCCACGAAGACCTCCAGGGCGTCGGGCAGGCCCGCCAGCACCTCGCGCCGGGTGTCGGCGTAGGGGCTGATGGCGCTCACCAGCACGGTCACGCCATGCTTGGCGAGCAGCCCGGCCACGAAGCCGATGCGCCGCACGTTGGTGTCGCGGTCGGCCTTGGAAAAGCCCAGGCCCTTGCTGAGGTTCTCGCGTACGGCGTCACCGTCCAGCAGTTCCACGGCCTCGCCCCGCGCGAGCAGCTCGGTGTACAGGGCATTGGCCAGCGTGCTCTTGCCCGCGCCCGACAGGCCGGTGAGCCAGACGACGCGGCCCTCCGGACGTGTGGGGCTCACGCGTTCACCAGTTCTTTGCCGGCGGCCAGCACGGTGTCGGGGAGGAAACGTTCCTGGCCCATGCGGTCGGCGTATTCCACGAAGCTCTCGCCGGCTTCCTTGTTGGCCTTGAAGTCGCCCAGCACCTTGTCGGTGTACTCGGTCAGCCGCTCGGCCGGCACCACGCCGCGCAGCTTGGTGCCGGTGCGCTGCGCCTGCCCGATGCTGCCCGCGAGGTGGACGTTGTAGACCTCGTCCTCGGTGCCCGTTTCCTTGTTGGTGCGGTTGGCGCCCATGAAGCCCAGGTCGGCCACCTGATAGCGCGTGCAGGCGTTCGAGCAGCCCGTCAGGTTGATGACGAAGGGCACGTCCAGGTCGCTGTGCAAAGGTTCGAGCACGTCGATCATGCCGGCCACGCGCGCCTTGGTCTCGGTCAGGGCCAGGCGGCAGAACTGCGTGCCGGTGCAGGCGATGGTCGTGCCGCGCAGCGTGGCCTTGGGGGCCAGGTCCAGCGTCTGGAGTTCGGCCACCAGCGCGTCCACGTTCCCGGTGGGCACGTTGGGAATCATCATGTTCTGGAAGGCGGTCGTGCGCAGCATGCCGTTGCCGTACTTCTCCGACAGATCGGCCAGGGCGCGCGCCTTGTCGGGGTTGATGCGCCCGACGGTCGTCGTCAGGACGACGTAGTTCAGGCCGTCCTTCTGGGGGTTCACGCCCAGCACGTCGCTGCCGCCGAAGCGGGCCACCGGGGCGCTGGGGCCGTCGCGCAGCTTGCGGCCCAGGTACTCGGTCTCCACGATCTCGCGGAACTTCTCGACGCCGATGTCCTTGATCAGGAACTTCAGGCGGCTCTTCTTGCGGTTCTGGCGGTAGCCGTGGTCGCGGTAGGCCCCGGCGATGGCGCGGCCTACTTCGACCACTTCGTCGGGGGTGATGAACACGCCCAGGCGCTTGGCGAGGTGTGCGACCGCGCCCAGACCGCCGCCCACCCACACGTCGAAGCCGACCTCGCCGTCCAGCTCATGGGCCAGAAAGCCGATGTCGTTGATGAGGTGGATGCCCTCCAGCTCGGGCGTCGCGGTGATGCTGATCTTGAACTTGCGCGGCAGGTCCTCGAAGTCGCGGTTGCCGCTCAGGGTGCCTTCCATCGCGGCGGCGATAGGACGCACGTCGATGCGCTCGCGGGCGTCCAGGCCGGCCAGCGGCGAGGCGATCACGGCGCGCACGGTGTCGCCGCAGGCCCCGCGCGTGTGCAGCCCCACCGCCTCCAGGCGGTCGAGGATCGCGGGGATGTTCTCGATGCGCAGCCAGTGGAACTGGAAGGCCTGCCGGTCGGTCACGTCGAGCAGCCCGCGCCCGAAGTCCTCGGCGATGCCCGCCACCACGCGCAGGGTGTCGGCGCTCAGCTCGGCGGTGGGCACCTTGACGCGCATCATCAGGAAGCCGTCCTCCTGGGGGCGCTGGGGGTACACGCCCGCCCACTTCAGCAGGTCGAGCTTCTCGGGGTCGATGGCGCCCGCCGCCGCGTACTGCGGGATCAGGTCGAAGATTTCGAAGGGGGGCAGTTCTTTTTTCAGGGTTTCGATGTCGGACATGGGGGTCGCCTCCGGCGCGAAAGTTCGGGGTGCAGCGGTGTCAGGGCAGATGACGGCGTCGGCAGCACGGACACGGGGCAGGGGCGGGCGCAATCATTGACCAGAAAGGTAAACTATCGGGTTGCCCGGCACAAGGGCGCAGGCCTCCATCGTCCCTGGAGACAGGGGAGATTGTCTGGATAAGCGGGGCGCGGGGGGCGTGCCGCAAACGAGGGAACGCTCCCGGCGCCGGGGCCGTACCCTGCAGGAGACAGTTCTCACCTCTGCTTCATTCCCGACTCAGGAGGTCCTATCCAGATGACGCAGCCCAATCCTCTCCGCACCCGCCGCGCCGCCCGCCGCCGTTCGCCCTGGCCCGCCCTGGCGCTCGGGGCCGCCCTGCTGGTCGGGGCCTATGCCGGGGCCACCGCCGTCTTTTCGGGGCGCGCGCAGGCCATCACCCAGGACTTCGGCCGGGGACTGGCCGCGCAGGTCAATTCGTCGGGGGTCGCCACCCTGAGCGAGACCGGCTACCGCAAGGGCCTGACCGACAGCACCCAGACCCTGACCCTGACCCTCAAGGAGACGCCTTCGGATTCAGGCCGACCTCTGACCCTGCTCATCACCAATCACATCCGGCACGGGCCGCTGCCAGGACTGCGTGGCGTGGGGCAGGCCACGGTAGACACCACCTTCCGCTTTGCCGACGCCGGCATGCAGGCCGAGTACGAGAAGCTGTTTCCCGGCGAGAAACCGGCGATCCATACCCTGGTGGGGCTGGCCGGCAGCACCGAGAGCCGCGTGACCGTGCCGCAGGGGCAGACGACCCAGGAGGGCCAGACGGTGACCTGGAAGGCGCTGGGCGGCACCGTGCGGGTGGAGGGCGGGCGCACGAGCACCGACCTGGGCTGGCCCGGCCTGACCTCGGCCGGCCCGGAGGGAAAGGCGGACTTCAGCGGCTTCAGGCTCGCGGGCACCACGCAGCGCAGCGGCCCGGACGACCAGCTCGGTACGGGCGACATGGCCTTCACGGCCGACCGCCTCAGTTTCTCGGGAGAGGATCAGGAGGTCTCTCTCGGCGGCCTGAAGGTGGCGTCGCAGACCACCCGGAGCGGCGACTTCTACGACGCGGCGCTGAAGTACGGCGTGGCCGAGGTGAAGGTGGCCGGGACCGACCTGAAGAACGTGCAGCTCGACCTCGGCCTGCGCCACCTCGACCGCGCGGCGCTGCAGCGGCTTCTCGCCGTGTCGCGTGAGGTCCAGAACGGCGCGCGCGCCGGGGCGACGCCGGACCTGACCGACGCGCAGACCAGGGAACTGGAGGCGGCCGGGCTGGCGCTGCTGCGGGGCAGCCCGAAACTCACGCTGGACCGCCTGAGCGTCACCGAGCCGGGCGGCGAGATCGTCCTGACCGGCGAGGCCTCGGCGCAGCGGCTGGCCGAGCAGCTCGCGCAGGGGGGCGCCGAGGACCTGCGCAGGATGGCCGCCGTGCCCGCCGCCCTGATGGGCCTGCTCGACCTCCGCCTCGAAGGCCGCGCGCCCCGGCAGGCGATCGAGGACCTGGCGGCGCTGGGGGGCGGCGCGGGCGACCTCACCCAGACCCTCGAAGGTCTGGTGGGCGGAGGCTACGTGCGCGAGGCGGGCGGTCAGCTCTCGACCGAGCTGAAGCTCACGGACGGGCGACTCACGCTCAACGGGCAGGCGCTGGGCGAGTAGGCGGGCCGGGCGAGGACGCCGCCGGGGGCGAGGGCCGCCTAGGCCCCCGGCTTGAGCAGGTGTCCCAGGCAGTGGCCGTAGCCCACGCCCTGCCGGGCATCCTGCACGAGGTCGTCCACGCTGAACTCCTGCAACACGGCCAGCATGGCGTCGCGCATGCGGGTATATACGGTGGCGCGTACGTGGCAGCGGCCCTCCTCGGGGCAGGCCTCGTGCCAGTTCAGGCTGATGCACGACAGCGGCGCCACGGGGCCGTCGATGGCCCGCACGACCTCGCACAGTGAGATGAGCTGCGGCTTGCGCGCCAGCGCGTAGCCCCCGCCGATGCCCTTCTTGCTCTTGACGACGCCCTTGGCCGAAAGCGCCGCGAGAATCCGCACGAGGTAGGGCCGGTGGATGCCCGTCGCCTCGCTGATCTCCTCGCTGGCGACCCAGCGCCCGGCGTCCTGTAGCCCCAGGAAGCCCAGCGCCTGAAAGGCGTACACGTCGGTGGCGGAAAGGCGCATGGGCCGAGTTTAGTGCAGGAAGCGTGTGGGACGCCATCTGGGGTGGGGGAGGGGGGAGGGCCTCTCCGGGTGGGTCTACCCCTCCGGCGGATCAGGAACCGAACTTCTCCCGCAGGTAGGCGAGCGCCGCCGGGTCCACCTCGCCGCCCGGCACCCAGCGTTCCTCCAGGTTTTCGGTGCCGTACAGGGCCCAGGCCGCCGCCTCGGTCTCGGCGTTCCAGGAGCCGCCCGCCAGCGTCCCGGCGTAGCCCCCGCGCACGAGCAGGGCGCGCAGCCAGTCCAGCTCGTCCGGCGTGAGGGGACGGGTCGTCTGCGGGCGACCGAAGAGCAGGTCGTGGAGGTCCAGCAGCCGCTCCAGCTCGGCGCAGGGGTCGGTATGGTCGTCGGCGCGCAGGTTCACCCAGTCGTCGCTCAGCCCCGCGTAGCCGCGTCCCGGTCCGGCGCACAGCAGCGCCGCCGACTGTCGCCCGCGCCGGTCGCCGCCCGCCGCGTCGCCCGCACGCAGCGCTGCGAGCAGCCGCCGGGGGAGGGGCTGACCCTGCGCGTCCTCCCAGGCGGCCAGCATGGCGTCCACGACCTCCGGCCCGGTCAGGATGTTGCCCTGGATGGCCACGTCCTCCCGGGTCAGGCCCCCCGCCCAGGCGTGGCACTGCTGGCCGGTGTGGGTCACGGCCCGGCCGTCGGCCGCCACCAGCCCGAACTGCCGCTGCTCGAAGCCGGCGTCCTGGGCGCGGAAGGTCGCGGCGATCTCCTGCGGCGCGCGGCCCGAGGCGAGCAGGCGCAGGCCCTCGGGGCCGTAGGTGGGGTTCACGTAGCTCTGGGTCGCCACCGCGCCCACGCCCGCGCGCACGAAGGGCACCAGTGCCCCGACCGCCAGGAACTTGCTGGCGACCGCCACACCCAGGTCGCCGGTGAGGGGGTCGCGGCCCACGATGGAAAAGGTCATGGGGGCAGGGTACAGTCCGGGACATGCTTCAGGCCTGTCTGAACGGTCCACGGACGCCCGCAGACCACCCGGCGGTGCCCCTGCGGCCCGCCGAACTGGCGGCGCAGGCCCTCGCGGCTGTGCGGGCGGGCGCGCAGGCCCTGCACCTGCACCCCCGCAGCGCCGGGGGCCGGGAGAGCCTCTCGGCCGACGACGTGGCGTCGGCGCTGCGGGCCGTACGCGCGGCGTGCCCGGGGGTGCCGGCCGGCATCTCCAGCGGTTTCTGGATTCTGCCGGACGTGGAGGGCCAGCTCGCGGCGGCGCGCGCCTGGCTGGCGCTGCCCCCGCAGGCGCGGCCCGACTACGTGTCGGTCAATGTCCACGAGCCGCACGCACGGGCGTTGGCCGACCTGCTGCTCGGCGGCAGGATCGGCGTCGAGGCGGGCGTGTGGACACCGGAAGCGGCGGCGCAGTTGCGCGGCTGGCCCGGCACGGACCGCCTGACACGGATTCTCGCCGAGTTGCCCGACGGGCCGGAGGAGGCCGCCCTGTCCCAGGCCGACGCCCTGCTGGCGGCCCTGCGTGGCGTGGCTCCGGGCGTGCCTCGGCTGCTGCACGGGCTGGACCGCAGCGCGTGGCCGCTCGTGCGCCGCGCCGCCGAACGGGGCCTCGCGACCCGCGCCGGGCTGGAGGACATGCTGACCCTGCCTGACGGCCGGCCCGCCCAGGACAACGCCGCCATCGTGGAGGCGGCGCGCGCCGTGTTAGCCTCGCGCCGATGACTTTCGCCCAGGCCGTGACCGACCGCACCCGCCGCCTCCAGACCCGGCTCTGCGTGGGCCTCGATCCCCGCCTCTCCGAGTACCGGGACCTGGACGCGCTGCGCAGCCATACCCTCGACGTGCTGGAGGCCACCGCGCCCTTCGCCGCGTGCGTCAAGCCGCAGCTCGCCTTTTTCGAGGCGCTGGGACTGCCGGGCTTCACGCTGCTCGAGGAGGTCTGTGCCCAGGCGCGCACGCTGGGGCTGCCGGTGCTGCTGGACGGCAAGCGCGGCGACATCGGCACGACGGCCGCCGCCTACGCCCAGGGCTGGCTCGCGGGAGCGCACGCCGGAGACGCCCTGACGGTCAATCCCTTCCTGGGCTTCGCCACCCTGACGCCCTTCGTGGAGGCCGCGCGGGCGAATGCGGGAGCCGTCTTCGTGCTGGTCAAGACGAGCAATCCGGGCCAGGACGACCTCCAGGGCGAGGGAATCAGCGAGCGGGTGGCCGCCGAGATCGCCCGCCTGAACGCGCAGGAAGCCGGGGACGGGTACGCCAGCGTGGGCGCGGTGGTGGGGGCGACGCATCCCGGCGACCTCGCCCGGTTCCGCGCCGCGATGCCCCGCGCACTGCTGCTGCTGCCGGGTCTGGGAGCACAGGGCGCGCGGGCGGCCGATCTGGCCCCCGCCTTCCATTCGGACGGCACCGGGGCGCTGGCGAGCGCCAGCCGCGCCGTGCAGTACGCCGCCGGTCTGGATGTGGTCGCCGGACGGGAGGCGGCGCGTACACTGCGCGACGAGCTGAACGCGGCGCTGGCACAGGCCTGAGCCCCCTGGGCCCTGTCAGCCCAGTTCGTAATAGGCATCACGCGTGCCATTGCCGCGCTTGACGAGCAGGCCGTCCTGCACCAGCCTCCGCAGGACGCGCCAGGCCTGCTGGGTCTTCAGGCCGCAGGTCTCGCGCAGCTCGGCGTTGCGCACCTGTCCGCGCTCACGCGCCAGGGTCAGGGCGACGGCCCGGATTTCGGCGGTCGTCAGCGCCGAGGGATCGGGCGCGGGGGCCGGTCGGCGGGTCTTGTCCGGGGTGGCCTTCGCGGACCGGGGGCGCGGGGTGGGGGCCGGGTCCGGTGCCGGGACGGCGGGGGGCGAGGACACCGGGGGCTGCGCCGGAACAGGCTGAACCGGAGCCGGCTGGGCGGGGCCCGGCTGACCCAGCGGCGTCTTGCCCAGGGCCGCGCAGACCTCCGCCGTGAGCTGGTAGGCGATGCCGCGCCCGGGGGCGGCGCGGGCGATCAGGCCGTGCTCCTCCATGCTGCGCAGCAGCCGGGGCGTGCGGTCCTCGGGCAGTTGCAGGGCGCGCGCGAGGTGGGCGCGGGTCGCCTCGCCCTCGCGGGCCAGTAGGCTCAGCACGATCAGCATGTCCAGCGACAGGGTCTGCATCTCTTCTTGCTTGCGCGCCACGAAGCGCACGAACTCGGCGTCGAAGCCGGGGCTGTGCAGGCTCAGGGTCACGGCGTCGGGGTAGGTCAGGAACTCGGGCGGTTCCTTGCCGTGGCGCAGCATCAGGCTGAACATCTTGTCCACGCCGACCCCCGCGCGCTCGACCAGCCCCAGGCGGGCCAGGACCTCGGCCAGCAGGGGATTTCGGCGTTTGGGCTGGTGGCGCAGGATGTTGCCCGGCGTGATGCCGCCCGTCAGGCCGCCCGGATTCATGATCTCCAGCCGGTCGGGATAGTGGTGGACATGCACCACGTCGCGCAGCGTGTAGTCGCGGTGGGTGAGCGCGTTGAGCAGCGCCTCGCGGTACACCGCCTCGTCCTGGTCCCAGACCTCGATACGGAACAGGCCCACCTGCACGGGGGTGAAGCGGTTGCGCGCCTGGATCAGCTCGGCCAGCCGCGTGAGGAGCGCCGGAATGGGCCGCAGCAGGTCTTCCCGGAACTGGAACTCCACGTCGGCGGTCGCGTGGTGGTAAAAGCAGACCTCCGACTGCGGCACATGTGCCCGCAACGCCGCCGGGGTGCCCGCCAGCAGAATGCCCGCCAGCGTGGGCCGCAGCGCTCCGCCGCTGGGCACGAGCAGCCCCAGTTCACGCAGGAAGTCGAGGTCCGGCAGGTTCGCCGCGCCCTGACGCCGCCCCAGCGAGCGCAGCCGCGCCACCTCGGCCGGGTCGAGGTCGGCCAGCGAGGCGTCGGGCGGCACGACCGCCGTGTAGTCCTGGTCGGCCACCGGCTCGCTCTCGGCGGGCGTGACCGGCACGAGGTGCGCGCCGTCCCAGGCGATGACCGCGCCGTCGGGGGCGGCCAGCACGTAGGGGGCCTGCGGCACGAACACGGCCAGTACCCGCGCGCCGCCCGGCAGGCGGTGGTGCTGCACGTTCACGGTCAGGCGGCCCCCCGACAGCTCGAAGATGGCGTGCGTGACCATCAGGGGGTGCAGCTCGCCCGCGTCGCTGTGGCGCGCGCCCGCCCGGCCCGCGCCGCCCTCCAGCATGTCCACGCCCACGAGCACCGTACCGCCGCGCGCGTTCGCCAGCCCGACCGCGTAGCGGGCCAGTTCCTGCGGGGTCACGTGCAGGGGCAGGTGCACGCAGTTCGGCCCCGGCGGAGGCAGGACACCCAGCGGCGAGATCGCGTCCGGGGCAGGGGGCGTGGGGGGGGCGTCAAACGTCACAAGCGGGCACTATACCCCGTCCGGGCCGTCCGGTTCCGGCCGCAGGGGAAAGGTCCAGGCCTGGTCTTCCGGGGCCGGGTGCGCCGCGTGGGACCAGACCAGCGCCGCGCGCGCGCCCTGGCCCCACAGGGCCGCCGCCTGCCCGAAGCTGGCCGCCCAGTCGCGGGCCTGCTCCTGCGAAGCCCCCAGGACGATCAGGCTCGGCTCGGCCCATTCGCCCTCGCCGTTGACCCCGTCCAGCACCGGGCAGCCCGACCGGCGTACGAGGAGTTCGAGGTCACGCTGCGCGGCCTCGTTGCGGGCGCGGTCCCCCTGCCACCCTCCCGGATTCCAGGCGGTCACGATGGCCCAAGCCGCGCCGCGCGTGGCCCAGCCCGGCGGCGCGCTGCCTGCCCGCGCCGGCCCCAGCCCGAAGCGTTCCCGGGGCGTGCCGTAGCTGGTCGCCAGGAACAGGCGGCGCAGCTCGGCCTGCCGCGCGGCCTTCACAGCCGGCTGACGACCGCCTGGGCCACGACCACGCCCTGGTTCTGGAACTTCAGGGTCACGCTGATCTTCTGGCCGGCCTGGAACTGCCCGGCCAGGGCCACGCGGTAGGCCGAGTCGCCGCTCAGGACGAGCAGGCCCTGCACCGGGACGCTGGTCACGACCGTACACAGCGGCGCGCAGCGCATCAGGCGCGCCCGGCCGGGCCCCGCCCACACGCCGGTCAGGGCGTCGTTGCGGGAGGCCGAGACCCGGCCCTCGAGGACGGCTCCGCCGTACGAGGTGCGTAGGCTCAGTTGCGTCTCGGGCACCTGAAAGGCCAGGGCCAGGCTGGACAGCAGCGCCGCGAGTGCGCCCAGGGTGCGTTTTCTCATGTCTCCTCCTGATCGGTGTCGGCCCCGCCTCCCGCCGCGTCCTGCGCCCCGGTCAGGCCGTCCGGGGCGCCTTCCAGCGCCGCGAAATCCACGTCCGACTTCATGATCTCGCGCAGCACACTGGTCGCGAAACTGCCCTTGGGCAGCGTGAAGGCGGCCACGAAGCCGTCTTCGGTGGCCTCGATCCCCGCGTCCTCTGGAAAGACCCGCGTGAAGCGGCGGTCGCCCAGCCGTGACCCGAAGGCCGCCGGGGTCAGCCCGAAGGCCGCCAGGGCCTCGGCCTCCAGCGCGCCCGCGTCCAGGGTCAGGGGCCGCGCCTTGCGCCCGAAGAGCGTGCCCGTCGCGCTGATCTCGCCGGCGGCGGCGCGCACGGACTCGGCCGCCGCGTCCTCGACCAGGAAGACCCCGCCGGTCGCGTGCTTCTTCGCCATGTCGCCGGCCAGCACCGCCGCGAAGATGCCGCGTTCCAGGCGCAGGCTCAGGGCCGCATTGAAGACCGCGCTCTGCACACTGCTCGTCAGGAAGCGGCGCACGCGCGGGTCACGCAGCGCGGATTCGCCGCGCAGCACGCGCAGACCCTCCTCGGCGTTCAGGCCGCCCAGTCCGAAGCGCTGCGGCCCGAAGTAGTTCGGCACGCCGCCCCCCACCAGGGTGCGCAGGGTGGCCTCGGCCGCCGGGGCCTGCCCGGCCGCGTCCCGGACCCGCACCACGAAGCGGTTGCCGCGCAGGTGCCCCATGCCCAGCTTGTTGCCGTGCCGGGTGGTCTCCAGAATCCTGACACCGTCCAGCGTGAACTGGCCCAGCCGCGACTCGTGCTTGGCGGGCACGCTCAGCCACTGGGTCGTGACCGCGTGCCGGTCCTTGAGGCCCGCGACCCCCACGTCGCGGTCGCGCACGCCGAGCTGGGTGCACAGCTCGCGCACGACGTGGGCGGTGGTGTGGCCGGTCTTCTCGACATGCAGGTAGAGGTGCGGTCCCTCGCCCGAGAAGGGGTAGGCCGGCACTTCCTCGACCCGGAAGTCCTGCGGTTCACGGCGCAGCGTGCCGCCGGTTCCCGGTCCCTCGCTCCGCTGCCCGAGGGCGGCCCAGTTGAACACTAAACTCACGATTAAGGCACCATACCGCCCGACCATTGGGCGAGGGTGAGAGGCGGGTCCCGGCCCTCCGGTCCCGGTGCCCGTCCCCCGGAAGAAGCGAGAGGGTTTCCGCCCGGCACGCAACGCCGAATTTGGGCGCGCAGGACGTGAAATGTGGCCGCTGTGCCTGTGCCCGGCCGCCTCCGCCCTCCCGATGAACTGCTCTACAATGCCCGCCATGAAAAGCGATCCGGCCGAATTGACCCTCTTTCTGGCGCAGTGCGTGGTGGACCAGCCCTCGCTCGTGCGCGTGAGCCGGCGTGGCCCGACGGTCATCGTGCGGGTCGGCCCCGGCGAGGAAGGCCGACTGATCGGCCGCCAGGGCCGCGTGATCCAGGCGATCCGTACCCTGGTGCGCAGCGCCTCCGACCCCCGCGAGCGGCTGAACGTGGACCTCGACGCGCCGCGCAAGGCGTGAGCCGCCCCGGTTCCCGCCCGCCCGGCGAAGGCCCGGCCGACAGCACCCGCCTGGGCCATCTGCTGGGGCCGCACGGCGTGCAGGGCGGCGTCAAGCTGTACGTGCTGGGCGACCCCGAGCAGGTCATGGACCTGGGTCGGGTCTACGTCGCCGGGCGCGGCTGGCTGCGGCTGCGGCGCACCGAGGCGCTGGCTCCCGGCGTGGTGCTGCACCTCGCGGGCGTCACGACCCGTGAGGAGGCCGAGGTGCTGCGCGGCGCCGAGGTCTATGCCGCCGACGCCGAACTCCCTGCGCTGGAGGAGGGCAGCTACTACTACCACGACCTGCGTGGCCTGCCCCTGCTGGGCAGCGGCGGCGAGGTTCTGGGGGAGGTCCGCGACGTGTTCGACGGCGGGCACCAGGACCTGCTGGTCGTGGCCCACCCCGGCGGCGAGGCCTTCTTGCCCCTTCAGGCGCCGTATGTCGTGATCGAAAGCGGGGCGGGGCGGCCCGCCCGCGTGCGGCTGGCCGAGGATGCGCCGGAGGGCCTGCTGGGCGACGCCGAAGAAGACGCGCCCGCCCCGGAGCGGGAGGGCTGAGCGGCTCATGCTCACCTTCTCCTTCCTGACCCTGTTTCCCGAACTGCTCGCGCCCTTCGCCTCCGAGGCCATCGTGGGCAAGGCGCGCGCGCGCGGGCTGGTGGACGTGAACCTCGTGCAGATGCGCGAGTTCTCGGAGAACCGGCACCTCAAGGTGGACGACACGCCCTACGGCGGCGGTGCGGGCATGGTGATCCGGGTGGACGTGGCCGCGCGGGCACTGGAATCGCTCGCGGCCGATGCGGGTCGCCCGCCCCCCGACGAGGTCATCCTGTTCAGCCCGGCGGGCGAGCGCTTTACGCAGGCGGTGGCCGAGGAGCTGGCGGGCAAGTCGCACCTCGCCTTCTTGTGTGGGCGCTACGAAGGCTTCGACGCGCGCACCGAGGGCCTCGTCACCCGCGAACTGAGCATCGGAGACTTCGTGATGATGGGCGGCGAGGCGGCGGCGGCCTGCGTCCTGGAGGCCGTCGCGCGCCTCGTGCCGGGGGTGCTGGGCGACGAGGCCTCGCATCAGGCCGACTCCTTTTCCAGCGGCCTGCTCGACTACCCCGAGTACACCCGCCCGCCCGAGTGGCGTGGCCAGGAGGTGCCCGAGGTGTTGCGCGGCGGCAACCATGCGGCGGTCGCGGCGTGGCGGCGCGAGCAGGCCCTGGCCCGGACGCTGGCGCGTCGGCCCGATCTGCTGCCTTCCGCCGGACTGACCACCCAGGACAGCGCCGTCCTCCTGACCCTGGGCGCGTCGGCCGACGACCTGCGGGCCTGGAAGGCCCCCGATCCTCCGGCCCCCAGGCGGCCCCGCCGTACGGCCCGGTCCGGTTCCGGCGAAGCGGGCTGAGCCACCCGGCAAACGCGCCCTAAAGGAAGGCTCTTCATGAAGCTGTAAGAAGTGTTACGGTTCTTCGGGTCAGAAGGTATCTTTTAGGGCAGTGTCCCGGTGGTCCAGGCGAGATGCTGAAGCCGGCGCCGGGGAGATCGCCAGAGGCCATGTCCGTTCCACTGTTTCCACTGCCCAACATCGTCCTGTTTCCCGGTCAGCGTCTGCCGCTCTATATCTTCGAGCCGCGCTACCGGGAGCTGCTCCGGCGTGTGCAGGAAACGGGTGAGCCGTTCGGGGTGGTGCGCATCCTGCGGCCCGGCGCCGCGCAGGGCGAGACCCTGACGGGCCGGGTGTCGCTCGTGGGCACCCTTGCCCATCTGCGCTGGGCCGAGACGCACGAGGACGGCACGAGTTCGGTGGAGGTCGAGGGGGGTGAGCGCTTCCGTGTGCGGGCCTTCGACACCTCCCACAGTTATCTCGCGGCCGACCTCGACCTGTGGCCGCTGGAAGGGCGGCTGGCCGACCTGCACGGAATGTCCGGCCAGAGTGCGCGCCTGCTCGCCGGACTGATGCGCGTGTACCCTCAGGAAGCCGAACTGATCCGCCAACATGCGCCGCAGGGCGCCCTGCTGCTGGCGAGCTACGCGGCGGCGCTGCTGCCCCTGAGTCCGGAGCAGCGGATGCGGGCGCTGGAGGCCCCCACGCTGCTGGCCCGCATCGCCGAACTCCTGGCGACCCTGCCGCCGGTCCCCGACCTGAACTGAGCCGGGAACGTTCGTGTATACTGCCGCCTCGAAGAGGTACCCGGCCTAGACGACCGGCGTGCCGTGAGGTCTGAGATGAGTGTGATCCTGACGATTTTTCTGGTGCTGTTCGCCCTGGTGTGCGTGGGGCTGGTCTTCTTCGTGCTGCTTCAGGTGCCCCGGCAGGCGGGACTGTCGGCCAGCATGGCGTCCGGCGGCTCGCTGCTCGGCGGGCGCGGCGTCGAGGGGGGCCTGGTCCGCCTGACGAGCGTGGCGGGGGCGCTGTTCATGCTCCTGGCCTTCCTCATCGGCTTCGTCTCACGCTGAGCACAGACCTCTGGCTGGACAGTGGGCCGCTCTACGCGGTCTATTCGGCCTGTAGTCCTGAGTCCTGAACAGCACCCCCGGAAGCGGAGCGACTTCAACCTGAAGCTCTGGAGACAGAGCTGCGCCCGACCTGTGGCTGAGGTCGATTTTTACGGCGGACAAGGAAAGTCGCTGCCCACTCAAAGACAACGTGAGTGTTATTACGTTGCCGGTCATTCACATTGTTCCTGGGTACCCTTTCAAGGCGCAGATGTAAAGTCTGCGCCCATTTCCCTATCGATCTGTCAGGCGTGCATAAAGATACGCTCTCATGTTTGGGCTATACGCTTGACCACACATAAGCAAATACCTATATTGACATCGCTGGAAATCCCAAACACCTATGCGCTGTGACGCTGGCCGCGAGCCGGGCCGTCGCCGTATTTCCAGATCCCACCTCGGAGGTTTCGCATGAAAAAAGCCCTGTTCCTCGCGCTCGCCCTGGGCGCTGGCAGCTCGCTCGCCGCTCCCTTCGTCCTGCCCGCCACCTGGATGGCCGAAAACCCCTCGCAGGCCAAGACCGGCGGCGAAGTCCGGACCTACTCGCTGAGCGACTACAAGACGCTGAACCCCTTCACCAGCTCGGAAGCCGACAGCCTGCCGGACCTGATGAGCGACGTGGGTCTGGGCGGCCTGTTCACGCAGGACCCCAGCACCGACAAGTTCATTCCGCACATGGCCGACGCCATGCCGGTCGTGAGCAACAACAACAAGCGCTTCGTGGTCAAGCTCCGCCAGGGCATGAAGTTCAGTGACGGTCAGGCCATCACCGCCGACGACTTCGTCACGACCTTCAAGATCCACACCGACGACAAGGTCGGCAGCAACTCCTACGACTCCTTCTTCCTGAACGGCAAGCCGATCACGCTGAAGAAGATCGACAACTACACCCTGCAGTTCGACTTCCCGCAGGCCAGCGCCAGCGCCTACACCCGGATGGCCTTCATCCCGTGGCCCGACCACGTGTTCGGCCCGGTGTACAGCAGCAAGGGTGCCGAAGGCATCAAGAACATGTGGGGCATCAGCGCCAACCCCTCGACCATCGTCTCGCCTGGCCCCTGGGTCATCAGCAGCTACCAGGCCGGCCAGCGCGCCGTCCTGAAGAAGAACCCCTACTTCGGCGAGTGGAACAAGGACGGCGCCGGCAAGGCCCTACCCTACCTCGACACCATGAGCATCCGCCTGCTCAAGGACCTGAACGCGGGCCTGGCCGCCTACCTCGCGGGCCAGATCGACACCTTCGCGGCCAGCAAGGCCGACGACCTGGCGCAGATCAAGCGCGCCATCGACGGCGGCAACCTCAAGGCCAACCTCGTGCCCAACGTCAGCCCCAACTCGACGAGCAGCTGGATCGTGTTCAACTGGAACAAGTCGGGCGACGCCGCCAAGCAGAAGATCTTCCGCGACGTGCGCTTCCGTCAGGCCATGAGCCACATCGCCAACCGTCAGGCCATGATCCAGCTCGCGCTGGGCGGCCTGGGCAGCGAGGTGTACACGGGCGTGTACCCGGTGTTCAAGAACTACCAGTTCGACAGCACCCCCAAGTACAAGTACGATCTGGCGGCCGCCACCAAGCTGCTCGCGCAGATGGGCTTCTCCAAGAAGAACGCCCAGGGCTACCTGACCAACAGCGCCGGTCAGGTGCTGGAGTTCAACATGGCGACCAACGCGGGCAACACCGTGCGTGAGCAGCTCGGCCGCATCTTCACCGACGAGGCGAAGAAGGTCGGCGTGAAGGTCAACTTCACCCCCATCGACTTCAACAACCTCGTGGACCAGCTCAACTCCAAGGGCGCCAACCGTCCCTTCGACGCGATCCTGCTGGGCCTCGCGGGCGGCGACAACATCTGGCCCTACGGCAGCAACGTGGTGCCCTGCGGCGGCAACCTGCACTCCTTCAACGTCCCCAGCGACGGCAAGTGCCTCACGCCCCAGGAAAGCCTGATGACCAAGCTGTACTACCAGGGTGACCAGACCCTCGACGACGATGCCCGCCGCAAGATCGGCGAGCAGCTCTCGAAGGCCGAAGCGCAGAACCAGGGCTTCATCTACCTCGTGGGCACGAACTACCACGTCACGTACAACAGCCGCCTCGGCGGCGAGTACAAGCGCAACCTGTGGGACGCCTACAACGGCTCGCGTCCCTACGCCCAGCTGACGACCTACATCAAGTAAGCGTCCATCAGCCTAGGGTTGCTGCGCGCAGCCTGAGTTCCGGGGCGGCTTCATCACGAGGCTGCCCCGCCTGCATGGCCCGAGACCGGCCCGCAGGAGAGGAGATTCCCCGCCTTGCTCACCTTTCTGCTTCGGCGTCTGCTGAACGCCATCCCGACCCTGCTGCTCTCCAGCATCCTGGTCTTTTTCATCATCCAGCTGGCTCCGGGCGACTTCCTGACCCCGGCCCGCCTGAATCCCAACATCTCGGCCGAACGCATCGCCGACCTGCAACGCAACCTGGGTCTGGACCGCCCGGTGATCGTGCAGTACTGGCTGTGGCTGACCCACATGTTCAAGGGCGATTTCGGCTTGTCCTTCGCCTATCAGCAGCCCGTGCTGGACGTGGCCTGGCCGCGCATCGTCAATTCGCTGTTTCTGGTCCTGCCCTACTTCGTGCTGTATTACCTGATCTCCATTCCGCTGGGGGTCTACGGAGCGCTGCGCCAGAACTCCTTCGGCGACAAGGCGCTCAACGTCGTCATGTACGTGCTGCTGGGGTTCCCGAGCTTCTTCCTGGCACTGCTGGTCATCTTCGGCCTGCTGCAACTGCGCTACAAGACCGGCTGGGACATTCCCATCAACGGCATGACCAGTGACAACTACGCGTCGCTGAATCCGCTGGGCAAATTCCTGGACGTCGCCAAACACGTCGCCATTCCCGCCCTGGTGCTGGCGATCGGGGACGCGGCGGGCCTGACCCGCGTGATCCGGGGCCAGATGCTCGAGTACATGCGGGCCGACTTCGTGCGCACGGCGCGTTCCAAGGGGGTCAGCGAGTTCTCGACCATCTACCGCCACACCCTGCGCAACGCCCTGGTGCCCATCGTGGCGAGCATCGGCGGCCTGCTGCCGGCAGCCATCAGTGGCGCAGGCTTCATCGAGGTGGTCTTCGCCTATCCCGGCATCACCCCGATGATCCTGGACGCCATCAACACCCAGGACCTGTTCCTGATCGCCGGATTCACCATGCTGACCGTCTTTCTCCTCATCATCGGCAACGCCATCAGCGACATCCTGCTGAGCGTCGTCGACCCCCGGATCAGGTACTCATGAGCGCCCCTGCACTCAAGGCCCAGAAACCACCCGCCCAGTCGCAGTTCTCGGTGGCGTGGCGGCAGTTCCGCAAGAACTCGCTGGCCCGTTTCGGCGGCTTCGTCCTCATCCTGCTGTACCTCATGGCCCTGTTCGCGGGTTTCCTGGCTCCCGACGGCCTGTCGAACTACAGCACGACCAACCTCACGCCGTACCACCCGCCGACCCCGCTGCATGTCCGCACCGCGCAGGGCTTCACGCGGCCATTCGTGTACCAGTACACCCAGCAGCTCAACCCCGACACCTTCGTCAACGAGTACCGTCCGACGACCGAGCGCTGCCCGGTGTACTTCGGGGTGCGCGGTGACACCTACCGTATCCTGGGCCTCATCCCCAGCAACCTGCACCTGTTCGGGACGGGCAGCGACACCTGCAAGGTCTACCTGTTCGGCGGCGACTCGCTGGGCCGCGACCTGTTCTCGCGCACGCTGTACGCCGGCCAGATCTCGCTGACCATCGGCGTGCTGTCGGTGCTGCTCTCGACCCTCATCGGCATGCTGATGGGCGCGATGTCGGCCTACTTCGGCGGCTGGGTCGACAACCTCATCCAGCGCCTGATCGAAGTGATCGCCTCGATTCCGTACCTCTTCCTGATCATCCTGCTGCGCTCGATCTTCCCGCAGAGCGTGAACCCGATTCTGGCCCTGTACATCATCCTGGGCATCCTAGCGTTCATCAACTGGGGCGGGCTGGCGCGCGTGGTTCGCGGGCAGCTCCTGAGCGTGCGCGAGCAGGACTACGTGGCCGCCGCGACCTCGCTGGGGGCCAGCAACAGCCGCATCATGTGGCAGCACATGCTACCTTCCATGACCACCTACCTCATCGTGGGCCTGAGCCTCTCGATTCCGGCGACCATCCTGCTCGAATCGGGCCTGAGCTTCGTGGGCATCGGCGCGGTCGAACCCTACGCCTCGTGGGGCAGCCTGCTGAACAAGGCGCAGGAAGGCGGCTTCGCCAGCATCACCCAGCGGCCCTGGGTGCTGATTCCCGGCTTCTTCATCGTGCTGACCGTGATGTGCTACCAGCTGCTGGGCGACGGCCTGCGCGACGCCTTCGATCCGCGCAAGCGTCAGTGAGGTCGGCCGCGCGGCCTCTCCGGCGGGTCCGGGGAGGCGCGCGGGCCGCCCTATCCCTATATCGGGACACTTGGCCCCCTGTCCACGGGCCCGCTCCGGACAGGGTTGTATGATGACCTACATGTTTCACCAGGGAATAGACAAGGGAGAACAATGACCCACCAGAACGACGTTCTGCTCGCCGTCAACAACCTCAAGACGTACTTCAGCACCGACGACGGCGTGGTCAAGAGTGTCGACGGCGTGACCTTCCACATCAAGAAGGGTGAAACCCTGGCCGTCGTGGGCGAATCGGGGTCGGGCAAGAGCGTGACCAGCCTCAGCGTCATGCGCCTGATCCCCATGCCCCCCGGCAAGATCGTGGACGGTGAGATCCTGTTCACCGGCAAGGACGGCACCCAGAAGAACCTGGTGACGCTGTCCGAGGCCGAGATGCGCAAGATCCGCGGCAACGACATCTCCATGATCTTTCAGGAACCGATGACCAGCCTCAACCCGGTGTACACCGTGGGCGACCAGATCGCCGAGGCGGTCATGCTGCACCAGAACAAGAACCGCAAGGACGCGATGGGCGTGGCGACCGACATGCTGCGCTTCGTGGGGATCCCGGCGCCCGAGAAGCGGGTTCACGAGTACCCCCACCAGATGTCCGGCGGGATGCGCCAGCGCGTGATGATCGCCATGGCACTCTCGTGCAACCCGGCGCTCCTGATCGCCGACGAGCCGACCACCGCGCTCGACGTGACCATCCAGGCGCAGATTCTGGACCTGATGCGCAAGCTCCAGACCGACATCGGCATGAGCATCCTGTTCATTACGCACAACCTCGGCGTGGTGGCCGAGATGGCCGACCGCGTGGTGGTCATGTACGGTGGCCGCGTGGTCGAGGAAGGCGACGTGGTCGAGATCTTCAAGGCGCCGCGCCACCCCTACACCATGGGCCTGCTCAACTCCATCCCGCGCCCCGGCGGCGAGCACGAGTACGTGCCCGGCCAGCCCAAGAAGCGCCTGGAAGCCATTCCCGGCAACGTCCCCAACCCGCTGAACCTGCCGCCGGGCTGCTCCTTCGAGCCGCGCTGCAAGTTCGCCGTCCCCGAGTGCTCGCAGGCCGTGCCCCCGCTGGAAGATACGGGCGGCGGCCACACGGCCCGCTGCATCCGCTGGCGCGAGTTCGACAGCGTGCAGCAGGAGGTGTCCGCATGACCGCCACGACCACCCAGAACACGGGCGCCCAGCCCCGCAACCGCAGCGACATCGCCGCCGCCGGCCAGACGCTCCTCGACGTGCAGAACCTCGAGAAGTTCTTTCCCATCCGGGGCGGCCTCATGTCGCGCGTGGTGGGCAACGTCAAGGCCGTCAACGACATCTCCTTCAGCGTCAAGCGCGGTGAGGTCGTCGGTCTGGTGGGCGAGTCGGGCTCGGGCAAGACGACTGCCGGTCGCGCCATCCTGCGTCTGATCGAACCGACCGGCGGGCAGGTCATGTTCAACGGCACCGACATCACCAAGCTCAGCAAGGGCCAGATGCGCGACTACCGCCGGGAGATGCAGATCATCTTCCAGGACCCCTTCGCGTCGCTCAACCCGCGCATGACGGTCTCGGACATCATCGGCGAGGCCATGCAGATCCACAACCTGCACCCCGGCAAGGAGCGCGTGGACCGCATCGCCGAACTGCTCCAGCGCGTGGGGCTGCGCCCCGAGCACATGGGCCGCTACCCCCACGAGTTCTCGGGCGGGCAGCGCCAGCGCATCGGCATCGCGCGCGCCCTGGCGGTGGACCCCAGCTTCATCGTCGCCGACGAGCCGGTTTCGGCGCTCGACGTGTCCATCCAGGCGCAGGTCGTGAACCTGATCCAGGACCTCCAGGAAGAGCTGGGCCTGACCGTGCTGTTCATCGCCCACGACCTGCACGTCGTGGAGTACATCTGCGACCGCATGATCGTGATGTACCTGGGCCGCATCATGGAGATCGCGCCCAGCCACGAGCTGAACCGCAACCCCAAGCACCCCTACACCGAGGCGCTGCTCTCGGCCGCGCCGGTGCCCGACCCCACGGTCAAGCGCCAGCGCATCATCCTCGAGGGCGACATCCCCAGCCCCATCAACCCGCCCTCGGGCTGCGTGTTCCGCACGCGCTGCCGCTACGCGATCGCCGACTGTGCCAATGTCGTGCCCGAACTGCGCGAGATCAGCCCGAACCACTACAAGGCCTGTATCCGCGACGATATCCTGTAAGCGGTGGGGGGCTCCGAGCCCTCCCGGCGCTTCTGGAGACGGAAAAACGCCCCGGCCCGAGATCGGGTGCCGGGGCGTTTCCCGTTGCGGAGAACCTTAGTGGCCGTCGCCGTCCTTGGATTCGCGCTTGCCCTCGTTGTACTCGGCGTGGGCTTCGCGGTTGTGCAGCTCGGCCCGGGCGCGGTCTTCGGTGGCCTTGACCTTGTCAGCCGCATTGTCCACGTGGTCGTTGCCCACTTTGGAGGCCACATCGTGGCCGGCGGCGCGGAGGCGATCGGCCCCCTCGTTGATCTTGGCTTTGGCGGCGTCGGCCAGGTTCTGCAACGTGCTCTTGTCGTCACTCACAGTGAATTACCTCCTGAAGTTGAATTCCCGTCTGGGTAGGTACAGCATTCCGCCTCGGCCTGCGTTTGAGATGAAACGATTGCCCGCAGCATCTTTAAAAACCGGGGGTCACTGCCCGGGTCCGGCGTGGCGCGGCCGCGTCTCATAGACGTCGGCTGGCCTTTTTCCGCATGGGGGGGGTAGAGTGTCCCCCGATATGACCAGCCACATCAAGGTGCCCGCGCAGGGCGAGAAGATCACCATGCAGGGCGACAAGCTTCAGGTGCCTGCTCAGCCCATCATCCCCTTCGTCGAGGGCGACGGCACCGGGCGCGACATCTGGAAGGCCAGCGTGCGCGTGCTGGACGCGGCGGTCGAGGCGGCCTACGGCAACGAGCGCAAGATCGAGTGGCTCGAGGTCTACGCGGGCGAGAAGAGCACCCAGGTCTACGGCGAGAACGAGTGGCTGCCCGACGAGACCGTCAAGGCCTTCGACGAGTACCTCATCGGCATCAAGGGCCCGCTGACCACGCCGGTCGGCGGCGGTATCCGCTCCATCAACGTGGCGCTGCGCCAGCTGCTCGACCTCTACGCCTGCCTGCGCCCCGTGCAGTATTTCGCGGGCGTGCCCAGCCCCCTCAAGCAGCCCGAACTCGTGGACATGGTCATCTTCCGCGAGAACACCGAGGACATCTACGCGGGTATCGAGTACAAGGCCGGCACCGCCGAGGCCAACAAGCTGCGCGACTTCCTGATCAACGAGATGGGCGTCACGCAGATCCGTTTCCCCGACAGCAGCAGCCTGGGCGTCAAGCCGGTCTCCAAGGAAGGCACCGAGCGCCTCGTGCGCGCCGCCATCCAGTACGCCATCGACAACGGCCGCAAGAGCGTGACGCTGGTGCACAAGGGCAACATCATGAAGTTCACCGAGGGCGGCTTCCGCGACTGGGGCTACGACCTCGCCAAGCGTGAATTCGGCGGCGTGGAACTCGACGGTGGCCCCTGGCTCCAGCTGCCGAACGGCATCGTGATCAAGGACGTGATCGCCGACGCCTTCCTCCAGCAGATCCTGCTGCGCCCCGCCGAGTACGACGTGATCGCCACCCTGAACCTCAACGGCGACTACGTGTCGGACGCGCTCGCCGCGCAGGTCGGCGGCATCGGCATCGCCCCCGGCGCGAACATCAACTACGTGACCGGCCACGCCATCTTCGAGGCGACCCACGGCACCGCGCCCAAGTACGCCGACAAGAACGTCATCAACCCCAGCTCGGTCATCCTCTCGGGCGAGATGATGCTGCGCCACATGGGCTGGACCGAAGCGGCCGACCTGATCCTCAAGGGCCTGGACCAGACCATCGGCCAGAAGGTCGTGACCTACGACTTCGCCCGCAACATGGAAGGCGCGACCGAGGTCAAGACGAGCGAGTTCGCCGACAAGATCATCGAGAACATGAAGGCGATGGCCCAGGCCTGAGCCTCGCCCCCTGAGGGCGGGCGGCGTTTTCCCGGAGCACGGGGGCGCCGCCCGCCCTTCTGTTTTGCCGTATCCTGCCCCGCATGACCCGCGTGGCCTTCTTCCTGCTCGGCGTGGCGCTGCTGGCGATCACGGCGCTGGGCGCGCTGTGGCTGCTGGGGCAACTGCTCGCCGGGCTGGGGGCCTTCCTGGCGGGGACGGCGGGCGTGCTGCTGCGGCTGCTGTGGTTCCTGGCGGTGGCGGGGCTGCTGGGCGGCGTGGCCTTTTTCCTGGCGAGCGCCTGGAGGCCGGCGGGCCGGGGGTCCGGGCCGCAGCACCGCGTGGTTCCGGCTGCGCCCGCACCGGTCCCTGCCCCCACCGAGGAGACGCGGTGAGCCGCAACCCCGACCGCTTTCTGGGCCGCGCGGCGGTCTACGCGGCGGCCCGCCCGCCCTACCCGGCGGCGCTGGGCGAGTGGCTGGCTGCCGAGGGGCTGCTGCGCGGCGACGTGGCCGACCTCGGCGCGGGCACGGGGCTGTTCACGCGGCTGCTGCTCTCGGCGGGGGCGGCGCGGGTGGACGCCATCGAGCCCAACCCCGAAATGCGCGCCGAGCTGGAGGCGGCCCTCGCGGCGCAGGTGGCCGCCGGGGCGGTACGCGTGCACGCCGGCACCTCCGAGGCCACCGGGCGGCCGGACGCTTCGGCCGATCTGGTGACGGCGGCGCAGGCGGCCCACTGGTTCGCCCCGGAGCCGACCGTGCGCGAGCTGCGGCGGGTGCTGCGCCCCGGTGGCCGGGTGCTGCTCGTCTGGAACGACTGGCGCGGGGTGGACGCGCCCCTGAACCGGGCCTACGGCGAGGTCGTGGCCGGATTCACCGAGGCCGACGTGCCCCCGCTGGCGACCCGCGTGCCCGAGGCCGAGCTGCCGGGCCTGCTGCCGGGCGGTTTCGAGAAGCGGCTCTTCGACCATGCCGTGCCCTTTACCCGCGAGCGGCTGCGTGCGCTGGCCGGCAGCGTCAGCTACCTGCCCTCGCCGGGCGACCCCGCCTACGCGGCCATGACGGCGGCGCTCGACCGGGCCTTCGGTGAGCCGGCAGGGGGAGAAGCGCCACTGGTCTACCGCACGCACGCCTACCTCGGCCGGCTGGACGGGTAGTTCCCGGCCGTTCCTGTCCGGCAAATGTGACGAACATGACTGGGCTCAAGCTCTCCTCACGGCGCGTCAGGAAGGGTGTGGTGCACTACGTGGCATGAACCGCTTCCAAGTGTCCGCCCTGGCCCTGACCGCCGCCCTCGTCCCGACAGCCTTCGCCGCCGCGCAGGCTCCGGCCCTGCCCGCCGGCTGGACCAATGCCGCGCTCGCCGGGGCCACCTACGTGATTCTCGACCCCCGGATCGAGGGCAACCCCGGGCTCCTGAACGCCGAGCAGCAGGCCGGCATCCTCAAGGCCATGCGCACCGACTCGGCCGGGGCCATCTCGCGCCACTACCCCAACGCCAAGTTCGTGACGGACCCGGCCACCCCCGGCGCCGTGAAGGTCTCGCCGGTGCTGGTGACGCCCGGCGCCCTGGTTCCCTGGGCCAAGCTCAGCGCCCGCCTGGACCTGCAACTGGCCGACGGCAGCCCGGTGTCGCTCAACGAGAGCTTCGGGCTGCTCACGCTGTGGCAGCAGGGGCCGCAGGCGGCCAACTACGCCTACGACCGCATCGCCCAGCGCCTGCCCTGAATTTAAATCCCCTTGAGACGGCCCCTGCCCCGCGCGGGGGCCGTGTTACTTTGGCGCCATGACCGAGCAGAAGAAAAGTGCGTTCGTGACGGGTGCCAGCAAGGGCATCGGCCTCGCGGTGGCGCAGGCGCTCGCCGCCGAGGGCTACGCCGTCACCCTGACCAGCCGCAAGCAGGACGAGGTCGAGGCCGCCGCGCAGCAGGTGGGCGGCGGCGCGCGGGGCGTGGTGTGCGACGTGCGCGACCCGGCCGCCGTACAGAGTGCCGTGGACGCGCATGTCGGAGCCTTCGGCGGCCTGGACGTGCTGTTCGTGAACGCAGGGGTGGGAGTCTTCGGCAATGTCGAGGACCTGAGCATCGAGGACTGGCAGGCCATGATCGACACCAACCTCAGCGGCGCCTTCTACACCGTCAAGGCGGCCATCCCGGCACTCAAGCAGGGGGGCGGATACATTTTCACTCTCAGCAGCCTCGCCGGGCGCAACGCCATGCCCGGCGGCGGCGGCTACAACGCCAGCAAGTTCGGCCTCAACGGCCTGTCGGAGGTCATGAACCTCGATCTGCGCCAGCACGACATCAAGGTCACGCAGATCATGCCCGGCAGCGTGGCGACCGAGTTCGGCGGCCACCAGCCCACGGACGCCGATGCCTGGAAGATCCAGCCCGAGGACCTCGCGCAGCTTACGGTGGACCTGCTGAACATGCCCGCGCGCACGCTGCCCAGCCGCGTCGAGGTGCGCCCGGCCCGCCCCGACAAGAAGCCCAAGAACTGAACCGCAGGTGCCCCTCCGCGCGCCCCTGGCCCTCCCCGGCCGGGGGCGCGGCGTTGCCCGGTCCTCCGGCGGCTCTCAGGATCGCCCTGCTAGAATGCGGGGCGTGTACACCAACCGCCGCGCGCATTACGAGTACGAACTGTTGGAGCGCTACGAGGCGGGCATCAGTCTGACTGGCAGTGAGGTCAAGAGCATACGCGCCGGCGGCGTGGATTTCCGGGACGCGTTCGCGCGTCTGACGAACGGCGACGTGGACCTTGAAGGGCTGTATATCCCCGAATACACGCAAGCGACCTACAACAACCACACGCCCAGACGCACCCGCCGCCTGCTGCTGCACCGCGAGGAGATCGCCAAGCTGCGCCGGGGCCTGGAGCAGAAGGGCCTGACCCTGGTGCCCACCCGCCTGTACCAGAAGGGCCGGTACTTCAAGGTGGAACTCGCCCTGGCGCGCGGCAAGAAGCTGCACGACAAGCGCCGCGCCGAGGCCGAGAAGACCGTGCGCCGGGAGCTGCGCGACCTGTGAGGCGCCCGGAACGCAGGCGCCCGGGACTCGCGGGCCGCTGGCCCCGGCTGCTGCTGCTCTCGGCGGCGCTCATCGGGGCGGGGCTGGCCGGCGCGCAGCTCGCCTTCAGCCGCCTGAACCTCGCCGGACGCGACGTGCAGAGCATCAACCTCTACGGAGCCGAGTACGCCAGCCAGACCATCCTCTCGGGCCTGCTCAGCGTGGAGCGTGACGGCGGCCTGGTGCGGGTCGAGGGGCTGGGGCACGTGCTGCTGCTGCCCATCGACGAGGACCAGGCGCGCGCCGTGACCGACTTCAACACCGTGCAGCTCGACGCCGAGCGCGTCAAGGCCCGCTCGGCCACGCTGGTCAACGGCAACCTGTACCTGCCGCTCGACACGCTGGCGCGCGGTCTGGGGGCGACCTACGCGCCGGGGCAGTTCACGGTGGCCGCGCCGACCCTCCAGGGCGTGAGCAGCCGCGCGGGCCGCAGCAGCGACCGCCTGGTGCTCGACCTGAGCCGTGACGTGCAGGTCCGCGACGAGCTGCGCGGCACCGAGGTCCGTATCACCCTCACCGGCCTGAAGGGCGATACGCGGCGTTACACCACGCGCGGGGCTTTCCTGCCCTCGGCGCAGGTCACGCAGTCGGGCGAGAACCTCGTGGTGACCTTTCCGCTTCCCCAGAGCAGCGGCTACCGGGTCTATCCGGTGGTCCGGGCGGGCGGCGCGCGGCTGGTCATCGACGTGGGGCCGGGTATTCCGGTGACGGTGCCGGCGCTGACGCAGCGCATCGGCCGGCCCCTGATCGTGCTGGACCCCGCGCGGGTGCAGGGCCTGGGCCGTGACGTGACGCTGGAGGTGGCCCGGCGCGCGGCCGAGCTGCTCACGCAGGCGGGCTGGCAGGTGCGCCTGACCCGCGAGCAGACCTCGGCGCTGGGGCAGAACGACAAGCTCGCGCTGGCCCGCCAGAGCGACGTGTATCTGGCGCTGGACCTCGGGCGCTTTCCCGGCAGCCCGCGCGGCGGCGTCACCGTGTACGAGCAGAGCGGTCAGAGCCCCTCGCAGTACGTCAACGCGCTGCGCGGCGCGGCGACCGCGCCCTACGGCAGCCTCGCGGTGGGGGACGGCGGCGGTACCCGGCGCCTGAGCGAACTGCTGCGCGGCGAACTGCGCGGCGGCGGCGTGACGGCCAAGCAGGGCAGCATCAACCGGGTGCTGACCTTGGGCGAGACCGCGCAGGCCGCCCTGCTGATGGAGCTGGGCTGGACCGGCAACGCGCAGGACCGCACCAACCTGGGCACCGACGCCCGCCTCCAGGCCTTCTCGGTGGCGGTGGCGCGCAGCGTGGCGACCTACCTCACCGCGCGGGCCAACAACGCCTCGCAGGGCAATACCGGAGGCACGCCATGATTCCGCTGCGCCGCTTCCTGTCGCTGTTCAACGTGGTCACGTTCGCGCTGCTGCTCGTGTCGGCCTACGCCTACGAGGTCGTGCAGCGTCCGCCCGCCCTGCCCACCCCGCCCGCGCTGGAGCTGTCCGAGCGGCGCGCGGTCAAGGTGACGGTGTACTACCCCGATACCCAGGTCCAGAACCTGCGGGCCGTGCAGCGCACCGTGCAGGTCACCGAGGAGACCCCCACCGCGCTGGCGCAGGCCGCCGCGAACGCCTGGGCGCAGGGACCGGCCGGCAGCGGCACGGGGCTGCTGCGCGCCGTCCCGCAGGGCACCGCCGCCCCGCGCGTGTACCTGCGCGGCACGCACTACTTCGTGGACTTTCCGCAGGCGTACACGGGCCTGAACTACGGCGCGAGCGGCGAGCGCATGCTGCTGTGTACCCTGACCCGGACCCTGCTGGAGAAGCGCGGCCAGGACGTGACCTTCCTGGTGAACGGGCAGATGACCGACACGCTGGGCCGCATGGACCTGCGCGAACCGTACACCCGCCAGGACTGCACGGACCAGTAACGGCCGGATTTTCCCGCGTGATCCAGACCATTACCCTTCAGGGCTTCAAGTCCTTCGCCGAACGCACCCGCCTGGAATTCTCGGGCGGGGTATGCGCCGTCATCGGGCCCAACGGCAGCGGCAAGAGCAACGTCGTCGAGGCGATCCGCTGGGCCACCCACGGCGCCCGCGCCCGTGAGCTGCGCGCCGGGCGCGGCACCGAACTCATCTTTCACGGCAGTGGGGGCAAGGCGCCGCTGGGGCTGGCCGAGGTGTCGCTCGAACTCCAGACCGCGCAGGGCCGCCTGAACCTCACCCGCCGGGTCTACCGCGACGGCACGGCCGAGCAGGACCTCGCGGGCCGCCCCGCACGTGCCCGGGACGTGCAGGCGGCCCTGCGCGGTACCGGTCTGGGGCCGGGCGGGCTGGCGGTCATCGGGCAGGGTGAGGTGAGCGGCGTGGTGCAGGCCGAGGGCCGCACCCTGCTGGGCTACCTTCAGGAGGCGGCGGGACTGTCACGCGCCGTCAGTGCCCGGCAGGAGGCCGCCGCGCGGCTGCTGGAGGCGGGGGGGCACCTGGACCGGTTGCGCCTGCTGCTGGGTGAGCGCGAAGCCGGCGTGGCCCGGCTGGCCCAGGCCGCCGCGCAGGCCCGGCAGCACCGCGCCCTGGAGGCCCGCGCCCTGACGCTGGACGACGCCCTGCGCCGGGAGCGGCAGGCGGCGCTGCGCCGCGAACTGGACACGGCCGCCCGCGAGGCCCGCGCCGCCGAAGTCCGCAGCGCCGAGCTGGCCGCCGGGGTGGGGGAGGGCGCCGCCCGTGTGGAGGCCGCCCGTGAAGCCGCGCAGGCCGCCCGCGCCCGCCAGGAGGCCCACGCCGGGGCGCTGGACACCCTGCGCGCCGCGCGCGAGGCCCATGCCCAGGCGGCGCGCTACCGCGAGCACCTCGCCGCCGAGACCCGCATGCTGGAGGGGGAACTCGCCGCCCTGCCAGACACGCCGCCCGCCGCGCCCGCCCCGGACCTCGCCGCCCAGGCCGCCGCCGCCGCGCAGGCGCGCGCCGGAGCCGAGATCGCCGAAGCCACGGCGCGCCGCCTCGACGCCGCCCTGACCCGCGCCCGTCAGGAGGCGGCCCGCGCCGCCGAGGCGGGCACCCGCCACGCCGCGAGCCGGGACACCCTGAGTGCCGAGCTGGAGCGTGCGGCGGCCAACCTGGAGACCGTGCAGGCCGCGCTGCTGCCCGCCCGAGCCGAACTGGCGGCGGCCGAGCAGGCCCGGCAGGCCGCCGAACACGCGGCCCAGACCCAGGCCGAGACGAGCGCCGCCGCGCAGGCCCACGAGCGCCATCTCGCGGGCGAGCTGACCCGCGTGTCGGCCAGCCTCGCCCCGCTGCGGCGCGAGCGCGAGCGGCTGGAAAGCGCGCTGAACAGCTACGCCCGCTACGGCGAGGGGGCGCGCAACGCCCTGCGCCTGGAGCACCCCGGCATCGTCGGTTCGGTGGCCGACCTGCTCACCGTGCCCGCCGAGTACGAGACGGCGGTGGGCGCGGCGCTGGGCCGCCGTCTGGAGCAGGTCGTGGTGGCGCGCGGCGACGACGCCCGCGAGATCATCGAGGAACTCAAGCGGGTGGGGGGCCGGGCGACCTTCCTGCCGCTGGACCTGCTGCGGCCCCGGCCCCGGCGCGACGCGGCCCTGCTGCGTGAGGACGGTGTGGTGGGCAACCTCGCCGACCTGTGCCCGACCGACCCGCCGCTGGTAGGCGAGGCGATTCTGGCCGACACGCTGCTCGTGCGCGACCTGCGGGCCGCCAACCGCATCGCGCGCACGCACGCCAGCCGGCCCCGGCTGGTCACGCTGGACGGCGAACTCGTCGAGCCGGGCGGCGCGATCACGGGCGGGCGGCTGCGCGACAGCGGCGGCGCGGTCCTGGCCGACCAGCGCAGATTCCAGGAACTCGACGCCGAGCTGGAGGAGGCTGCCGCCCTTCAGGTCCGTCTGGAGGCCGAGCTGGCGCGGGTGCGCGGCGCGGCAGGGGGGACCGAGGCTGGGGCGCCGAAGGCCGACCTCGACGAGGCCCGGCGCCGCGAGCGTGAAGCCGAGCGCCGCGTGACCGAGCTGGGCGCGCAGGCCCGCAGCCTCGAAGCGCATCGCGCCAGCCTTCAGACCCGACTGGCCGAGGCCGTGCCCGTGCCCGCCGTGGCTGCCGGAACACCGGACCTCGCTGCCCTGGAGGCCGAGCTGCTCGCCACCCGCCAGAGTGCCGAGGCCGCCCGCGCCGCCGAGCGGGATGCGGCCGAGAGCTGGGGGCTGGCGCGCGAGCTGGCCGCCGCCTGGACCGCCTACCACGCGGCCGGAGCGCGCGCCGCCGCCCTGCGGGAGCGCCTGAGTGCCGGGGCACAGGCGGCGGCGACCCAGCAGGCCCATCTGGAGGCCGCCGCCGCCGAGGTCGCTCGCCGGGAAGGCGCGCTGGGCAGCCTCGACGAGGGCGAATACCCCCGCGCCGAGGCTGAGCGCGAGGCCGCTGCCCTGGCCTATAGCAACCTCATCGGCGAGCAGAACCGCGTGCGCGCCCGCCTGGATGAGCTGCGGCTGCTCATTGCCCGGCGCGAGGGCAGTCTGGAAGAGTTGCCCGACGGCTGTCTGCCCCCCGGCAGCGCGCGCGAGTGGTCGGCCGAACTGGGCCGCGTGCGCGCTGCGCTGGACGCCCTGGGGCCGGTCAATGCCCGCGCCGAGGCCGACCACGCCGCCGAGGGTGCGGCGCTGGACATCCAGCGGGCCGAGCTGGCCGACGCCGAGGCCGCCGCCGAAGAGCTGCGCGGGCACCTGGGCGAACTGGAGGACGCCGAGGGCGCCGCGACCCGGCTCGCTTTCGGGCGGGTGAACGAGGCCTTCCGCGAGTACAGCGCCGAACTGCTGGGCGGCGTGGGCGAGCTGGAGGCCGAGACCGGCGAGCACGGCCGCCTCACCGGCCTGCGCCTCGCCGTGCAGCCGCGCGGCAAACGCACCCGCTCCATGACGCTCCTCAGCGCGGGCGAGCGCACGATGGCCGGGCTGGGGTTCCTGTTCGCCCTGAACCACGCCGGGGGCGAGGAGGGGATGGGCGGGCTGCCGCTGGCGGTCCTCGACGAGGTGGACGCGCCGCTCGACGAGGCGAACATCCGCCGCTTCACCGCTTTTCTGGAGCGCTTCGCCGCGCGCGGCACCCAGTTCCTGATCGTCACCCACCAAAAGGCCACCATGGAGGTCGCCCAGGCGCTGTGGGGCGTGACCACCGACCAGACCGGCGCGAGCCGCGTCCTGAGCATCCGCCAGGAGGGCGAGGGCGTGGGGGCCTGATTCGCCGAGGCGGCCTGCCCGGGGCCGTAGCATGGGCCGGATGCGACCCTTTCTCCTGCCCGCCCTGTTGCTGGGCATGTCGTCGGCCCAGAACGCCCCCGCGACGGTGCCTGCCCTGTCCAGCTTCGAAGGCCAGATCGTCTATCAGGTCATGCCCGACCGCTTCTTCGACGGCGACCCGGCGAACAATGTGGGCGTGGACCGCGCCGATCCCCGGGCGTGGCACGGCGGCGACCTCGCGGGCCTGACACAGAAACTCCCGTATGTCCAGAAGCTCGGGGCGACGGCGCTGTGGCTCACCCCGGTCTACCGCCAGCAGCCGGGCAATTCCTTCGATACTTCGCCCTACCACGGCTACTGGCCGGCCGATTTCCGCGATGTGGACCCGCATTTCGGGACGCTGGCGACCTTCGGCGGCCTGATGGCGGCGGCGAAGGCGGCGGGCCTGCCGGTCGTGCTCGATCAGGTCATCAACCACTACGGGTACACGGCCCCGGCGGTCGAGGAGCACCCCGGCTGGTTCAACGGTCCGGCGCAGTGTGCCGCGGCGCAGAACAAGGACGTGGACTGCCCCCTCGCCGGCCTGCCCGACCTGCGCCAGAGCGTGCCGGCGGTGCGCGAGCTGCTGCTGGGCAACGCCGACTTCTGGCGCGCGCAGGGGGTGTCGGCCTTCCGCTACGACGCCATCAAACACGTCGAGGGACCGTTCCTGAAGGAGCTGCTGGCCCGTGACCGCGCCGCCGGCACCTGGACGCTGGGCGAGTGGTACGACGCCGATACCGGCACGGTGGCCGACTGGCAGAAGGCCGGCTTCGACAGCCTCTTCCTGTTCAGCCTGCAAGCCGCCATGCGCCAGAGCGTGATGGGCGGCCAGAGCCTGAGCGGCGTGGCGAACGTCCTCGCGCGCCAGGGCGAGCTGCCGCGCCCCGGCGAGGTCGCGCTGTTCCTCGACAACCACGACGTGCCGCGCTTCGCCAACGGCACGCTGTTCGAGGACGACGGCCAGCTGCGCACCCGCTACGGCCTGCGCGCCCTGATGACCCTGCGCGGCGTGCCGGTGCTGTGGCAGGGCACCGAGATCGCCCAGCGCGGCGGCCCCGACCCCGACAACCGCCGCGACATGCGTTTCGAGGGGCAGTGGACGCCCGCCGAGGCGCAGACCTTCGCCGTCGCCCAGGGGGCCATCGCCGCCCGCAAGGCGAGCGCGGCCCTGAGCCGGGGCGAGCAGCGGCTGCTGAAGGTGCCCTCCGGCGTGCAGGACGACCTCCTGCTGTTCACCCGCCAGGAAGGCGGCCAGACCGTGCTGGCGGCGTGGCATGGCGGGCGCGCGCGGCGCACCTTCTCGATTCCGCTCTCGGTGCTGGAACTGGGCGCGGCCCCACAGGCCCTGACCCGCAGCCTCTTTGCCGGGCAGAATGCGGGCCTGAGCGTCAGCGGCGGCTACCTGCATCTCAGCCTGCCGGCGCGGGACGCGGCCGCTTTCGCCCTGGGCGCGAGGTAACGCAGCTGCTGTAGGCGGGCGGCCCCGACGCAGCAAAACAGAAGGCGGGGCCGCGTGGGCACCCGCCTTCAGCCGTTCAGGCCTTCAGGGCTGCGAGGGGGCGGTCGTGGGAGCCGGGGCAGGCGCCGCCGCCGGAGCCGCGACCGTCACCACCGCCGGGAAGCTCTGGGGGGCGAGGCGGGCGATCTGGGCGTCGAGGTACTTCTGGGCAGCGTCGCCCGCGAGCTGCTGACGGATCAGGGGTGCGGCCTCGGCCAGCGGCAGAAGGCCCGCCGGGGTGCGCTTGGTCACGATCAGGACGTGCCAGCCGAACTCGGTCTGCACGGTCTGGGGCACGTTCAGCGGGCCATTGAAGCTCGCCTGGTCGAAGGCCGCCACGGTGTCGCCGGAGTTGATGCAGCCCAGGTCACCGCCCGCAGCAGCGCTGCCGGGGTCCTGGCTCTTTTCCTGGGCGATCTTGGCGAAGTCGCCGCCCGCCGCGAGCTGCGCCGTCACCGCGTCGGCCTCGGCCTTGGTGGCCACCAGGATGTGCTTGACGCAGGCCTCGCCGGGGCGGTCGAAGGACGCGCGGTTGAGGTTGTAGAAGCCGCTCACCACGCTGTCGCCGAAGGTGAAGCGCTTTTGCAGGGTATCGAGGTAGGCCCGCACCACGGTCTGGCGTTCCAGGGCCGCGCGGAAGTCGGCCTCGCTGGCGTAGCCGCGCTGGCCCAGCGCCTCGGCGAAGGCGGCGTCGGTCGGGAACCCGGCGCGGGCCTGCGCCACCTGCGCGTCGAGGGCCGCCGCGTCGGGCTTGTTGGCGACGCGGGCGAGCTGGTAGGTCGCGCGCTCGCGCACGTACTGCTTGAGGTAGTCGGCGCGGGCCGGGGCGAATTCTTCGAGCAGCGACTCCTCGAAGGGCGCGCCCTGACCGTTGACCACCCGCGCGACCGCCTGCCGGAAGTCGCGGTCGAAGTCGGCCAGCGTGACCGTCTCGTTGCCGATGCGCGCCACGACGGCCGCAGGGTCCTGCGTGCCGGTGGCCGGGGTCGCGGCGGGAGCGGCAGGCGCAGGCGCGGTCTGGGCCGGGGTGGCCGGAGCCGCCGGTGCGGGAGGGGCGGTCTGGGCGAGGGCCGCGCCGCCGAGCAGCAGCGTCAGGGTCAGGGCAAGTTTGTTCATGCTGCCCCCCACTGTAGCGCCCCGCGCATGAGGGCGCGGCCCCGCCTCTGCCGCGCGGGCCAGAGCGCCCCTTCAGAGACGGGGCCGTTCTGGCCCGGTGCAGGCCGGGGAAACCGCGCCGGTGACCGGTGCATTCGCCGTCGTGTCCGCAGAATTCTTCCGGGTGGGCGGGGCCATGGAAACCGCGCTTTTGTGACAAATGCTCTAGAATCCGCCGCGTGCGCCTGACCCTTGAGGAAACGACCGATCCCCGCGTGTATGACGACGCCGTGAGCCAGCTCCCCATCACCAGCGCCCTTCAGGGCTGGGGCTACGGCGAGGCGCGGCGGGTCCTGGGCCAGACGCCCGCGCGCTACCTGATCAAGGGGGACGGCCGGACGGTCGGCGCGCTGCAACTCATCCGCAAGCGGCTCGTGCCCGGCTTCTCGACGCTGTATGCCCCGCGCGGCCCGGCGCTCGAATCGCTCGACCTGCTGCCCGACCTCGTGGGAGCGGTGCGGAAGGTGGCCCGGCCGACCGACGCCCTCCTGAAGATCGAGCCGCCGTATCCGTACCTCGCCGCAGACGGCGACTCGGAAGCCCACGTGCCCCCGGTTCTCGGCCCCTTCACGCGCGCCGAGACCGAGCAGCCCGAACACACCATCGTCGCCGACCTGCGCCCGACCGAGGCCGAGCTGCTCGCGGGCCTGAGCAGCATGGCGCGGCGCAACGTGCGCGCGGCCGAGAAACTGGGCGTGGTGGCGGGCCGAGACGACGATTTCGACGCCTTCTGGGAAATTTTCACGGCGACCAACGAGCGGGCCAAGCTGGGGGCCTTTCCGCGCGCCTACTACGAGACCATGCTGCGCGAGGGCAACGCGCACGGCGGCGAGGCGTACATCGTGCTGTCGCGCTACCGGGGCAAGGCGCTGGCGGGCGGCTTTTTCGTCACCATGGGCAAGGGCACCTACTACCTCTTCGGCGGCAGCGTGCGCGACGACCGCGTGGGCGACGACGGCCAGCCCCTCAAGGACAGCAAGGCCCCCGACGCCTTCTACTGGAATGCCATGCTCGACGCCAAGCGGCAGGGCTACGAGCTGTTCGACTTCTGGGGCATTCCGCGCGTCCTCGACGAGAGCAAGCACAGCTACGGCGTCTTCAAGATGAAGCTGAAATTCAGCGAGCAGCGCGTGTGGTACCCGGCCTACGACCTGAACCTCAACCCGGCCGCCCCTGCCATCGTCAAGGCGATGCGCTGGCGCAAGACCCAGAACAACATGCGCAAACGCGGCAGCGCCGACGATGTACTTTGACCTGACCTAACGGTCGGTCAGGCGGCGTGTTAAGCTGGGCGTGTGGCTACCTTGTACGTCGTTCTGCTGACCCTGCACAACCTCAACCGCTGGCTGGTGCTGCTGACTGGCGTCTGGGCGCTGGCCCGCACGCTGCCCGGCCTGGGGGGCGCGCGGCCCTGGACGCCGCAGGACCGCCGCCCGGTCGCGGCCTTCATGGGCACGCTGCACCTTCAGGTCGTGCTGGGGCTGCTGCTGTACGCCTTCCTGGGCATGCAGGGCGCACCCGTCTTCGCCGGGGCTCCGCGCCCCGGTTTCCAGTGGGAGCACCTGGGCCTGGGGGTGCTGGCCGCCGTCTTCGCCACCCTCGCCAGCATCCTGAGCCGCCGCGCCGCCACCGACCCCGCCCGCTTCCGCGCCGCTGCCCTGTGGTCGGGCCTGGCCCTGCTGACCGTCTTGGCGGCGATTCCGTGGTGGCGGCCGCTGGTGCGCTTGTTCGGGATGTGAGGGAAGGGGCGAAGGCCTGAGCTCCTACATGTACAGGGAAGAGAGCCGGAAACGCCGCTGCCCGATGCCCCCGAAGGCCGTCGTGCGCGCAGCGCGCGGGCTATTCCAGACGGGCTGCGGCTGGCCCCGACCTGAGCCGTCACGCCGCAAGCCAGAGCGACCCCGCCACCGTCCGGAACAACTCTTGCCGAGCGCAGCGAAAAGCTCCCCCCTCCCAGCGGGAGGGGGGCTAGAGGGAGGGAAACCGAACTGGCCCACCTTCCAGCCCAAAGGTCAGCCCCTCACCGCCCCGGCTCGATGATCACCTTCCCCGTCGTCTTGCGGTCCAGGATGTCCTGGAACGCCCGCGCACTCTCGGCCAGTCCGTAGGTCGGCCCGATCTGCGGCGTGACCTGCCCGCTGGCGACCAGCGGCGTCAGCGCCTGCGCGGCCTGCCGGGTCAGCTCGGCGTCGGGCATCAGGCTGCTGAGCCACAGGCCCGTCACGGTGACGTTGCGTTTCATCAGCTCGACCGGGCGGAGGTTGGCCGGCTCGCGGCTGGCATTGCCGATCACGATGATGCGCCCCAGGTTGGCCGCCATCTCCAGGCTTTCCTGAAAGCGCGCGCCGCCCACGACTTCCAGAATCAGGGGCACGCCCTTGCCGCCCGCCGCCTCGCGGACCTTCTTCACGCGGTCGGGGTCGTCCTGGAGCAGGGTCACGTCGGCGCCGAGGTCGCGGGCGAGCCCGAGTTTCTCTTCGGTCGAGGCCATCGCGACGACGTGCAGGCCCATCGCCTTGGCGAGCTGGATGCTCGCGGTGCCCAGCGCGCCCGCCGCCGCCTGCACCAGCACCCACTCGCCGGCCTCGCCGCGCCCGAGGGTCTTCAGGCCATGGTAGGCCGTGAAGTACGACACCGGAAAGGCCGCCGCCTGCGCGCCCGACAGGCCCTGAGGTACCGGGATCAGGGCGGCGGCGGGCGAGAGGGCGTACTCGGCCAGGCCGCCGCGCCCGCCCAGGCTGGCGACGCGCGTGCCGACCTCCACGCCCTGCACGCCCTCGCCCACGGCGTCCACCACACCGGCAAATTCCATGCCCGGCGTGTAGGGCACGCGGGTGCGCGTGAGGTACTCGCCCGCGACCGCCAGCACGTCGGCGAAGTTGATGCCGACCGCCTCGACCTTCAGCCGGACCTCGCCGGGGCCGGGCTCGGGGCGCGGCACCTCGCGCAGTTCCATCACGTCGGGCGGTCCCAGCCGCTCCACCACCATGGCCCTCATCGTTTCGCTCATGACCCGCAGCATACGCCCGCACCCTGCCCAAAGTGAACGTGAACGGACACTCTGAACGTCAGCGGATTTGACCGGGGCCGCCCGCGCGTGGAAGCATGGGCGCATCAACAACTTCCCGAGCATCACCGCCAAGGAGGCGCGCATGAGCATCGTCGAACAGGCCCGCGAGGGCGACATTCTGGTCCTGACCATCAACAATCCTCCCGTCAACGCCTTCTCGCCGGGCGTGCCCGAGGGGCTGCACGCGGGCCTGGACGCCGCCGAGGCCGACGGGGACGTGCGCGCGGTGGTCATCATCGGCGGGGGCCGCACCTTCATCGCCGGGGCCGACATCAAGACCTTCGACCTGCCGCGCGAGCAGGCCCCGGACCTGCGCGGGTTCATCACGCGCCTGGACGCCTTTTCCAAGCCCACGGTCGCGGCCATCCACGGCACGGCGCTGGGCGGCGGCCTGGAGGTGGCCCTGGCCTGCACCTACCGCGTGGCGACTGCCGACGCCCGCCTGGGCCTGCCCGAGGTCAAGCTCGGGGTGCTGCCCGGCGCAGGGGGCACGCAGCGTCTGCCCCGCGTGGTCGGTGCCCAGAAGGCCCTGGAGATGATGCTCTCGGGCAGCTCGGTTAAGGCGACCGAGGCCCGTACCCTGGGTCTGGTGGACGAAGTGGTGGACGGCGACCTGCGCGCGTCGGCCGTCGAGTTCGCCCGTGCCCATGCCGACGCCCGCCCCCTGCCCCGCATCAGCGGGCGCGGGGTAGAAGGCGCCTCGCCCGAGCTGTTCGCGGCGGCCCGCGCGGGCCTGGGCAAGACCCACAAGGGCCAGTACTCGCCGGGCCTGATCGTGGACCTCGCCGAGATGGCCGCCACCAAACCCTTCGCCGAGGGCTGGGACGCCGAGGCGCAGCTGTTCATGCAGGCCAAGGACAGCCCGCAGTCGCGCGCGCTGCGTCACGTCTTCTTCGCTGAGCGCGAGGCGGGCAAGGTGCGCGGGCTGGGCAAGGACACGCCGGTCGGGGACGTGCGCCGGGTGGGCATCATCGGCGCGGGGACGATGGGCGGCGGCATCGCCATGAACTTCCTGAACGTGGGCCTGCCCGTGACCATCGTGGAAACGGCGCAGGACGCCCTGGACCGGGGCCTGGCGACCATCCGGCGCAACTACGAGAACAGCGCCAAGAAGGGCCGCCTGACCGGGGACGAGGTCGAGAAGCGCATGGGCCTGCTGACCCCCACCCTCGACATGGGGGCCCTCGCGGACGCCGACCTGATCATCGAGGCCGTCTTCGAGAACATGGACGTGAAGAAGGACATCTTCACGCGCCTGGACGCCGTCGCCAAGCCCGGCGCGATTCTGGCGAGCAACACCTCGACCCTGAACGTCAACGAGATCGCCGCCGTCACCGCGCGGCCCGAGCAGGTCATCGGCCTGCACTTCTTCAGCCCGGCCAACGTGATGAAGCTGCTGGAGATCGTGCGCGCCGACAAGACGAGCGACACGGTGCTGGCGACCAGCCTCGCCGTCGCGCGCAAGATCGGCAAGGTGGGCGTGGTGGTCGGCGTGTGCGACGGCTTTGTCGGCAACCGCATGGTGCACCGCTACGGCGACGAGGCCCGCAAGCTCGTCGAGGAGGGTGCCGATCCGCAGGCTGTGGACGCCGCCATGCACGCCCTGGGCCTGCCGATGGGACCCTTTGAGATGAGCGACATGGCCGGCCTGGACATCGGCTACGCCATCCGCCAGCACCAGGCCAAGGAGCGCGGCGAGCCCAAGCCCGACGGCTGGCTCGACCGCATCGTCGAGACGGGCCGCAAGGGCCAGAAGACGGGCGGGGGCATCTACGACTACGGCGACGACCGCAGGCCGCGCCCGAACGCCGAGATGGGCCAGCTCATCGCCGACTACCGCGCCGAGAAGGGCCTGACGCCGCGCGAGATCGGGCAGGACGAGATCACCAAGCGCCTGGCCTACTCGCTGGTGAACGAGGGCGCGCAGATTCTGGAAGAGGGCATCGCGCAGCGTGCGGGCGACATCGACGTGATCTACCTGTACGGCTACGGCTTTCCGGCCTACCGGGGCGGCCCGATGGGCTATGCCAGCGAGCAGGGCCTGGGCAACGTCGCCGCCGACCTGGAGAAGTACGGCCAGACGCCCGCGCCGCTGCTCAGGCGCCTGGCCGACGAGGGCCAGACCTTCGCCGCCTACGACCGCGAAACCGCGAAGGGCTGAGGCGAGGAGGCGGGCCGGGCGGGGGGCGGCGGGTGTGCCCCCCGCCCGGCTTTCATGTCCTGTTGAGCCGCCCGGCGCACCTTGACGCCATGACCTCCGCGCGCCGTCTCGCCCGTCCGGCCCTCGTCCTCGCCACGCTCGGTCTCGTCGCCGGGCCACTGAGCACCTCGCACGCCCTGCTCGACAAGACGCGCTTCGCCGCTCACCTGGGCGTCGCGTACTTCGCCTTCCATCACTGGGTGCTCTCGCCCTACCGCGCCGGGCAGTTCGCCTCGGGCAGTGCCGGGCGCACCGGGCGGCTGGTCAAGGGCGGGTTGGCGCTGCTGTTCGCCGCGCACGAGGTCAACGTGGCCGAGAAGGTGGCGCACGGCAGTTCCGATCCGCTGCTCCAGAAGCTCGACGCGCAGCTCGTGAACCTCAAGGATTCGATGGGCCGGGTCGGGGCCAGTCTCAAGGGCGGGCAGCTCAACGCCGCCGACCTCCAGGGCCTCGACAGCGCCACCACCTCCATCGGCTCGGCCGCCGCTGCGGCGGGGCAGCCCATCCGGGACGTGGCCGCGCCCATTCCCGGACTCTGAAGCCTGCGGGGAGGCTCCTTCCATCTTTCCCTGATGCGTGGCCGCTAAGCTGTGGCCATGCGTTTTCTTGTCGTGGAGGACGAATCGGCCATCCGCCGCCCGCTGGTCGCCAGCCTGCGTGAAGCCGGCTACGCGGTGGACGAGGCCGCCACCGCCGCCGAGGCCCGTGACCTCGCCTCCGATTTTCCCTTCGACGCCCTGATGGTGGACGTGGGGCTGCCCGAAGGGCCGCAGGCGGGCTTCGACCTCGTGCGCGACCTGCGGGGGCGCGGCGTGGGCGCGCCGGTGCTGTACCTCACCGCCCGTGACGCCGTCGAGGACCGTATCGCCGGGCTGGACGCGGGCGGCGACGACTACCTCGTCAAGCCCTTCCACCTCGGCGAGGTGCAGGCGCGGCTGCGGGCACTCGTGCGCCGGGGCCGTTCGGAGGTGCAGGTCGAGCGCCACTGGCACGACCTGCGCCTCGACTGGACCGCCCGCGCCGTGTACAAGGCGGGCGAGCGCGTCGCCCTGACCGCCAAGGAATTCTCGCTGATCGAAGTCCTGGCCTCGCATCCGGGCCGGGTCTATACCCGCGAGGAACTCATCGACCGCGTGTGGGACGGCCGTTTCGACGCCGAGTCGAACGTCGTGGACACTTACGTGCGCAACCTGCGGCGCAAGCTCGGCGACGACGTGGTGCGCACCCTGCGCGGCGTGGGCTACAGCTTTCCCGAAGGCGAATAGGAAGCCGGGAACCGCCCTTGACGCTGCGCACCCGCCTGACCCTGCTGACTTTCAGCGTGCTGCTGCTGACCATGCTGGCCTTCGCCGGGGTGGCCGGCGCGGTGCTGTGGCGGGTGGAACTCGCCGCCATCGCCCGGCAGGTCAGTGCCCAGGCCGACGCGCTGCTCACCGTCGCGCGCCAGGCCCCCGGTCCCCCGCAGGGCGCGACCGAGCTGCTGGAAACCGAGGGGATTACCGCCGTCGCGCGGGTCTATCAGGGCTCGGCGCTGCGCTGGAGCGGCGGCGCGCTGGGACCGGACGTGCTGGACCCGACGTTCCTGACCGATCAGGAGAGCCGGCGCACCGGCGAGGTCGCGGGCTACCTGATCGCCTCGCGCCGCGCGGGCGAGGTGACGGTGCAGGTGGGCCGCAGCCTGACACCCCTGCGCGGGCTGCTGCGGCGCTACGCGCTGGTCGCGGCCCTGACCCTGCTGCTCCTGAGCCTGCTGGCCGGAGCGCTCGTGGCGCGTGAGGTGCGCCGGGCGCTGCGGCCCCTGGAGGCCCTGGTGCGCCGCGTCGGGCAGCTCGACACCCCCGAGCCGGTGCCGGCCGTCGCCGAGCGCGGCGAGGTCGGCGCGCTGGCCCGCGCCCTGGACACCAGCCTGGGGGCCCTGCGGGCCGAGCGCGAGCGCGAGACGCTGTTCCTGGCAAGCGCCTCGCACGAGCTGCGCACGCCGGTCACGGCGCTGCTGGCCGACCTGCAATACACCCTGGCCCGCGAGCGCCCCCCCGAGGACCTGCTCGCGGCCCTGCGGCGCACCGAGCGCACGGCGGCGCGCCTGCGCCAGCTCACCGGCAATCTCATGACCCTGACCCGTGCCCAGCGCCTGCCCGACGTGCCTGGCCCGGAGTCCTGGCCGCCGGTGGACCTGCTCGATCTCGCGGGCGAGGCGGTGGACCTGCTGCAACCGCTGGCCTCGCGCCGGGGCACCGACCTGTGGCTCGACGGGCAGCCCACGCCGCTGCGGGGCGACAGTGCCCTGCTGGGCAGCGTCCTGGAAAACCTGATCGGCAACGCCATCAAGTTCACGCCGGAGGGCGGGCGGGTGCAGGTCCAGGTCACCCCCCTGCGCGGCGGCGCGGGCCGGCTGGTCGTCGAGGACAACGGCCCCGGCTTTCCGTCCGGCACCCTGACCGAGGCGTTCGTGCGCGGGCAGGCCGACGTGGAGGGCTTCGGGCTGGGGCTGGCGGTCGTGCGTGAGGTCGTCGAGGCGCACGGCGGGACCCTGACCCTCTCGGCCGCCGGGGGCGGGGGCGCGCGCGCCGAGGTCGTGCTGCCCGCCTGACCCGGGGGCGCGGCGGCATTCCCGGCAGCCCTTAACCGCGCTCTTTAGCGTGGGTTCATGTCCGACCTTCCCCCCTCGGTGCCTGTCTTCTACGATCCGGCCGGCCGGCGACGGCGGCACCTCAACCGTCTGGCGGCGGCGCTGTGTACCGGCACCCTGCTGGCTGGAGCGGCGCTGCTGACCGCGCTGTGGCATCCCGCTGCCCTGCCCGCCCTGCATCTGGCGGGCCGCGCGCCGGGGCTGCGGCCCCTGACCGGGGTCGTGCAGCGCGTGGGCACGGGCACGGCCGGGCCGGACGAGGGCTACGCGGGCGTGGGTGCCGGCACCTCCTCGCGCGCCGCCCCCCTGAACGTCACCGGATTTTTCGTCGCTTGGGACGACAACAGCTTGTCGTCGCTCAAGCGCAACCTGGGAACCCTGGACGTGCTGGTGCCTGAATGGTGGCACCTGGGCACGGGCGGCGCGCTGCTGGCCGAGTCGCCCGGCAAGAACGCCGCCATGCGCGCCTACGTCACGGCGCAGCGGCCCGGGCTGCCGGTCATGCCGCTGGTCAACAACTACGACCCGCAGACGCAGACCTGGGCCTCGGGCCGCCTGGGCGCGGTCTTGAAGGACCCGGCGCAGCGGGCCAAGCTCGTGCGCGGGCTGCTCGCCGGGGTGGCGCAGAACAACTTCGCCGGCCTGAACGTGGACTTCGAGAACATCCCCGACGGAGCGCAGGCCACGTACGTCACCTTCATCGGCGAGCTGGCGAGCGGCCTGCACGCGGCGCACAAGAAACTGACCCTGGACGCGCCGCTGGACGACCCGGCCTTCCGCTACGCCGACCTGGGCCGCCTGGCCGACAGCGTGGTCCTGATGGCCTACGACGAGCACGAGGAGACCTCGGAGCCCGGCGCCATCGCCGCGCAGGGCTGGCTGTCGCGCAGCGTGGCCGCGCAGCTGCGCGCCGTGCCGGCCGGGCACCTGACGGTCGCGCTGGGCAGCTACGGCTACGACTGGGCGCCGGGCGCGCAGGCCGCCGAACTGACCTTCCAGGAGGCGATGTCGCTCGCCCGCGACGCGGGGGCGCACCCGGCGCTCGACCCGCGCACCTTGAACCCGACCTTCCGCTACGAGGGCGAGGACGGCCGCGCGCACACGGTGTGGTACCTCGACGCCGTGAGCCTCTACGACCAGGCGCAGGCGGTGCGCGCCCTGGGCATCCGCAACGTGGCCCTGTGGCGTCTGGGCAGCGAGGACCCCGGCGTGTGGCCGGCCCTGCGGCGCACGGGCGCAGGGGCCGTCACGGCGCTCTCGCAGCTCCAGGCCGGCTATGACATCGACTACCGGGGCCAGGGCGAGCTGCTGCGCGTCAGCGGCCAGCCGAGGGGCGGCCAGCGTACGGTCACGCTCGACCCGCATACGGGCCTCCTGAACGCCGAGCGCGTCACGACCTTCGCCACGCCCTACACCATCGAGCGCTGGGGCGAGAGCGATCCCAAGGCGCTGGCCCTGACCTTCGACGACGGCCCCGACCCGCTGTACACCCCGCGCATCCTCGACATCCTGAAGCGCGAGCACGTGCCCGCGACCTTCTTCGTGGTGGGCCTGCGCGGCCAGGCCGATCCGGGGTTGCTGCGGCGCATGGTGGCCGAGGGCGACGAGATCGGCAGCCACACCTATACCCACCCGGACCTGGGGCTGGTGTCGCCCCGGCAGTTCGACCTGGAGCTGAGTGCCACCCAGCGCCTGCTGGAAGGCGAGACGGGCCGGCGCACCGTGCTGTTCCGGCCGCCCTTCGCGGAGGATGTGGAACCCGAGACCCCGGACCAGGCGGGCATCGTGGCGCGGGCGAGCGCGCAGGGCTACTACATCTCGGGCATGGGTGTGGACCCCAACGACTGGAAGCGCCCCGGCGTGGCGGCCATCATCCAGGGGGTGCTGTCGCAGGTGCGTGACGGCAACGGCCAGGTCGTGCTGCTGCACGACGCGGGCGGCGACCGCGAGCAGACCGTGGCGGCCCTGCCCACCATCATCAATCGGCTGCGCGCCGAGGGGTACCACTTCACCACCGTCTCGCAGCTCGCGGGGATTCCGGTCACGCAGGCCAACCCCCCGGTGTCGGCGGGCGAGCGCTGGCTGGCGCGGGTCATGGGTGTGGACTTCACGGCGCTGGGGGTCTTCGGCACGGTGCTGGGCTGGCTGTTCAGGATCGGCGTGACCCTGAGCGTGGCGCGGCTGCTGCTCATCACCGTGCTGGCGCTGCGCGAGGCCCGCACCCGCCGCGCTCCCGCCGGGGCGGCGCAGCAGGCCCTGCCCAGCGTCACGGTCATCGTGCCCGCGTACAACGAGGCGCGGGTCATCGGAGGGGCGGTCGCCTCGCTGCTCGCCTCGGACCTCCCGGACCTGCGGGTGTACGTCGTGGACGACGGCTCGTCCGACGACACCGCCGGGGTCGTGCGCGCCCTGTTCCCGAACCATCCCCGATTGACGGTCGAGCGCATCGCCAACAGTGGCAAGTCCGGCGCCCTGAACCACGCCCTGCACCGGGTGGACAGCGAGGTCGTGGTGGTCCTCGACGCCGACACCCACATCAACCCCGAGGCGGCGCGGCGGCTGGCGCGGCACTTCGTGGATCCGCGCGTGGCGGCCGTCGCCGGCAACGCCAAGGTGGGCAACCGCGTGAACCTGCTCACGCGCTGGCAGGCGCTGGAGTACATCACCGCCCAGAACCTGGAGCGCCGGGCCATGAGCCAGCTCAACGCCATCAGCGTGGTGCCGGGGGCCATCGGGGCGTGGCGGCGCACGGCGCTGCTCGCGCTGGGCGGTTTCACGCACGACACGCTGGCCGAGGACGCCGACCTCACCATGCGCGCGCTGCGGGCCGGGCACCGCGTCACCTACGAACTGGGCGCGGTCGCCCGCACCGAGGCCCCCGAGACGGTGCGCGCCTTCCTGAAGCAGCGCGACCGCTGGATGTTCGGCACCCTCCAGGCCACCTGGAAGCAGCGCGGCGCCCTGCGCAGCTCGGCGCGCGGCCTGGGCCTGTTCACGCTGCCCAACGTACTGCTGTTCCAGGTGCTCTCGCCGCTGCTGGGCGCGGTCCTGGACCTCACCTTCGTGACCTCGCTGGCCTGGGCGCTGCTCCAGTGGCACTACCACCCGGACGGCGGCTTCACCCCGGCGGGGCCGGTACTGCTGTTCACGCTGCTGTTCATCGTGGTGGATTTCCTGGCGGCGGCGGTCGCCTTCGCCCTCGAACCCGGCGAGGACTGGAGGCTGCTGCCGCTGCTGCTGCCCCAGCGCCTGATCTACCGTCAGCTCATGTCCTACGTCGCCATCCGCGCGGTGATCGGGGCACTTCAGGGCCAGCGCCGGGGCTGGGGCAAGCTGGAGCGCACCGCCAGCGTGACGCCCATCACCTCCCACCCGGAGGCGCAGCCCGGCACCTGAGCCGCTCGGGAGGCCCGGCCCGGCCATCAGTGGCCGGACCGGGCCTCGTCGCTAAAAAATGCGTGCCAGACGGCATTTAACTGCAAGACATTTCATCTGACCCTGAGTCGGTCTGTCTACGCTCGGTCCCGGAGGTTCCCCATGAACAAGTCTCTGCTGTCTGCCCTCGCCCTGAGCCTGCTGCTGCCTGTCAGTGCTTTCGCCGCGACCGCCAAGCCGGCGGCCCCCGCGCCCATGCCCGCCCAGTCGGCCACCACGCCTATGCCCGGCGCAGCCAAACCCGGCATGAGCATGCCCGCCATGCGCAAGGTCCGGATCAATACTGCGGCGGCCGCTGAGCTGACGACCATTCCCGGCGTGAGCACCAAGCTCGCCGCCGAGATCATCAAGGCCCGCCCCTTCAGGAACAGCGCCGACCTCGTCAAGAAAGTGAAGGGCATCGGCACGAACAACGTCAAGAAGATGCTGCCCATGATCGACTTCAGCTGAGGCGATCCGCTCCCGTCGAGTCCTGCCTGCCCCGGCAGGACTGTTCTTTGGAGCATTCCGCTCAGCGCCGGCTGAGTTTTCCGGTCGCCTCGGCCGCCTCGTCCTCGTTCGTATCCGGCGCGGCGGCCGCGCCCTCGGCGTGGCGCTCGCTCTTGTACCAGGCGTTCTGGCCGGTAAAGAAGTTGCGGTAGGCGCGCGGCAGGCTGGCGAGCAGCGCCGCGCTGTAGGCCGGCAGGCTGGCGAGGGTGTAGGGCACGCTCCACCAGCCCAGGCGGCGGTCGAGGCGGTAGCGCAGCGCCCAGTTGAGCTGCATGGCGAGCGGCAGCACGGTGAGCAGCAGGCCCACCCAGCCCGGCAGCGCCAGCCCCTGCCACCCGAAGATGCGGCGCAGCGGCTGGCTGACGATGCTCACGATCAGGATGAGGTTGAGCCACGGCGCGAGCACGAAGTAGCTGAAGTCCAGCCGCACCACCGGATTCATCGGTCGGGTCCACAGCCCGCGCAGGTAGGGCAGGCACTGCATGGCCCCCTGCGTCCAGCGCGACCGCTGCTTGATGAGGGACGGCAGGTCGAGCAGCCCCTGCTGCCCCACCCGCGCGGTGAGCAGCGCGATGCGGTAGCGCGGGTCCGCGAGGCGGATCTGCACGGCGCTGGCGAAATCTTCGAGCAGCACGTCGGGCCAGGGCGGCGTGCCGGAGCGCAGCTGCGAGTCGAGGTAGCTGACGCGCATGCACTGACCGTTGCCGGTCAGCGAGGCCGCGCCGCCCCAGGCCCGCGCCCGCTGGATGTGCCCGGTGATGAAGGTCTCCAGGTCCTGCTGGAACAGCAGCATGTGCGCCAGCACGCCGCCCCGCCCACGCGGAATGCCGGTGTGCCGGAAGCGCATCCAGCCCTGCGCGGCCATCACGTCCGGGTTCAGGAAGGCCCCGCGCACCTGCGGCGCGAAGTCCTCGCCCACCCGGCCGTCGGCGTCCATGACCACGAACACCTCGCGCGTGAGGTCGCGCCCCGCCCAGCCCTCGTGCTCCAGCAGCCGGGCGACTGCCCAGTTCATGGCCTTGCCCTTGTTCTGGCGGGCCTCGGGAAATTCGCGGCGCAGATGCAGCACCCCGGGGTCGCGCCGCGCGTGGGCGGCCACGATCTGCGGGGTGGCGTCGTCGCTCGCGTCGTCGATGACCACCACGCGGGCGTCCGGCACCACGGCGCGCAGGTTGTCCAGCGTCTCGGCGATCACGTCCTGCTCGTTCAGGGCCGGAATGAGGAAGGTGATGCCGATGCCCGATTCGGGGCCGGCGACGGGGGGCCGGGGCCGGGGCATCAGGGCACTCACGATCTGCTGCACGATGTACAGCACGAACAGCACGAGGCCGGCCACGTCGATCACGCTCAGCAGGGTGTTCAAACAGGTTCTCCTGGGATAGGGGCCTGCGCCGCGCGGGCGGGCCGCCTTCTCTCGGAGAGGCACTATATCCCCTGCGCGCCGGGTCAGTCGGCCCGGGCCCGGGGGTGGCACACTGGGCGTCATGGCTTCTTCTTCCTTGCAGCTCGTGTCGGTCCGGCGCAGACGCCTGGGGCCGTATGTCGATCTCGGCCCCTTCTTCCTGTTCTTCGGGATTTCGGGCGTGGACCGGGGGCGCGAAGCCCGCATCCAGAAGCGTTTCGACCTGGAGTACTACCCGCATATCGTGACGGTGCGGCTGTCGGCGGCTCCTGCGCCGGGGCGCTACGCGCTGCGCGGCCTGCCCGCAGAGGCCAACAAACGCGGCTGGACCGCGCAGCAGGGCGGCACCCTCCAGGGCGATCTCAGCGACGACGGCCTGGCCGAACTGCGCGCCTGGCTCGCCTCGGGTGGGGGAGACGTGCGCCCCGAGGCCCTGGCCTCCGGCGGCTGAAACGGCATTCGGGGCGACCTCGCTTGCCTGGGGCGGCCGAATCTCTATACTCGGTCCAACCCAAACCCGCTGTACCGACCAACGGAGGTCCCCCATGCCCGAAGCTGTCATCGTCTCGACCGCCCGCACCCCCATCGGTAAGGCCTACCGGGGTTACCTCAACGACACCCACGGCTCCGACCTGGGCGCGCACGCCGTGCGCCACGCCGCCGAACGTGCAGGCCTGGACCCCGCCGAAATCGAGGACGTGATCATGGGGGTCGGCAACCCCGAGGGGGCCACCGGCAGCAACATCGCCCGCCAGATCGCCCTGCGCGCCGGATTCCCGGTGGGTGTCTCCGGCGTGACCGTCAACCGTTTCTGCTCCAGCGGCCTGAACGCCATCGCGCTGGCGGCCAACCACGTCATCGCGGGGCAGGGCGACGTGTACGTGGCGGGCGGCCTGGAGAGCATCAGCCTGACCCAGAACGAGCACGCCAACAAGTACCGCCTGCGCGGCGAGTGGCTCCTCGAGCACAAGCCCGACATCTACATGCCCATGCTCCAGACCGCCGAGGTCGTGGCGGCGCGCTACGGCATCAGCCGCGAGGCCCAGGACGAGTACGCCCTCCAGAGCCAGCAGCGCACGGCGGCGGCGCAGCAGGCCGGCAAGTTCGACCACGAGATCGTGCCCATGACGGCCACCATGAAGGTGCAGGACAAGGCGACCGGAGAAATCTCTGACAGGGAAGTCACGCTCGGGCTCGACGAGGGCAACCGGCCCGAGACCACCCTGGAAGGCCTCGCCAAGCTCAGGCCCGTGATTGAGGGCGGGGTCATCACGGCCGGCAACGCCTCGCAGCTCAGCGACGGCGCGGCGGCGGTCGTGGTGATGAATGCCGATACGGCGCGCGAGCGCGGGCTGGCGCCGCTGGGGATCTTCAAAGGCTTCGCGGTTGCGGGCTGCGAACCCGATGAAATGGGGATCGGCCCCATCTACGCCGTGCCCAAGCTCCTCAAGCGCCACGGCCTGAGCGTGGACGACATCGACCTGTGGGAGCTGAACGAGGCCTTCGCCGTGCAGGCGCTGTACTGCCGCGACACGCTGGGCATCGACCCCGAGAAGTACAACGTGAACGGCGGCAGCATCAGCGTCGGCCACCCCTACGGCATGAGCGGCGCGCGCCTGACCGGTCACGCCCTGCTGGAAGGCAAGCGCCGGGGGGCCAAGCACGTCGTCGTGACCATGTGTGTGGGCGGCGGCATGGGGGCGGCCGGGCTGTTCGAGGTGCTGTAGATCAGCATGCAGGAGAAGACCGGACGGGGAAAGCCCTGTCCGGTCTTTCTTTGGTCGCCCGGCCCCTACCCGCCCACGAACCGCAGCGCGCCCTCCGGCGTCTCCAGGCCCGGTGTGAGCACCGGCACCACCGTACTCGTGCTCAGACCGGCCGCGTACTGCACATCGGCCTCCAAGCCCAGGCGTTCGAGGTACTGGCCATGCCCGCTGCCGCGCAGGGCGTCGAGCGGGTTGGCCTGGCTGCGCCGCAGCGTCAGCGCCAGGCGCGCGCCGTCGTCGAGCGTGAATTCGCCCATCGCCAGCAGGTACTCGGAAATGACCCCGGCGGCGTACACGTCCTCCAGGCCCACGTGGCCGTCGGTGCCCGCACACACCACGGCGATCTCCTCGGTCGCCAGGGCGCGGGCGCGGCGGGCGGCGGCGTGGGCATTGGTCAGCGCTGCCAGAAAGACGTGCTTGCCGGTCTGGGCGGCCACGTGCGCGGCCCCGGTGCCGTTGCTGGTGTTCATGACGACCACCCGCCCGGTGAAGTTCTGCGCCGCCTGCACGGGACTGTTGCCCAGATCGAAACCCGGGATGGGCAGGCCGCCCCGCTCGCCCGCCAGCACCCGGCCCGGCGCGCGCAGGCCCAGCGCCACATCCGGCGAGGCGGTGAGCCACAGCGCCTCGGCCCCGTGTTCCAGGTAGGTCACGGCGGTGGTGGTCGCGCGCAGCACGTCGATGACCAGCACCACGTCCGAGTAGGTGCCGTGCGGCAGCAGGTCGGCGCGCAGCCTCATTTGCGCGCGGCTCCGCTCAGGCTGGCGCTCAGGCGCTCCAGGCCCGCCGCGCCGCCGTCCGCCCCGAACACGGCGCTGCCCGCGACGAGGCAGGTCGCCCCGGCGTCGGCCAGGGCGCGGGCGTTGGCGGCCGAGACGCCGCCGTCCACCTGCAACGTGGCCGCGCTGCCCAGGTCGTCCAGCCAGCGCCGCAGGGTCCGCACCCGCTCCAGACTCTGGGGCAGGAACTTCTGGCCGCCGAAGCCGGGGTTCACGCTCATGACCAGCACCGTGTCCACGTCCGCCAGCACGGGCCGCACGGCTTCCAGCGGCGTGCCGGGGTTCAGGGTCACGCCCGCGTGCTTGCCCAGCTCGCGGATCATCTGCACGGCGCGGTGGATGTGCCGCGTCGCCTCGACATGCACCGTCAGCCCGTCGGCCCCGGCCTCCGCGAAGTCGCGCAGGTAGCGCTCGGGCGAGTCGATCATCAGGTGCACGTCCATGTACAGTCCGCTCGCCCGGCGCGCCGCCGCCAGGATCGGCAGCCCGAAGCTGATGTTGGGCACGAACTGGCCATCCATCACGTCCACGTGTGCCCAGTCGGCCCCCTGGATACTCCGGAGTTCCTCGCCCAGGCGCGTGAAGTCGCACGCGAGCAGACTGGGCGCGAGTTTCACGGCGCGCGGGGGGCCGGGCTGAGGCTCACTGGGCAGCTGGGTTTCGGGGATCACCCCGGCATTCTACCCGCCCCCGCCCGACCTCATGAGAAACCCCCGCCGCCGGGGCCGGGGGTGTGGAGTGGAGGCTCAGCGCCCGTAGGTGGCGGTCAGGCTGGTCTTGGCGAGGACCTTGCCGTTCAGGTTGAAGCCCAGGATGGCGGGGGTGACGGTCGTGGGCAGGTCCAGGGTGCTGCTCAGGGCGTACAGCGTGTAGACGTAGCGGTGCGGCGCGTCCCCGACCGGCGGGCAGGCCCCGACGAAGCCCGGCTGGCCGCCTTCGTTGTTCAGCTGCGCCGCGCCGCTGGGCAGCGTGCCGCCAGGGTTGCCCGCGCCCTGCGCCAGCCCGGTGGCGGTGGCAGGAATGTTGTACACCGACCAGTGCCAGAAGCCGCTGCCGGTGGGGGCGTCGGGGTCGTACTTGGTCAGCACGAGGCTCTGGGTCCCGGCCGGCACGCCGCTCCAGTTCAGGGCCGGCGAGATGTTGGGGCCGGTGCAGCCGAAGCCGTTGGCGACCTGCGCGGCCGGGTACGTCCCGCCGTTCACGAAGCTGGGGCTGGTCAGCGTGAGCGTGCCCGCCGTGCTCGTGGGGCTGGGCTGCGCCACACTCAGGCGCTGGGCGGGGTTCAGGCCGGCATTGGGGGCCAGGGTGGTCAGGCCCGTCATGGCGGGCGCGCAGGAGGCGAGACTGACGCCCAGAATGGTCAGGGCAGCGGCGGCAAGGGTCTTGGTCATCCGGCTTGACATTGAACGGTCTGGCCCTGTCCGTCAGCTCAGGATCGCCTCACAATATGAGAGATATCGGAAGGTGTCCCCAAGTCGCAGGCGGCGGCCACAGCCCTCAGCGTCGCCTAAAGGCGGACCATGCCCGGCGGGTATGGGGCGCAGATAGGGTGCAGTCATGAAGTCCAAACTCATCCAGACGGCCCCGGGCGGCGAGCGCACCTTCGTGCTGGTCTTCGATCCCGGCGACGAGGTGCTGGCGGGGCTCGAAGCCTTCACCACCGGGCACGACGTGAGTGCCGGGACGTTCACGGCGCTGGGGGCACTGAGCAGCGTCCGGTTCGGGTTCTTCGATCTGGAACGCAAGGAATACGAGTCCATCGAGGTGATGGAACAGGTCGAGGTCCTGAGCCTGATCGGCAACGTCTCGCGCAAGGAGGACGGCGCGGTGCAGGTCCACCCGCACATCGTCGTGGGCAAGCGCGACGGCACGGCGCTGGGGGGCCATTTCATGCGCGGGTACGTGCAGCCGACGCTGGAAGTGACGCTGGTCGAGGATCCGGCCACGCTGAGGCGCACCTTCCGGCCGGAGATCGGGATCGCGCTGATTGACCTGGATGAGGAGTAAGGGCTGCGTTTCCCTCCCCCCAGCCCCCTCCCAGGGAAGGGGGCTTTTCGCTGCGCTCGGCAAGAGTCGTCCCGGAAGTCGGCGGCCTTGCACAGCTCAGCGGCGTGATGGCTCAGCCCGGGGTCGGGCACAGGGTGTTGCAATGGCCTGCGCGCTCCGCACACGCCGGCCTTCGGGGGACTCGGGCGAGGGCGTGGCAGGGGACTCCTGAGTCGGTCGAGCATCTGTGGGCCTCTCCACGCCTCGCGCCTTTCCCTCCTCCCAAACGCCCGTTAGCCTTCGCCGTGGCATAGTTGGGTCACACGGAGGCACACCACACCATGAGCGACCTGAACGCCTGGAAGGCGCTGGCCCGCAAGGACCTGAAGGGGGCCGAGCCGGACACGCTGAACCGCGTGACGCCCGAGGGCCTGACCCTGCGGCCCCTCTACACCCGCGCCGATACCGAGGGCCTGGACACCGATACCCTGCCGGGGCTTCCCCCCTACATGCGCGGCCCGCGCGCCACGATGTACGCGGCGCGGCCCTGGACGGTGCGGCAGTACGCGGGCTTCTCGACCGCCGAGGCGAGCAACGCCTTTTACCGCCGCAACCTCGCCGCCGGGCAAAAGGGCCTGTCGGTGGCCTTCGATCTCGCCACGCATCGGGGCTACGACTCCGACCACCCGCGCGTCGAGGGCGACGTGGGCAAGGCCGGGGTCGCCATCGACTCGGTCGAGGACATGAAGATCCTCTTCGACGGCATTCCCCTGTCCGAGATGTCGGTGAGCATGACCATGAACGGCGCGGTGCTGCCCATCCTGGCGGGCTTCATCGTGGCGGGCGAGGAGCAGGGCGCGGCCCTGGAGCAGCTCTCGGGCACCATCCAGAACGACATCCTCAAAGAGTTCATGGTGCGCAACACCTACATCTACCCGCCGGAACCGTCCATGCGGATCATCGCGGACATCATCGAGTACACCTCGCAGCACATGCCGCGCTTCAACTCGATTTCCATCTCGGGGTACCACCTCCAGGAGGCGGGGGCCAACGCCGCCCTCGAACTCGCCTACACGCTGGCCGACGGACTGGAGTACGTGCGCGCCGCGCTGCGCAAGGGGCTGGACGTGGACGCCTTCGCGCCCCGCCTGAGCTTTTTCTTCGCCATCGGCATGAACTTCTATACCGAGGTCGCCAAGCTGCGTGCCGCCCGGCTGCTGTGGGCCGAGCTGATGGCGGGGTTCTCGCCCAAAAACCCCATGAGCAGCGCCCTGCGCACCCACTGCCAGACCTCGGGCTGGTCGCTGACCGAGCAGGACCCCTACAACAACGTGGTCCGCACGACCGTCGAGGCGATGGCGGCCGTGTTCGGCGGCACGCAGAGCCTGCACACCAACGCCTTCGACGAGGCGACCAACCTGCCCACCGAGTTCTCGGCCCGCATCGCGCGCAACACCCAGCTCGTGTTGCAGGAGGAGACGGGCATTCCGCACGTCATCGACCCCTGGGGCGGCAGCTACATGATGGAGCGCCTGACCCACGACCTCGCCGCCGAGGCCAGGAAGCTGATCGCGGAGGTCGAGGGCCTGGGCGGCATGACGCGGGCGGTCGAGTCGGGCGTGCCCAAGCTGCGCATCGAGGAGTCGGCGGCGCGCAAACAGGCCCGCATCGACCGGGGCGAGGACGTGATCGTCGGCGTGAACAAGTACCGCCCCGCCGAGGCGACCGCCGTCGAGATCCTCGACATCGACAACGCGGCCGTGCGCGACTCGCAGCTCCGGCGGCTGGACGAGGTCAAGGCCACGCGCGACCTCGGGGCCGTGACCCGCACGCTGGAGGCCCTGGCCGAGTGCGCCCGCAGCGGCGAGGGCAACCTGCTGGCCCTGAGCGTGGAGGCCATGCGCGCCCGCGCGACCGTGGGCGAGCTGAGCGTGGTGCTGGAGGGCGTGTGGGGCCGCCACCGCGCCGAGGTCCAGACGGTGAGCGGCGTGTACGCCCAGGGCTACGCGGGCGACGAGGGCTTCGCGGCGCTTCAGGCCGACATCGCCACCTTTGCCGAGGCCGAGGGCCGCCGCCCGCGCATCCTGGTGGTCAAGATGGGCCAGGACGGCCACGACCGGGGGGCCAAGGTGATCGCCACGGGCTTCGCGGACCTGGGCTTCGACGTGGACCTGGGGCCGCTGTTCCAGACCCCCGCCGAGGCCGCCCGCCAGGCCGTCGAGAACGACGTGCACGTGGTCGGCGTGAGCAGCCAGGCCGCCGGGCACAAGACCCTGATTCCGCAACTGGTGGCGGCGCTGCGCGAACAGGGCGCGGGCGACATCCTCGTCATCGCGGGAGGCGTCATCCCGCAGCAGGACTACGCGGCGCTGCGGGAGGCCGGGGTGGCGGGCATCTTCGGCCCCGGCACGCCCATCCTGCACTCGGCGCGCGAGGTGCTGGCGCTGCTCGCGGCCCGGCAGGCGCCGACTGCCCCGGAGGCGAGAGAAGAGGTCTAGCGCCCTGGACGGGCTTGCCGCAAGGGAAACGGCCGCTATGCTGCCCGTCATGACGCCCCCGGCCCCTTCTCCGCTGCACCTCGTCGTGATGGGCGTGTCCGGCTCGGGCAAGACCACGGTCGCCCGCGCCCTGGCCGCCGAACTGGGCCTGACCTTCGCGGAGGCCGACGACTTTCACCCGCCCGCCAACATCGCGAAGATGACGGCGGGCATTCCCCTGACCGACGAGGACCGCTGGCCCTGGCTGCGTGCCCTGCGCGGCTGGATGGCCGACCGGGACGCGCGCGGCGAGAGTACCGTCGTCACCTGCTCGGCCCTGAAGCGGAGCTACCGCGACCTGTTGCGGGGGGCCGGGGCCCGCGTGCAGTTCATAGACCTGGAGGGCCGTCCCGAGCTGCTCGCCGCGCGCATGGCGGGGCGCAGCGGCCACTTCATGCCGGCGGCGCTCCTCGACTCGCAGCTCGACGCGTTGGAGCCCCCGACCCCCGACGAGCAGGCCTGGACCTACGACGTGGCCCGCCCGCCTACCGAGATCGTGGCCGAGGTGGCGGCGCGGGTGCGGCGCGAGCTGGGCCAGCACCCCGCCTGGCCCCCGGTTACTCCATTTCCAGGGTGATCGGGTGCCCCAGCCCGAGCTGCCGTGCCCGCCCCGCCGCGCCCCGGCGGTCGCCCGCCACGACGCGCGCCATGAATGCGGGGTCGGCGGCCAGGGTGGTCAGGGTCCAGAAGTCGCCCCAGACCTCCAGGCCCCACTGCGACCGCATGGCGCGGCTGGCGGCGGTCCAGATCGGCTCGCTGAGGTGCTCCAGCGGCGCGATGAAATGCACCTCGCCGTCGGTGCCGGGCGTGCGGGCGACCTCGCGGCGGTACTCGGCGCGCTCGCGCCGGCCCATGCTCTCCCAGGTGCCCACGGCGCAGTAGTGCGCCGCAAAAGCGCTGAAGGTGTCACGGCAGCGCGTGGGCCGCGCGGCGTACTGCGAGCAGCTTCCGGTCGCGCGGTCGAGCAGCGGGCAGAAGCTCACGTCCTCGCGGTGGCGGGCCACGTAGGCGTCCTCGTCGGGGGCCGTGCGGGCGTTGGCCTGCACCGCGCGGGCATGCTCCTCGACGCGGCGGGCCTGCTCGGGCGTGATGGCCTGCGCGGTGATGATCGCCTCGGCCAGGCTGACCCGGATGGGCATGTCGCAGCACGCGAAGCAGCCCGCGCCGCAGTAGACGTGGCCGCCGCGCGACTCGTAGCCGCGCGTCCACTGGGCGGCCTGGGCGGCGTAACGCTCGTAGCCGCGCACGACCGGCGCCGTCACGGCCTGGTGCGGGGGCGTGCCTGGGCGGGCCGCGCCGGGGGCGGATGGGGGAGGGGTAGGCATAGAGAGGCAGAGTAACGCGGCTATACTGCGCTCACCGTGTTCCGACGCCCACGCCCCGCTGCCCCCAACACCCCGCCCGAAGCCCAGGCGGCCGCCGCTTCCCCTGCGGTCCCGGAGACCGATCCTGCCCGCGTGCTGGGCGAACTGCTGGCGCGGCCCAACCTGACGGCGGTGCTGGAACAGTCGCTCGCGCAGGCCGCCGCGCTGCTGGGGGGCGAGGTGCGCGGTTTCGCGGTCATCCGCCGGGGCCAGGACCAGGTCGTGGGCGTCCTGGGCTATCCGCGCTCGCTGGTCGGCCAGACCCTCAGCGGGCCGTGGTCGGCCATGCGCCCGCGCATCCTGACCGGGGGCAGCAGCGAGCTGTACGCGGCCAACAGCGAGGAAATCCGCACCGTACTCGACAACGCCGGGATGCGCGAGGTGCCGGTGTCGCTGGTCGTGCCCCTCAGCGAGCGCGGGCGGCAGCTGGGGGCACTGGTCCTGGACCGCGCGCCAGGGGGCGGGGGCACCGTCACCCCTCAGCAGCAGGAGGCGGTCGCGCGCTGGGCGCAGGCGGTCACGCCGCTGCTGGGCCTGCTCGAGTCGCGTGAGGAGTGGCAGCGCACGGCCCGGCAGCTCGCCGCGTCGGTGGTCGAGGCGGTCGAGAGCCAGGAGTTCGAGTCGCTGGGCCACGCCCGCGCCGTCGCCGAGATCAGCCAGGAACTGGGGCGGGCGCTGGGCCTGACCGAGCGCGAGCTGGAGGAACTGTGGTTCGCCGCCACCCTGCACGACCTGGGCAAGCTGCACGGCGAGGAGGGGCACGCCCTGGTGGGCGCGAACTTCCTGCACGGCGTGCCGCATCTGGCCGAGGCCCAGAAGGCCATCCGTCACCACCATGAACGCTGGGACGGCCAGGGCGAACCCGACAAGCTCACGGGCGAGGACATCCCGCTCTATGCCCGCATCCTGGCGGTCGCCAACGCCTACGTGCGGACCGGCGACCTGGAGCGCGTGCGCGCGCAGGCGGGCAAGGGCCTGGACGCGCGCCTCGTGACCGCGCTGGAAAAAGTGGAGAAGCGCGCCCGGTGACGCCGGTCCCGTTCCTTTTCGCCGCGAAGCGTTTCCGATGAGCCTGCGGCCCACCGCCGCGCAGGGCGAGCCCCCGGCCCACCGTTTTCCCGAGCTGGAGCGCCGTTACGGCCCCCTGACCCCGATGGACCAGGGGATGCAGAGCCGCGTGTACGTGACCGCCGACGGCGAGACGGTCGTCAAGGTGTACCGCACCCAGCGCGGCGAGCACCGCCTGGAAGCCGAGAACATGCGCCGCGCCGACATGGGCGAGTGGGCGCTGGACGCCGTCGAGGCCGACGGGGTCGAGGCCCTGATCATGCGCCGGTTCCGGGGGCATCCGCTCAGACCCGCCGACGTGCCGCTCGCCCTGCCCCGGCTGCGGACCTCGCTCGCGGCGCTGCACCGGGAGCGGCGGGGGCAGGTCAACCTCGACAAGGTGCGGGTGCGGCTGCGGCGCTTCCGCTCGGCGCTGGCCGCCTACCCGCTCGAGGACCTGTTCGCCGCCGTCGAGATTCCCCTCGATTCGGGGCTGCTCGACCAGCCGGCGGCGTTCTGCCACCTCGACCTGTGGCACGACAACATCCTGATGGCCGAGCGGCCTGTCCGGACCCCGGACGGAGAGGGAAGGGCTGCCGAGGTCCTGATCATCGACTGGACCAAGGCCGCCTGGGACGATCCTCTGCGCGATCTGGCCCTTCTCAAGACCGGTACCCTGGACCTGCTGCCCCCGGCCGAGAGCCTGGAGGCCGCCCTGAGTTTCCTGCCGGAGCGGGATCACGCCACGCTGCGCCGCTACCGCGCCTATCTCGCCCTGACCACCCTGCACGACCTGTACTGGTTCCTGATGAACGAGCCCTACGAATTCGAGGAACAGAGTGTCCTGAAGCTCGGGCGCACGCGGCACGCGCTGGCGCGGCTGCCCGAGTAGCGGCGCGCGGCCCGGTCCGGCAGAAGGCCCGGGGCGGGCCGCCTTCGCTTATCGTGGGCGACATGGTAACCACCGTGTCCCACCCCCTGGTCCAACACAAGCTGTCCCTCATGCGCGACGTGAGAACGGGCGTCAAGGAGTTCCGTGAGCTGGCCGGAGAGGTCAGCCTGCTGCTGGCCTACGAAGCGATGCGCGACCTCGAACTGGCCCCCGAGCGGCTGAGCACGCCCATCGAGGAGGGCGAGTTCCCGATGCTCAGCGGCAAGAAGCTGGCGCTCGTGGCGATCCTGCGCGCCGGCCTGATCATGACCGACGCCATCGTGTCGCTGGTGCCGGCGGCCAAGGTGGGCCACATCGGCCTGTACCGCGACCCCGAGAGCCTGCTGCCGGTCGCCTACTACAACAAGCTGCCCGCCGACATCGCCGAGCGCCGCGTGTTCCTCACCGACCCCATGCTGGCGACCGGCGGCAGCGCCAGCGCGGCCATCACCCGGCTCAAGGAGGCGGGCGCGCAGTCCATCAAGCTCATGACCATCCTCTCGGCCCCCGAGGGCATCGCCCTGATCGAGCGCGACCATCCCGACGTGGAGATCGTCACGGCCGCCGTGGACCCGCAGCTCAACGACCACGGGTACATCGTGCCGGGGCTGGGCGACGCGGGCGACCGTATCTACGGGACGAAGTAGTCCGCCCCGTTCCCGGCTGCGACTTTGGGCGGAGGCCCGGCGGGTGTCCCAGCCTTTAGAATCCCACAAGGTTATGGACTCATTGCGGGCCTTCGCGGCACAACTCGGCATTGCCGACCCCACGGGCGCGGGGTTTCTCAGCGTTCTGGTCACGTTCGCGGTGGCCCTGGTCTTCACGTGGCTCTTCATTCCGCGCCTGCGCGAGTTCGCGGTGCAGAACGGCTGGGCCGACCAGCCGAATGCGCGGCGGCTGAACAAGGAGCCGCTGCCCAACGCGGGGGGGCTGGCGATCTTCGCGGGCTTCGTCGTGAGCGTCGTGGTGGCCTGGGCGCTGCGGCCCATCGTGGTCGAACTCGTCAACATCCAGGTGCTCGCCATCATGCTCGGGGCGGCCATCATGGTCATGACGGGCTTCATCGACGACCAGTTCGGCCTCTCGCCGCTCTCGCGGCTGCTCGTGCAGGTGCTCGTCTCGGCGCTGCTGATCGTCAACGGCCTGAAGATCGACTTCAATGCCATCCCCTTCCTGCCGGTGTTGCCCCACGGGATCAGCGAGCCGCTGAGCGCCGCACTGACCGTCCTGTGGATCGTGGGCCTGACGAACGCCGTGAACCTGATGGACGGGGTGGACGGCGTGGTGGGCGGCGTGGGGTTCGTGGTCAGCATGGTGCTGCTCGCCACGGCGGCGCAGTTCCCCGACCGCGCGGCGGCCGTGATCCTGCTCGCGGGGCTGGGGGGGGCGGCGCTGGGCTACCTGCGCTACAACTTCAATCCCAGCCGAATCATCATGGGCGATGCGGGGGCCTACCTGTTCGGCTTCACGCTCGCGGCCGTGAGCCTGCTGGGCACCCTGAAATTCAGCGCCGGGGCCAGCCTGATCGTGCCCCTGATCGTGCTGGCGCTGCCGGTGCTCGACACCACGCAGGTCGTGATCGGGCGGCTAGCGCGCGGCATCCGGAACCCGCTGGGGCACCCCGACAAGACCCACATCCACCACCGCGTGCTCGCGCGCACGGCCTCGGCGCGGCGCACGGCCGCGATCCTCTGGGCGGTCGCGCTGGCCTGCGGCGTGGTCGGCATGATCCTTCAGGGCGTGCGGCCCGCCGCCATCGTGGGCACGGCCGTCTTCGTGGGCCTGTGCCTGTGGTTCGTGGCCTACCGCCGTATCCGCGCGCACGGCCTGGAAAGCGGAGCGACCACCACCGAAGTCCGGGAGGGCTGACCCCATGAGCAAGAAGATCGTACTGGCCTTCGGCACCCGTCCGGAAGCGACCAAGATGGCCCCGGTGTACGCCGCCCTGGCGCGCGAAAGCGGCCTGACCCCCCTCATCCTCTCGACCGGCCAGCAGCGCCAGATGCTCGACGGCGCGCTCGCCGTGTTCGGCCTCACGCCCGACCGCGACCTCAACGTCATGACCGACCGCCAGACGCTGGCCGACCTCACCGCCCGCATCGTGCCCCAGGCCGGGCGCACCCTGCGCGAGATGGGCGCCGACATGGTCCTCGTCCACGGCGACACGGCCACGTCGTTCTGCGTGGCGCTCTCGGCCTTCTACGAGGGCATTCCGGTCGGCCACGTCGAGGCCGGGCTGCGCTCGGGGTCCCTCAGCGAGCCCTTTCCCGAGGAGGCCAACCGCCGCCTGACCGGCGTGCTCTCCACCCTGGACTTCGCGCCCACCGCCGGCAGCAAGGCCAACCTGCTGCGCGAGGGCAAGGCGCCGGGCGGCGTGGTCGTCACCGGCCAGACCGCCGTGGACGCCGTGCGCGAGGTCGCGGGCCGCGTAGCGCTGCGCCCCGAGTGGCGCGCGCGGGTAGAGGCCGGGCAGCGCCTCGTGACCGTCACCATGCACCGCCGCGAGAACCAGCCGGTGATGCGTGAGATGGCGCAGGCGCTCGGCCGGGTGGCGGCGCGTTTCCCCGACACCCACTTCATCTACCCGGTCCACCTGTCGCCCGCCGTGCAGGAGGCGGTGCGCCCGGCGCTGGGCGAGGTGCCCAACTTCGAGCTGACCGAGCCGCTGGACTACAGCGACATGGCCCCCCTGATGGCGGCCTCGGCCCTGCTGGCGACCGATTCGGGGGGCCTCCAGGAGGAGGGCGCGGCGCTGGGCGTGCCGGTGGCGGTGCTGCGCAACGTGACCGAGCGGCCCGAGGGCGTCGAGGCCGGGGTGCTGAAACTCGCGGGCAACGACCCGGCGACGCTGGAGGCGGTGCTGACCGAGTTGCTGGGCAGTGAAACGCAACTCGCGCGGATGCGGGCGGCGCGCAACCCCTACGGCGACGGCCTGGCCTCGGGGCGCATCGCGCAGGCGATCGCCTGGCACTTCGGGCTCGCCGGGCGCCCCGACGACTGGGCCTGAGGGGCGGCGCGGCCCGTATGCTGGGCGCACGGTGACAGCCTCCTCTTCTGCCGGACGCTCTTTCGCGGTCGTTCTCAACCCACAGGCCGGGCGGGGACTGGCGCAGCGGCGCTGGCCCGAACTGGACGCCCAGATGCGCGCGCGCGGCCTCGCCTTTTCCCTTGTCGCGGCGTCCAGCGGTCCCGAGGCCCTGGCGCGGGTGCGGGCGCTTCCCCCGGAGGTGGCCGTGCTCGCGGTCGGCGGCGACGGCACGGTGGGCGCGCTGCTGCCCGCCCTGGTGGGCACCGGGCGGCCCTTGGGCGTGGTGCCCCTGGGCAGCGGCAACGACTACGCCGGCATGACGGGTCTGAAGCCCGGCAACTTTGCGGCGGCCCTGGACCGCCTCGCGGGTGACCCCCGGCCGGTGGACGCCCTGGAGGCCGAGATCGTCGCGGGGGACCGGGCGGGCGAGCGCCGACTGCTCCTCAACGGCCTGGGCCTGGGCTTCGATGCGCAGGTGAACGAGGCGGCCCTGCGCGCGCCGCCCCGGCTGCCCGGCTTCGGGCGCTATCTCTGGGGGGTGCTGGGGGCACTGGGCCGCCTGCGCCTGGGCCGCGCCGAGATCATGGTGGACGGCCGCGCGCTGTACGCCGGGCCGAGCTGTCTCGTGGCGGTCATGAACGGCACGCGCTACGGCGGCGGTTTTCTCATCAGCCCCCGTTCGGACGCGCGTGACGGCCGTATCGAAGCGGTGGTGGGCGGCGCACTGGGCCGGGGCGGCGTGCTGCGCCTCATGGGTCACGTGCTGCGCGGCACCCACCTGGGCCAGCCGGGAGTCTTCGGCGGGTCTGGGGAGACGGTCACGGTGCGCTGGGACCGCCCCACGCCCCTGCACCTCGACGGCGACGCGGCGGGCCGGGCCACCGAGGTCCGCGCCCGCGTGCGTCCCGGCGCGCTGCTGCTGTTCGGCGCAGAACACGTCCGAACATGAAACTCCCCTCCCACACGGGGAGGGGTGGGCGACGGCGGCCGGTGCTCTTCCGCGCGCCTCGCCCGGACCGGATCATTTCGCCAACGGTTCGACCGGAGGTTGGGCTTACTTCAGTTTGGCCAGCATCGCCTGGGCGGTCGCCAGGTCGCGCTGCTCCCAGTAGTTCGTGGCGCTCAGGGTCACGGCCTTCTGAAGCTGCGCGGCGGCCCCCGACTTGTTGCCGATCAGGTTCAGGGCGTTGGCGTATTCCAGGCGGTGCGTGACGACGGTGGGCTCCAGCGCCACGGCCCGCTCGAAGTTGGGGGCGACGTTGGCCTTGCGCGCGCCGGTCTGCTGCGCGGCGATGGCCCCCTTGAGGCCGCCGCTGTCGAGCGTGGCGTTCCACAGACCCAGCGCCACGTAGGCGCTCGCCATCGTGGGCCGCAGCTTGACCGCCTGGTCGAGGTTCTTCTTGACCTCCTTGGCGAGCGACAGGCTCTCGAACACGCCCGCGAACTGCGCGAGGCGGCCTTGGGCGCGGGCCTTCTCGAAGTAGGCGTCGGCGTTCTGCGGGTCGAGGCGAATCGCCTGGTCGGCGTAGCCCTGCGCCTTCTGGAACAGGCCCTTCTTCTGGCCGTCGGGCGCGAGGCCCGCGCCGGCGGTGGTCGCCTCGGCCGCCAGGGCGAGGCCGGCGCTGGTGTTCAGGGCGGCTCCGGCGGAGGCGGCGTCCTGCCAGTTGCCCTGGTCGTACAGGGCTTGGGCGGCCTGCTGCGAGGCGGCGCCCTGGGCCAGGGCGGGGGTCAGGGCGGCGGACGTCAGGGCGAGGGACAGCATCAGGGTACGGCGCATGAAACGCTCCTTTGCGGGTGGCGACGGGCGTCGCCGGAAGGCGGATTGAAAAGCTGGACCGAGTATACACATTGGCCTGTGGCCTGCCTGACGGGCGCGTCAGGTGGCGGGTTGCCGCGCTGTTCTGTACCCGGTTCAAGGCACCGGGCGGGGTGCTACGCTGATCCCGGATCATGCCGGTGAACTGGAGGGCCGCCCTGGAACAGGTGCGCGCCGCGCAGCCCCCTGGGGCAGGGCGCGGGGCGGGGCCGCAGCCCGGTAGCCTGCGCTGGCTGGAGGCCGAGCTCGGGCGGCGGGGCGGCAATCCGGCGGCGCTGCGCAACATCGTGTACCGCGACATCGGTACTCCGGCCGACAAGGCGCTGCTGGCCGGGGTGTTGCGCGAGCTGGCGGCCGGGGTCGGTCTGGTCCTCGACCTGCATGCCCCCGAGGTGACTGCCCCCCTGCCCGACGAACTCGAACTGCTGGGCCGGGCCAAGAAACGGGTCTACAAGGGCTTTCTGGCGGCCGTGCGCGCCGGGCGGGCGCCGCGCATGGTGGTCGCCGGGCGGGCCGGGGCGGGCAAGACGGTGCTGCTCGACCACCTCAGCCGCGCGCTGGAGGGAAGCGGCGTGCCCGTCACCCGCCTGAACCTGAGTGGTGAGGTGGAAGCCGTGCTGGCGCTGCCCCCGGTCGCCGGGCGTTCCTTCGCGGCGCTGGCTGAGCGGCAGCGCGCCGCCGCAGCGGCCGTGGCCCCGGCGCGCGGCGCGTGGCTGGTGCGGGTGGCGGGCGACCTGCGCTTTGCCGGTGATCCCCCGCGTGGTCCCGGCGGCGAGGTCGCCCGGCCCGGTGCCTGGGCCGCCGCCCTGTGGGCCGCCGCGCCCCCCGGCGTGGCCCTGCTGCTGGCCCTCGAAGACCCGCGCGGCTGGCCGGCCGGGCTGGCCGCCGTGACCGAACTGCGGCCCCCCACCCAGGCCGAGGCCCAGGCCTACCTGATGGAGAAGCTGGGGCTGCCCCGCGCGGCGGCCGCGGCCCTGGCCCGCGAGACGGGGCGCAACCTCGACCGCCTGACCCTGCTCGCGGGCGCGGAGGCGGCGGGCAGCCCGGGCGGGGCGACTCCGGCGGACGCGGCGGGGCTGGCGGATCCCGACATCTGCCGTCTGGCCGCCGCCTTTGCGGTGCTGGACAGAGCGTGGCCGGAGCCGCTGGACGGGCAGGCCCACCCGCAGGCGGCGCTGGACGCGGCGCTGGGTGAACCGCTGGCCCGGCTGCCCCTGCATGCCCGTGCCCAGGCGCGGCCCGTCGCTACTCGCCCCGGCGAGTGGCAGGCGGCCCCAGGCCTGCGGGCGCTGTGGCCCCGGCTTGCCCCGGCGGCCCTGGAGGCGGCGCGGTTGCGGCTCGCGCAGGGCGCCGACGTGCCGGGGGGCTACCGCGTCGGTGCCCTGGCGGCTGGGGGCGACTGGACCGGGCTGCTCGCCTGGCTGAGGTCGGCCCCCGACGACACCCAGTTTGTGCCGCCCTGGTGGCCGGTGGTGCGGGAATCGGCGCCGCTGCCCTTGCGCGGGCCACTGGCCCAGCTGGTCGTCGCTCACTATGCCGGTCGCGGCGAGTACGGCCACCCGCAGGCGCGCGACGCGCTGTTTTTCCTGCTGGCCTCGGAAGAGGGGGGGGTGCGGGCCTGGGCACGGGTCAAGCTGGCCGAGGGCCGTCTGGACGCGGGCGACCCCGAAACCGCCGCCGCCCAGCTCGCCGGACCGGAGGTGCGCCTCGCCCTCTCGGCGCAGGCTCCGGCCGATCCCTGGACCCTCTCGGCGCAGGCCGACGCGCTGCTGGTGCAGGGGGCGCTGGCCCGCTGGCGCGGCGACCTCGCGGCGGCGACCCGGGCGGTCCACGATCCGCGCACGGCCCGGTCGGGCGCGCGGGCGCTGCTGTGGCGCGGACTGATCGCCAAGGACGCCGGGCGCTGGACCGAGGCCCTGGCCGACCTGCGCGCCGTGCCCGACCACAGTCCGCTGCTCTCGGCGCGCGCCCGCTACCAGGAAGGCGACCTGCTGCTGCGTCTGGGACAGCCGGCGGCGGCGCGCGACCTGCTGCTGGACGTCGCCGGACGCCTGGGCCGGGCCGGCGCGCCCCCCGAGGAGCAGGCCCGCAGCCTCGCGCGCGCCGCGACTGCCCTGCGCCGTCTGGGCGACCCCGCCGGGGCGCTGCGGCGGCTGGAAGAAGCCCTGGCCCTGGCCGCGCCGACGGGAGCAGGGGGCCCCGACGGCGTGGTGCGCGCCCGACTGCTCTCGGAGGGGGTGCCGGTGCTGCTGGCCCTGGGCCGTCCCGGCGACGCGCTCGCGCAGGTGGTGGCGGCGCTGGAGCTGCTGCGCGCCGCAGGCACGCGCCGGGCCGAGGCCGCCTACCGGGTGCGGCGCACCGTGTACCGCGCCGCGCTGGCCTACCTGACGCGCGGGCTGGGGCGGCGCTACCAGCATCCCCTGCTGGGGGCCGGGAACGACCACCCCGACCTGGCGCACGCCCGCGCGCTGCTGGGCGAGCTGCTGCGGGAGGGCAGCGGGGCCAGCGACCGCGAACAGGTCCTGACCTTCGACCTGCACCTGGCCCTGGCCCTGGCCGAGCCGGACCCCCGCGCCGCCCTGGCCCACGCGGGCCGCGCCCTGGCGATGACGGACCATCCCTACGCCGGGGCGCAGGCCCACGCCGCGCGCGCCGAGGCTGCGCTGCGCGCCGGGCAGCCCGGGGCGGTGCTGGCCGACGTGAACCGCGCCCACGCCCTGCTGCGCCGCGTGGGTACGGCGCTGGGCGAGCGGGTGGCCCACCCCGACCCCGGCCTGCACGCCCAGCTCCTGACCCTGGAGGCCTGCGCGCAGGCGGGTGACCCGGCGGCCGACGCGCCGCTGCCCCTGGACTGGCTGCGGGCCGAGCTGGCCGCCCCCGAGCTGACGCCCTTCCGGGAAGGTGTCTGGCGGGAGGTGGGCGCGGCGCTGGAGCGGGCCGGGCGGCCCACCGGCGTCGAGGCCGCGCACTGGCCCCCTGCGGCCCGGCGACCTGCTGGCGGTGTGGGAAGGGCGGCGGGGCCGGGGGCTGGACGGCGCCGGAGAGCCGGACCCCGCGCCCAGTATGTCCTGACCGGCCGCCACCTTGACCCGGGCTTGAGCCGGGACGCCCAGGCCGGCACTTGCCGTTAAGATGAGCGGCGTGAGTCCCACTGAACCGCAGGCCGGAGGAAGGTCTGCCATCCGGCTGCTCCAGGGGTACGTCTGGCATCCCGCAGGAGCCGACGTCGATCTGGAACACTATCTGCCGCGTGACCTCGACCTCGCGCCGGTGCCCGGCATCTCGGAGACGGAGGAGGCCCACGTCCTGTGGGACCAGGTCACGCCGCCCTTCGCCTTTTTCGAGAACGGCGAGCCGACCGCCGGGCAGACCTTCTACCAGTTCACGGTGCTGCGCGTGTACGACGAGCGTCCCGGCAACGACGCCCTGCACGGCGACGCCGAGAGCGCCAGCCAGTCGCTCGGGCCGCTGCTGGAAAGTACCCCCGAGGGCGTGGGCTGGCAGCTCTGGGAGGACCTGCGCGACCTATGATCGCCTGGCTCGACCTCCTGATCGGGGACGATCCTCATCCGCGCCGCTTCGACCGGCCCGGCACCCTGCGCGCCTATCTCCTGAAGATGGAGCGCCTGAGCGCCGAGGCCGCCGACGCCCTGCTGCGCGACGGCGAGGTCGGGCCGCCCCTGACCCGGCTGGCCTACCGCCTGCGTCCCCTGGGCCGCGACTGATGCGCCGCCCCGGAACGCCGTGACCGACCCCGCCCCTGTCCCCGCCGAGGGGCCGGTGGTGGCCGTGGCGGTCTACGCCGGGGTCAGCGAGCTGGAGCTGGGCGCGATGGTCACGGTCTGCCGGCTGTGCGGCGGTGAGGGCGCGACCCGCACCGTGAACCGTTCGCGCGCCAGCATCGTCACGGCGGGTGGGCTGGTCATGACGCCGCAGGTGCTGTACGCCGCCCTGCCCGAGGTCTGCGCCCTGCTGCTGCCCGGGGGTCCCGGCGCGGCCAAGGCGGCGCGCGACCCCCTGCTGCGGGCCTTTCTGGGCACGCACGCGGCGCTGCCGACCGGGGCGAGCGGCAGCGGCCTGCTGCTGGCCGGTGAGGGCGGCCTGCTGCGGGGGCGCGAGGTGGGCGGTCCCCCCGAGCTGGAGGACAGCCTGTGGAACTACGACCCGGCCTCATTGCATCCCGGCGAGGTGCGGCGCAGCGGTCCCCTGACCTCCGCGCCGGGGGGGCTGGGGGCCGTGCGGGCCGCCCTGGCGGTGGCGGCGGCGCTGTGGGGCGAGGACGCGGCCGGGGACGCCGCGCGCCGCCTGGGGGCCTGAGTGCCCGCCGAACTCGTGACCCTGCCGCGCGCGCCTGCCCCCGGGGTGCTGGAGCGCCTGCTCGCCGTTCCGGGCGGCGCACGGATCACGGCCCTGCACGGCCAGGACGCGGCCGGGCACGCGCGGGTACAGTTGCGCGTCGCGCACCCCGACCCCGAGGTCGTCGCCGTGACCCGGCAGGCCGTCCTGCGCGCCTGTCAGGCGGCGGGGGTGGCCGCCTTCGTGGTCTGATTATTCTTTGCGCAGCAGGATGCTCTTGAGATACAGGCTCTCGGGAACGCTGAGGAGGTGGGGGTGGTCGGCGGGCTGGTAGGTCACGGCGACCACCTCGGCCCCGGTCTCGGCGGCCCCGGCGGCGACGCGCGCGGCGTCGAGCAGGTCGTCCACCCGGATGTAGTGCGCGCAGGTGCTGATCAGGAGGTGGCCCCCCGGCGTGAGCATCCGCAGGGCGCGCTCGGCCCCCTCGGTGAAGATGCGTTTGGCGCGCGGCACGTCGTCCTTGCGCTTGGCGAGGGTGGGCGGGTCGAGGACGATCGCCCCGTACACCTTCTTCTCGCCTTCCAGCCGGGCGAGCTGCTCCAGCGCGTCGCCCCAGCGCAGGCCCACCGACACGCCGTTTTGCCGCGCCTCGCGTTCCAGGACGCCCAGGGCGATCTGGTCCTTGTCGATGGCGGTGCTCTTGGCCCCGGCGCGCGCCGCGTGCAGCGAGAAGCCCCCGGTGTAGCTGTACACGTCCAGAAAATTCTCGCCGGGGCGCACGAGCGAGCGCATCAGGCGGCGGTTGTCGCGCTGGTCGAGGAAAAAGCCGGTCTTCTGCGCGTCCATCGGCGAGAAGTGCAGGGCGAGGTCGTCCTCGCGGAACTCGACCCGCTCGGGCACGTCGCCCCACAGCACGCCCGAGTGCAGCTCCAGCCCCTCGCGGCGGCGCTCGCCCGTGTCGCTGCGTTCGTAGGCGCTCGTGGCCCCGGTTTCCTCGCGCAGCGCCCGCACGATCAGGTCGCGGTGCCGCTCGGCCCCGGCGTTGCGCAGCTGCACCCCCAGCACGCCCGCGAACTGGTCGGCCACCACGCCCGGCAGGCCGTCGGCCTCGGCATACACGGCCCGCACGGCGTCGGTGTCGGTGATCCGGCCCTCCCGGCGCTTCAGGGCCGCGCGCACCCGCTCGCGGTAGAAGGCGAGGTCGATGTCGCGCTTGTCCCAGGTCAGCATCCGCAGCGGCGTGGCGCCCTCGGGGTTGAAGTACCCGCGCCCGACGAGCGGCCCGCCGGGGTCGCGCACGTCCACGACCTCGCCCGGCGCGATGCCCGCGTCGTGGCTGGCGATGTCTCCCGCGTGGCCGAAAGGGTAGCGCCCGGCAATGCGCCGCACCGCGCCCGGCTTGAGGGTGACCGACAGGGACTTCTTCATCGGGGAGCAGGGTAGCAGAGGGGGGCAGGAAAAACAGGCGCGCAGAGGAGGGAGAGGCCAGACCTCGCCGCAGGCAGAGAAGCGAGAGGTAAGCGTATAACCTCACGGCTCGATTTTTCCGGAAGCCGCCCTCCGCTCCACAGAGTCGCCCAACTGCCCACCCATATCTTTCTGCCCAACTTCCCACGCGGGCCATTCCGGCGCCACGTATCCGGCCCCGAGCCTGAGCCGTCACGCCGCAGGGCCGTGTAGTCCTACTGCCGTCCGGGACGGCTCTTGCCGAGCGCAGCAAAAAACTCCCCCGCCCACTGGGAGGGGGGCTAGGGGAGAGGGCAAGTAGAACCGGAAGCTCTACACCCGGAGCAGGATCAGCATCTCAGGCCTTCGCGTCCGGGTCCGGCATCGCCGCCGTCACCGCCGCGTCTACTCCACCTTCGAAGCGCACGAAGTTTTCGCGGAACATCCGCGCCAGCTTGCGGGCCGTTTCGTCGTAGGCTTCGCGGTCGGCCCAGGCCTGACGCGGGTTGAGGATCTCGGCGGGTACGCCCGGCACCTCGGTCGGGATCTCCAGCCCGAAGAAGGGCTCGCGCCCGAAGCGCACGCCGTCCAGTTCGCCGTTCAGCGCCGCGTTCAGCAGGGCGCGTGTGTGGCGGATGCTCATGCGCTGGCCCTCGCCGTACTTGCCGCCGCTCCAGCCGGTATTCACCAGCCACACCTTCGCGCCGCTCTCCTGCACCTTGCCCGCCAGCAGCCGGGCGTACTCGCCGGGGTGCCGGGGCATGAAGGGCGCGCCGAAGCAGGTCGAGAAGGTCGGCTGCGGCTCGGTGACGCCCTGCTCGGTGCCGGGAATCTTGGCCGTGAAGCCGCTGAGGAAAAAGTACATGGCCTGCTCGGGTGTGAGGCGCGAGATGGGCGGCAGCACCCCGAAGGCGTCGGCGGTCAGGAACACCACGTTGCTGGGGTGCCCGGCCACGCCTCCCGGCTGGATGTTCGGAATCTGCTCGATGGGGTAGGCGCTGCGGGTGTTCTCGGTGAGCTGGCCGTCGTCGAGGTCGGGCACGTTGCCCTCGCCCAGCACCACGTTCTCCAGCACGGTGCCGAAGGTGTGGGTCGTGCGGAAGATGGCGGGCTCGGCCTCGGGGTTCAGGCCGATGACCTTGGCGTAGCAGCCGCCCTCGAAGTTGAAGACGCCGTGGTCGGTCCAGCCGTGCTCGTCGTCCCCGATGAGTTTGCGCGCCGGGTCGGCCGAGAGGGTCGTCTTGCCGGTGCCCGACAGCCCGAAGAACAGCGCCACGTCGCCGCCCTCGCCCACGTTGGCCGAGCAGTGCATGGGCATCACGCCCGATTCGGGCAGCAGGAAATTCAGCACCCCGAAGATGCCCTTCTTGTTCTCGCCCGCGTACTGCGTGCCGCCCACCAGAATCATCCTGCGGGTGAAATTCACCACGATGAAGGTTTCGCTGCGCACCCCGTCGGCTTCGGGGTCGGCCTTGAAACTGGGCATGTTCAGGACCGTCCAGTCGGCGTGGAAGCTGGCGCGCTCCCCGGGGTCCGGGCGCACGAACATGTTGTGGACGAACAGCGAGTGGTAGGCCATCTCCTGCACGAAGCGCACGCCCAGGCGGTGTTCGGGGTCGGCCCCCGCGTACAGCTCCTGCACGAACAGCTCGCGGCCCTGCGCGTGGGCCAGCATCTTGCTCAGCAGACCCGCGAACACGGCGGGCGTGGTCGGCGTGTTGAAGCCGCCCCACCACACCGCGCCGCGCGTCAGGTCGTCCTCGACGATGAAACGGTCCTTGGGGCTGCGGCCGGTCTTGTCGGTGCGGACGGCCAGCGGCCCCCCGGCGGCGATCTCGCCTTCGCCCAGACGCAGGGCGTGGCCGTACAGCTCGGGCACGCTGGGATTGAGATGAATGCGGGCGCTGCCCAGGCCCAGGTCGGCCAGGGCGGCGGAAGCGGCAATCGGCGAGGCGGTGGTCATGGGGTTCCTCCGGTCGGGTCTTCGCTGAATCTCGAATGAATTTGTGTAAACGCTGACCCTGAAATGTTGCCTGGGGAACCGTTTCCAAGACAATGTTTTGGGTGTCACCGCTCCGGAGACATCACCCCCGGTGTCCGGCGATGCCGGCCTGTACCGCGCCGAGAGGCCGCGCGGTTAAGTTCAGGGCTGAACAGATCGGTGCGGGCGGGGCCGGGAGGCCTGAACCTGCCCGGCCCCGCCCGCCGCGTCCGCTTCAGTCGCCGCTCAGGAAGCGCGCCGTCTCGCGGTGCAGCGTCTCGACCGCTCCGAGCGAGTCGAAGGTGTGGCCCGCGCCCGGAATGCCCACGGCCCCGCAGCGAAGCGCCGCCGCGTAGCGCACGCCCCACTCGGGCGGGCAGGTCTGGTCGGCGTCGCCGTGAAAGACCCGCGCCTCGCCGCCCCAGGCCGCCGCCGCCTCCAGCGGGCGCAGGCGCACGACCTCCTGCAAGAAGGCCCGGCCCAGCGGCCAGCCGCCGTAGTCGCTGACGACCGGCGGCAGCACCCCGCCGCGCAGCATCGGCAGCCACAGCTCGGGGAGGGCGGGGGCCCACAGGGCGAGGCGGTGGGCGCGCGCCCGGTCCGCCGCGAGCGCCGCCACCAGACCGCCCATGCTGAAGCCCAGCAGCATGACCCGTTCGGGGTCCAGGCCCGGCTGGCGGCGCAGGTAGGCCGCCGCCGCCACCGCGTCCTCGACCTCGCGCAGGGCGGTCATCTCGGAGAAGTCGCCCTGCGACTCGCCGCTGCCCCGGAAGTCGAAGCGCAGCGCCGCCATGCCCCGGCCCGCCAGATACCGCGCGAACAGCACGAAATTGCGGTGGCTCTCGGTGCGGTTGCCGGTGAAGCCGTGCAGCATGACCACGCTGGGCCATCCGGTCGACGGGGCTTCGCCGTCCGGGGTGTGCAGCATCCCGTAGAGCCGCTGGCCGTCCACGTTGAACTGGGCAAAACTTTCCATGCCCAGGATTGTGCCAGACCGGGCGCGCCCCCTCGCCGGAGCTTCCGGCCCTGGTGTGGTCTACGCCGGGTCAGAAGACCGACAGGCCCCGCCTCCTACCATGACCCTCATGACTCCTCCGGCCCGCGACCTGCACCGTGCCTGGAGCCTGCGCATGAGCGACCCGGCCCTCGCGGCGCAGGTGGCCGCGCCCTGGGCGCAGGAGGCAGGCCACGCGGTGCTGCGCGCCTACGCCCTCTGGGCGGCGGGCGATCCGGACGGCGCCCTGGAGACGCTCGAACAGGCCGAGCCCGATCTGCGCGCGGCCGGGGAGGAACTGTGGCGCGCGCGCGCCCTGGGCCTGCGCGGCGACGTGCTGATCGGGCTCGGCCAGCCGCAGGAGGCGCTGGACTGCTTTCAGGCGCAGCTCGCGCTGGCCCAGGAGGTCGGCGACCTGGAGATGCAGGGCATGGCGCACAACGACACCGGGGTCATCCTGATCTGGAACGACCCGCAGCGCGCCCGCCAGCGTTTTCAGCTCGCCTACGACCTGTTCGCTACCGCGCCGCACGAGCAGGCCAACTGGGGCCTGGCCGCCTTCAACCTCAGCGTGGCCTACTGGGAACTGGGCGAGCGCGACCTGAGCGACCGCTACCTGGCCGAGGCGCAGGAACGGGTCCGGGCGGCGCGCGCCTGGCCCTACTGGGCGGGCGTGGTGAGCCAGCGGGCGCAGAGGCTGGGCGAGGCGGGCGAGACGGCGCTCGCCCGGCAGCTGTTCCGGGAGGCCGACACGCTGGATATGCCCCCCGAGAGCCGCGACCACCTGCGGTTTTTCGAGGCCAAGACCGAGACCCTGCACGGCGACGCGGCGCGGGGGCTGGCGCTGCTGGAGGCCCTGCGGCCCTGGACCCTGCGCCGCCAGGACATGCTCGACGACTACCTGGACGTGCTGGCCCGGGCCCAGCGCCGCCTGGGCGACCCGGCCGCCGCCTACGACACCATGCGTGAGCTGCTCGCGGCGGTGCAGGCCCGCCACGCCCGCGAGCAGGCCACGCAGCTGCGGCGGCTCGAGGCCCAGCACCGTGCCGAGGAGGCCCAGCGCGCCGTGTCGCACCTCTCGCGCCTGCATCAGGAAGCCCAGTCGCTGAACCTGCGCGACGAACTCACCGGCCTGAGCAACCGCCGGGGGCTGCTGGAGTGGCGCCAGGCCCGGCCCCCCGGCGAGGTGTTCACGCTGGCCTTTCTGGACATCGACCGGTTCAAGGGCATCAACGACCGCCACGGCCACCAGCAGGGCGACGAGGTGATCCGCACGGTCGCGGAGCTGCTGCTCGGGGCCGCGCGGCCCGGCGACCTGTGCGCGCGGCTGGGCGGCGACGAGTTCGTGTTCGCCTGCTGGACGGCCGACGTGGCGCAGGTCGCGGCCCAGATGGAGCGCGTGGCCGAGCAGTGCCGCGCCGCGCCCTGGCCCGTCGGCCTGCACGTATCCCTGAGCATCGGTGTCGCCGGGGGCCGGGGGCCGACCGAAACCCAGCTCGACGCCGCCGACCGTCAGATGTACCGCGCCAAGCAGGCGGGGGGCGCGCGGGTCTACGCCGCGCCGGGGCCGGACCCCGTGCCCTGAGGCCCGCGCGCCGCGCCGCCCTCGTCCGGGGGGGCGTGGGTGACCAGGACCGTGCGGTTGCGTCCCTGGTGCTTGGCGGCGTACAGCGCGGTATCGGCGCGCACGGTCAGGCGGCCCAGGTCGTCGCCGGCCTGCCGGCCCGCCACCCCCAGACTGACCGTCACCGCGCCCACTTCCGGGTGCGGCGTGGCGTCCAGCCGGGCCCGCAGGCGCTCGGCCACCGCCCAGGCGTCTTCCGGCGCGGTGTAGGGCAGCAGCAGCATGAATTCCTCGCCGCCCCAGCGCCCCAGCACGTCGCTGCCGCGCAGCCCCGTGCTCAGGAGCCGGGCAGTCCAGATGAGCACCTCGTCGCCGGTCTGGTGGCCGTAGCGGTCGTTGACCGCCTTGAAGTGGTCGATGTCCAGCAGCACCACGCTGCATGGTCCCGCAGCGGCCAGCGCCGTCTCGATCTGGCCGTAGAGGGCGCGGCGGTTGGGCAGGCCGGTCAGCGGGTCGGTGTGCGCCTGGGTTTCGAGCCTGAGACGCTCGGCGTACTCCTGGGTGAAGCGTTCGCGGTACCACGCCAGGGCGTAGAGCAGCAGCAGCAGCGGCAGGGCCGACAGGTGGACCCTCAGCAGGTCCAGCCCCCCGCGCGCCAGCCCGCCCAGGCCCAGCGTCAGGGCCGTGCCCAGCGCGTAGGTGCCGAAACTCAGGGCGGTGGCGGGCCGCAGCGGCAGGGCGAGATACCCCAGGATGGAGTTGGCGAGCAAAAACCCCCAGTTGCTCGCGGCGAGCAGCAGCTGCGCCGTGCCCGACTCGGCCGCGCCCAGCACGAACTGCGTCAGGATGACGGCCGCGTTGCACACGAGCACCACCCGCTCGGCCCACTGCACCGACCCGCCGCGCAGCAGCCAGACGAGGCCCCAGACCGTCATGAGGGTCAGGCCCCCGTAGACCGCCACCGCCGCCCAGTCGGGGCGCGGCTGGGCGAGCGAGATGATCTCCAGGATCGAGAGGACCAGCAGCCCCAGCCCCACACTGACCAGATACACCCGGCGGCGCAGCGCCTCCATGATCCGGATGGGATCGGCGGGGGGGGGAGGCGGCGCGGGCGCGGCCCGGCGGCGCTCCGTCGCGGGGGCCATGCCCGACAGTGTAGGGGGTGCGCGGCGGCGGCGACCAGCCGCCGACCAGGGGGTCAGGTGGCCGGAGATCAGGGGGTCAGGCGGTGGCGGTCACGCGGGAAGGCGCGGGCGTAGCGCACGTTGGCGATGCCCAGCAGCCGGGCGGTGAGGCGCTCGGCCCCGATGGCGAAGCCGCCGTGTGGAGGCATGCCGTACTTGAAGACCTCGGTGTAGCCTTCGAGCGACTCGGGGCTGAGTTTGTAGGCGGCGATGGAGTCCATGAGCATCGCGTGGTCGTGGATGCGCTGCCCGCCCGAGGTGATCTCGATGCCCCGGAACAGGAGGTCGAAGCCGCGCGTGACCTCGCCGTTCAGGCTGCCGTCGCCGTTCACCTCGGGGTGCGCGTAGAAGGGACGCGCGGCGCGTGGGTACTTCGTCACGAACACGAAGTCGCTGCCCTCGGTTTCGGCGTAGTGCTGCGACAGCAGGCGCTCGGCCTCGGGGTCCAGGTCCTTGCCGCCGACCGCGTGGCCGTATTTCTCGGTCACCAGCCTGCGCGCGTCGAGCAGCGTGACGCGCGGAATGTGGGCGGGCACCTCGGGAATGGTCGCCCCCAGCAGCGCGAACTCGGCCGCGGCGCGCTCGCGCAGCCGCGTCATGATCGCCGCGAGCAGGCGGTTTTCGAGCGACATCACGTCCTCCTCGTCCTCGATGAAGCCCATCTCGACGTCCAGCGAGAGGTACTCGTTGAGGTGGCGGCTCGTGGCGTGCTCCTCGGCGCGGTACACCGGGGCCACCTCGAACACGCGCTCGAAGACCCCGACCATGATCTGCTTGTAGAGCTGCGGGCTCTGCGCGAGGTAGGCCTGGTGCCCGAAGTAGTCGATGGGAAAGAGGTTCGCGCCGCCCTCGGCCCCCGCCGAGACGATCTTGGGCGTGCTGATCTCGGTGAAGCCCTCGGTGCCCAGGTGGTCGCGGAAGGCCGCGACGAGTTCGGCCTGGACCTTGAGCGCCGCGCGCTCGCGCAGGCCGCGCACCGTCACCACGCGGTAGTCGAGCATGGTTTCGGGGTTCACGTTCCATTCCATCTTCGGAATCTCGACCGGGGCCGCCTCGACCGCCGCCGAGATCACCCGGAAGCTCTCGACCTGCACCTCGTAGCCGCCCGGCGCCTTGGGGTGGGCCTTGACCCGGCCGATGACCTCGGCGCTGCTCTCGGGCAGGGGCAGGCTCAGGCCCGAGCCGACGCACTGGGTCAGGCCCGACACGTCGCGCAGCACCACGAACTGCACGCCCCCGAGGTCGCGGCGGGCGTGGACGAAGCCCTGGAGCCGGACGGTCTGGCCGTCATGCCGGGACAGGTCGCGGGTCAGGGTTCTGGGCAGGGAGGTCGTTGCGGTGGTCATGGGCGTCTCCTTGAGGGGGATGGGCGAATCAAAAAACCCCCGACTCCGTGTGGGGGTCGGGGGCGCGGCGCATGAAGAGGCGTCCCCTACCGGGGATCGTCATTCACGTTGTTCAGGGCCGCAGGCATAGGCCGGAGTGTAGTCCCGGCACACTCCGGGGTCAATGCCGGAAACTAGGCAGGCGCGCCGTGGCCGGGCGCGGGGGTGGGCGGCCACCGGCCTCCGGGCTCCTCTATGCTCGGGGCATGTCGCCTTCTTCTCTCCTCGCCCCCGAAATGCAGGTCGCGGTCCGACTGGCGCGGGAGGCGGGCACGCTGCTGCTCGACCACCTGCGCCGGGGGCTGACGGTCGAGCACAAGACCTCCGCCGACGATCCCGTGACCGCCGCCGACCGCGAGGCCTCCGCGCTGATCCTGGCAGGGCTGCACGCCGCCTTTCCGGACGACGCCCTGCTCAGCGAGGAGGAGACGGACGACGACCGGCGGCTGGAGCACCGGCGGGTCTGGATCGTGGATCCCATCGACGGCACGAAGGAATTCACGACCGGCAGCCCCGACTTCGCCGTGAGCATCGGTCTGGCGGCCAGCGGCGAGGCGGTGCTGGGCGTGGTGTATGCGCCCGCGACCGACGAACTCTTCGCGGGCGCGGTGGGGGCGGGCGTGACCAAGAACGGCAAGGCGGCCGGCTTCAGCGCGCGCCCTGACTACGTGATCAGCGTGTCGGGCACCGAGTACCGGCGCGAGCTGCACCGCCAGGGCCTGCCCGGCCTGGCGCCCAGCGGCAGCATCGCCCTGAAGCTCGCGCGCATCGCGGCGGGCGAGGCCGACGCGACCTTCACCATGAGCCCGCGCAGCGAGTGGGACGTGTGCGCGGGCGACGCCCTGGTGCGCGCCTCGGGCGGGCTGCTGCGGCGGCGCGACGGCCGCCCCATCCGTTACAACGGCCAGCGCCCCCACATCGAACAGGGCATCATCGGGGGCCGCCCGGAGGCCGTCGCATGGCTGGAGACCGAACTCGCGGCGCGCGGCCTGCCCACCGCGCACCTGGGGCTGACCCCCGGCGACCCGGCCTGGGCGGTGCTGGACCCGGCCGATCAGGCGGCGCTGGCCGCCGAGCCCGGCGTCTACGTGCGGCACGCGGGCGGGCGCGCGCTCGCGTTGCTGGTCGTGGACCCGCTCAGCCGTGAGGTCCGGCGGGCCTCGGGCGATCCCTTCCACCTCGAACGCCTGACCCGCGACGTGACCCGCGCCCTGGGGCCGCTCGGCTCCGGTGCGCCGGTTCCGGCCGCGCGGCCGTGATGTCTGCGCGCATGGGCAGGCCGGAGGGGGACGGAGAAGCGCCGCCCCGTTCCGGACGCGTGACCCTCAAGCGGGTGGTGGACCTCTCGCCGGGCGAGTGGCGCACGCTGCACTCGTTTTTCCGCAGCCGCGAACTGGCCGACTGGAACGCCGCCAAGCCCATCCGGCTGCCCGAGTGGCTGTTCCGCAAGATCATGACCGAGGAGGAGCAGACCGGCGAGCGCGCGGGCTTCGGCGTGCTGGACGAAACGGGGCGGCTCATCGGCAGCGCCGAGCTGTACGACTTCCGGCCTTCGCCGCCGCTGCGGCCCACGACCGCCACCCTGGGCGTCATGATCGGGCAGCCCGAACTCTGGGGCCAGGGCTACGGCCGCGAGGCGGTGCGGGCGCTGCTGGGCTGGGCCTTCACGGCCTTCGAGCCGCCGCTGGCGCGCGTGCGCCTGACCACCTTCGGCCACAACCGCCGCGCGCAGCGGGCTTTCGCCGCCGTGGGCTTCACCGAAACGGGCCGCACCGAGCGCGACGAGCGCACCGACGTACATATGGAACTCACGCGCGGGGCCTGGGAAAACCTTCAGAAGGGGTAAAGCCCGGCCGGGGCAGGCGCGCCGCACAGTGGGCCTATGCGAGTGCTGCTGCCCGATCTGCCCGAATTTCGCGCCCTGAACGACTCCGGCGAGGTGCTGGGGGCTGACCTGGCCTTCTACCGCTCCGGCGAGGTGCCCGCCGGGGACGCGGACGGGGCGGTGCTGTGGATGGTGGACGGCGAGACGCGCGCCCGGCTGCTGCGCACACCGGGCCTGCAGTGGGCCCTGACGCTGACGGCCGGAATCGACCACGTGCGCGCCGCGCTTCCGCAGGGCGTCGCCCTGTACAACGCCAGCCGCCTGCACGACCGCGCGGTGGCGGTCCATGTGGTCGCCGGGATGCTCGCGGCCGAGCGCGGCCTGGGGGCCTTCCGGGACGCGCAGCGCCGGGGCGAATGGACCTCGCCGCCCACACCCGCCGCCTCGGGCCTGCGGACCCTGGACGGCCTGAAGGTCGTGATCTGGGGTTTCGGGAGCATCGGGCGCATCGCGCGCGACCTGCTCACGCCCTTCGGCGCTCAGGTGGAAGGCGTGCGCTCGGGCACCTCCGGCGCCGAGCGCACGCGCCTGCTCGCGGAGGCCGACTGGGTGGTGCTGCTGCTGCCCAGCACGCCGCAGACGCGCGGCCTCGTGAACGCGGAGGTGCTGGCCGGATTCAAGGCCGGGGCCCGGCTGTCGAACCAGGGCCGGGGCGACCTCGTGGTCACGGCCGACCTGATCGCGGCGCTGCGCAGCGGGCATCTGGGCGGCGCGGTCCTCGACGTGACCGACCCCGAGCCGCTGCCCGCCGGGCACCCGCTGTGGGAAGCCCCCAACCTCCTCGTCACGCCGCACGTCGCCAGCACGACCACCGACCTCGTGGCGCGCGGCGCGGCCCTGACCCGCGACTTTCTCCTCGACCTCGCCCAGGGCCGCGAGCCCGGGGGCCGGGTGGAAGAGGGCCGGGCCTACTGAAGGCGCGTTGCCGCGCCCGCAGACGGCCGTCACCTGTACCGGCCGACAGGGGTCAGGGGTGCGGGCCAGGGCCCGCCGAATATTGAACCCGGTCCAGACCTGTCCGGCCGGGCGAGTGGGCGCTCTAGCCTGAAGGCAGGATGACGAAGACTGCATTTCTGGGCCTGGGCGCGATGGGTGCGCCGATGGCCGCCCACCTCGCCCGGCGCGCGCAGGAGACGGGTGGGCGCGCCCTCGTCTGGAACCGCACGCCGGGCCGCGCCGAAGCGCACGCCTCGGCGCACGGCAGCCACGCCGCCACGCTGGAGGAGCTCGCCTCCGCCGACGTGATCTTCACCTGCCTGCCGACCAGCGCGGAGGTGGACGACCTCATCGGCGCGCTGGAAGCGCAGCTGCGCCCCGGCACGCTGTGGGTGGACTGCACGAGCGGGCACCCCGAAGCGGCCCCCCGCCAGCGCGAGCGGCTCGCGGCCCGCGGCGTGGGCTTCCTCGACGCGCCGGTCAGCGGCGGCACGGGCGGGGCCGAGGCGGGCACCCTGACGGTCATGATCGGCGGCCCCGAGGCCGAGGTCGAGGCCGCGCGGCCGCACCTCGCCTTCGCGGGTCTGGTCGTGCGGGTGGGGGAGACGGGCGCGGGCTTCGCGGTCAAGGCCGTGAACAACGTCCTGCTGGCGGCGAACCTGTGGGTGGCGGGCGAGGGGCTGGCGACCCTGGTGCGCGCCGGGGTGGACGCGGGCGCGGCGCTGGAGGTCATCAACGCGAGCAGCGGGCGCAGCAACGTCTCGCAGAACCTCATTCCCCAGCGGGTGCTGACCCGCGAGTTCCCGGCGACCTTCGCGCTCGGGCTGCTCGCCAAGGACGCCGGCATCGCGATGGACCTCGTGCAGACCGGCAAGGGCAGCGCCCCCGTGCTCGCGCAGGTCGCGGGCCTGACCCGCGCGGCGGCGCAGGTGGTCGGCCCCGAGCAGGACCACACGGCGGCCCTGAAGCTCATCGAGCAGTTCAACGGCGTGGAGATCAAGTGAGCGTGCCCCGGTTCGGGGTGGTCACCGACGGCGGCCTGGACGCCTACGCGGGCCTGAACAACGCTGTGCCGGTCGCGCCCTTCTCGGTCAACTTCGGCACGAAGTCGTACCGTACCTTCGACCTGAGCCGCGAAGCGCTGTTCCGCGAACTCGAAACCAACCCGGTGCACCCGACCTCCAGCCAGCCCAGCCCGCAGGACTGGCTCGCGGCGTTCGGGGCGGCGGCCGAGCGCTCGGGCAGCGCGGACATTCTGGCCGTGACCATCAGCTCGGGCCTGAGCGGCAGCCGCAACGCCGCCGAGCAGGCCGCCGCGATGGCCCCGCACCTGCGCGTGACGCTGCACGACTCGCTGACCCTCAGCGCGGCGCAGGCCTTTCAGGTCCACGCCGCCCAGACGGCGGCCGAGGCGGGGGAGAGCCTGCAGACCGCCCTGGCCTGGATGAAGGCCGTGTCGGACGAGACCGAGCTGTATTTCACCATCGAGACGCTGGAATACCTGCGCCGGGGCGGGCGTATCGGCCGGGTCGCGGCCACGCTGGGGGGCCTGCTGAACCTCAAGCCGGTGGTCACGGTGGACAAGGCGAACGGCGGCACCTACACCAACGTGGGCCGCGCCCGCAGCTACTCGGGCGGGATCGAGGCCGTCGTCACGCAGATCGGGCGCCGGTTCGGCGAGGGGACGCCGCTGCGCCTGGGGCTGCTGTACGGCAACGTCCACGAGGACGCGCCCGCCGCCCTGAAGCTGTTGCGGGCGCACCACCCCGTCGTGTGGTCGGGCGAGGCGGGCGTGAACCCGGTGCTGAACATCCACACCGGGCCGCGCGCGCTGGGCGTGGCCGCCGCGCCGGGCGCGTGGCCCTGGGAACGCTGAGGTCAGGTCAGGACCGGGGCCGGGACAGCCCGCCTTGCCCGGCCCGCTATCCTTCGGGGCGATGAGTCTAGACGTGACCCCAGCCCGTGCTGGCCCAGGCCCTGGCGGCCCCCACCCTGGCCGTGGCGTTCGTGGCCGGGCTGGTGTCGTTCCTGAGTCCCTGCGTGCTGCCGCTGGTGCCCAGCTACCTGGGCGTGATCGGCGGGGCGCGCGCGCCGCTGCTGCGCGCCGCCGGATTCATCCTGGGGTTCGGGCTGGTGTTCATGGCGCTGGGGGCGACCGCCAGCACGCTGGGCGCGGCCCTCGCGCCGCACAAGGCGCTGCTGGCGCAGCTCGCCGGGGTGCTCATCCTGTTTTTCGGGCTGGTGATGCTGGGGGCGCTGCGGCTGCCCTTCCTGATGCGCGACACCCGCCAGCTCGCCGACGCTGGCGGTTACGGCCCGGTGGCGCTGGGCGCGGCCTTCGCCTTCGGGTGGAGCCCCTGCCTGGGGCCGGCGCTGGGCAGCATCCTGGGGCTGGCGGCCAGTACGGCGAGCCTCCAGACCGGGGTCGGGCTGCTCGCGGCCTACACGGCGGGGCTGGCGCTGCCCTTCCTGCTGGCCGCGCTGCTGTGGGACCGCCTGAAGCTGCGGCGCCTGAACCGCTACGCGGGCGTATTCGAGAAGGTCGGCGGCGCGCTGCTGGTCGTGGTCGGGGTGCTGATGCTCACGGGGCAGTTCACGCGCCTGGCGTCCTTTTTCTACAGCGTCATGCCGGCGTGGCTGATCTCCTGACGCCTCCGGCCCAGGTGCAGGCCCACGCCCTCCAGCTGCGCGGCGTGTGGCTGCGCCTGGGTCGGGAGGTCATCCTGCGCGGCGTGGACCTCGACGTGTCGCGCGGCGAGGGGGTCACGTTGCTGGGCGAGAACGGCGCCGGCAAGACCACGCTGCTGCGGCTGCTGGCCTCGGCGCTGCGGCCCACGCGCGGAGAAGGCCGGGTCATGGACTTCGACCTGCGCGACTCGCGGGCGGTGCGCGATCAGGTGCACCTCATGCCGGTGGACGCGGGCCTGTACCCCGACCTGAGCTGCGCCGAGAACCTCGACTTCGCCCTCCAGATGCACCGGGCGGCGGGCGACGTGCCGGGCGCGTTGCGCCGCGTGAACCTGGAGGCCGCCTCGGCGCGGCGCGTGCGTTTCCTGTCGGCGGGGATGCGCAAGCGGCTGGCCCTGGCCCGCGCGCACCTGCTCGCCCGGCCCCTGACCCTGGTGGACGAACCCTTCGCCAACCTCGACGACGCCGGCCGCGCCCTGACCCTGGAGCTGCTGGGTGAACTGCGCGCGCGCGGCGTGACCCTGGTCGTGGCCGCCCACGAGCCCGACCTCGCCCGGCAGGTGGCCCCCCGGGCGCTGCGGCTCTCGGCGGGATTGATCGAGGAGGTGGGGCATGGAGCGTAACATGCAGCATGGGTGTGCGGCCTTCTCCCCGCGCAGGGGGTCGCCATGAAAACGGCCCTGACACTGGCCCTCAAGGACCTGCGCGTGGCCGGCCGCACCCGGGACACGCTGCTGGCGACGGGCTTTTTCGCGGGGCTCGTGCTGCTGGTCCTGGGGCTGGCGCTGGGCGGTCAGGTGGGGCTGCCCCCCGAGCAGGCGGCGGCGACGGCGGCGGGCGCGGTCTGGACCGCCCTGGCCCTCGCGGCGGCGGTGGGCGCGCAGCGCGCCTTCGCGCAGGAGCAGGAGGCGGGCGCGCTCGAACAGCTCCTGCTGTATCCCGGCCCGCACGGCGCGCTGTACCTGGGCAAGCTGCTGGGCGTGCTGGGGCCGCTGCTGCTCGTCGCGGCCTTCACGGTGCCTGCCGGGCTGGTGCTGTTCGGGGCGGCCGGGGCGGGCAACGCGGTGCCGTGGGCGGCCCTGGGCCTGACGACGGTGCTGGGCATCGTGGGGCTGGCGGCGGGCACGACCTTCTACGGCAGCATCACCGTGAACCTGCGCGCGCGCGAGGCGCTGCTGCCCGCGCTGGCCTTTCCGATCCTCGTGCCGGTGGTGATCGCTTCGGTCAAGGCGACCTCGCTGCTGCTGGACGGGGGCTGGTCGCCCGAGGTCGCTGGCTGGCTGGGCTTCCTGGCGGCCTTCGACCTGGGCACCGTCATCCTGGCGACCCTGCTGTTTCCCTACGCGGCCGAGGGCTGATCCGGAGACCGGGCGCGCCAGGAACGACGCCACAAGCGGCCTCCTTCCTCCACCCAAAGGCGGACGAACGGCCGCCCGTGCCCGGCCCAGACTGGACGGCATGAAGTCCTGGTTGTTGGCCGCGTTCGCCGCCCTGAGTGTCCCGGCCGCCTCGGCGTGCCGGGCGGCCCCCGCCGACGTCGCCCTGGCGGAGACGGTGACGGCCCGGACGGCCGGGGTTCAGGGACCGGTGGGGGTGTGGCAGACCGGCGCGTCGCCAAACGGTGGCCCGGCAGCGGCGGACCCGGCCCCGCCGCACGTTGCCGGAGAAGTGGCGGGGCGTCCCCAAAAGCTGGCCACCCGCCGCGAACAGGACGCCGTGCTGGAGCGCGCCGACCAGCTCATGGCGCGGCTGGAGCAGGCGGTGGCCGAGCGCCGGCTCTCGCAGGCGCGCGCCAACCGCTGGCGCAGCGATCTGCACACCGTACGCCGGGACGTGCAGCAGGCCGCGCGGCGACAGGGGGTCGTCAGCGCCGCCGAGCAGGCCGGGTACGACCGGGTCCTGGCCGGAGTCGAGCGTGGCCTGGGCGACCTGCGCGCGCCTCGCTGAGCCGGGGGCGGCCCGCCACGCCACAACCCTTCCTCAAGGTCACCTTCAGGGGCTGGTCAGATTTGGCCCCTAAGCTGGCTTCATGTCCCTTCCCCGTTTGGCGTTTCCTGCCCTGCTGCTGCTGGGCGCCGGTCTGCTGGCCGGCTGCTCGATGACCGGTCCCACCAACCTGCGCGTGCACGAGGTCAGTCTGACGGGCGGCGCCCAGGAGCGCCTCGCGTGGGTGTACGGCACGCTGGGGCAGGGGCAGTCGAGCGCCGGCCTCAAGATCGGCGGCCAGGCCGTGACGCTGCGCGCGCAGGTGCAGGACGACCTCTCGCTGCCCGGAACCCTCAGCGTGGACGGCAAGTCCACCTACCGCCAGCCGCTGGCCGCGACGAGCCAGAAGGTCTCGGTGACGCGCGATACGGCCGGACTGTTCACGGTCGCTCCCCAGAACGGCGCCTCGCTGGCGGCCGTGTACTACACCGACGGCACGAACTGGGTGCGCCTGAGCGGGGTGAGCGGGCGCGTGAGCGCGTCGCCCAGCTCCGGTCTGAGCGGCGCGGGGCAGCTCACCGACGAGGAGGGCGCGGCGCTGGGACGCGCCCTGGCCTCGGCTGGCCGCAGTCAGGGGGGCCTGGCCGTGGCGGTCCTGAACGATCCGCAGACCCCCCTGACCATCGAGCCGGCCGCCACCGAGACGCGCCGCACCGCCCTGTACGTGCTGCCGGGCGTCGTGACGACCCCGGTCGGCAACAACGGCGGCGTGCCCTTCCCCAGTGGCGGCCAGACCACCTCCCCTGTGGTGTCCGGAGGCAACGTGAATTTCACCGAGGTCGCCAGCGGCAGCAATGCCAACGTCGCGGAGGCCGCCGTGCAGGTGGCGAACACCGCCGCCGCCGCGCGGGCGCTGCTGAACGTCGCCTACGGCAACCAGAGCGGCGCCCCCACCGTCCCGGCCCTGAGCAGCGGCGAGACGCTCGTGGGCGTGTTCCTGGGCCAGCGGGCCACCGGGGGCTACGGGGTGCGTGTGGTCGCGGCCAACGCCCAGTCGGGCACCCTGACCCTGACGGTCGCCGTGCAGGCACCCGGCGCCGGCAGCTTCACCACCCAGGCGATCACCAGTCCCTGGACCCTGGTGCGCGTCCGGGGCAGCTTCAGCCAGATCAACGTGGTGGACCAGAACGGCCAGCCGCTGCGCTGAGCATGGCGGGAGAGGGGGCGGAGGGCGCGCGGGCCCCCCGCCCCGACCACTCAGTCCAGCGCCGCTTCGAGGTCGCCCAGCAGGTCGCCGATGTCCTCGATGCCGACCGACAGCCGCAGCAGCTCGGGCGTGATGCCCAGGCGGCGGCGCTCGCCCTCGGGCAGCGGGCGGTGCGAGGTGCCCCAGGGCCACGACAGGGTGGTCATCACGTCGGCCAGCGAGGGCGCCAGCGGAATCCGGCCCGCCAGCGCGCGCACGAAGCCCGGCGCGTCCTCGATCTCGGCGGCGAGCATGCCCCCGAAGCCGTCCGGGAACAGCTCCATCGCGCGGTGGAACTGCGGATGGTCCGACAGGCCGGGGTGATACACGGCCCGCACGCGCGGGTGGTTGACGAGCACGTCGGCGACCGCCTGCGCGTTGCCGCTGTGGGCGCGCATCCGCAGGCCCAGCGTCTTGAGGCCCTGAAGGGTCATCCAGGCGTCGAAGGCCGAGATGGTGCCGCCCAGCCGCAGGAGGCGGGTGCGTGCCTGGGCGATCAGGTCCGCGCGCCCGCACACCACGCCGCCCAGGGCCGCGCTGTGCCCGCTGAGGTATTTGCTCACCGAGTGGGTCACGAGGTCGGCCCCGTGCCCGGCCGGCCGGAAGACGGCGGGGCTGGCGAAGGTGTTGTCCACGCTCAACAGCGCGCCGCGCGCGTGCGCGATTTGTGCCAGCGCGGGCACGTCCGGCACCGTCATGAGCGGGTTGGTGAGGCTCTCGACGTGCAGGACGCGGGTGGTGTCCCGGAAGGCGGCCTCCACCTCGGCGGGGTCGCAGGCGTCCACGAAACTCACCTCGATGCCTAGGCGGGGCAGTTCCTCGGCGAGCAGCGCGTAGGTCACGCCGTACACGCGCGCGTCGGCCACCACGTGGTCACCGGTCTTCAGGAGGCCCAGCAGCGCCGCGCTGATGGCCGCCATGCCGCTCGCGGCCACCAGCGCGGCCTCGGTGCCCTCCAGCCCGGCCAGCGCGCGCTCCAGCGTCGCGGCGTTGGGGGTGCCGTTGCGGTAGTAGAAGCTCGCGGGTTCCTCGCCGCTCATGGCGCGGTCCAGCGTCTCCAGGTCCGGGAAGGCGTAGACGGTGCTCTGGTAGATCGGCTCGACCAGGGGCGTGCTGCCGGCCGGCCGGGCCTCCTCGCCCGCACGGGCGGCGCGGGTGGTCAGGTCGTAGGGGGTCATGGCGGCAGGCTAGAGCATCCGGCGGGGGGAGGGGAAATCGGCCGGGCACGGACGCGAGGGGACAGGGGTGAAGATGTTCCTTTCGCCCCCGTCCCCTCGCGTCCGTGCCCGGTGCCTCAGCCGCGCAGAATCCGCGCCTCGTGGGGACGCAGGGCCGCGCCGCGCTCCGGGCGGTCGCCCAGGCTGCTCAGCAGGGTGTCGCCGCCGGCCAGCCCGGCCACGTCCGCTGCCTCGCCGCCGAAGTTCAGCAGGACCACCACGCGCTCGCCGCCTCCGTGTTCAGGCATGCGTTCGTAGGCGAACACGTCGGCGCCGGGCGTTTCCAGGCTGCGGTAGGCGCCGCCCACCAGCGCGGGGTACTCGGCGCGCAGGCGGGTCAGCGCGCGGAAGTAGTTCAGGTCGCTGGCCGGGTCGCCGTCCTGAGCGGCCACGTTCACAGCCGGGTAGTCGTCGGCCAGCGGCAGCCAGGGCGTGGCCCCACCGGGCGCGAAACCCGCGTTGGCGGTGGCGTCCCACTGCATCGGCGTGCGCTCGGGGTCGCGCCCGGCTTCCGGGCTGTCGGGCTGTTGCAGGGCGGCGGGGTCCACCAGACGGTCGGCGGGCACGTCCACGTCGGTCATGCCGATCTCGTCGCCGTAGTACACGGTCGGCGTGCCGCGCAGGGTCAGCAGCAGCGTCTGCGCCACGCGGTACTGGTCGGCGCCCAGACGCGACTTGAAACGGTGCTGGTCGTGGTTGCCCAGCACCCAGTTGGGCCAGCTGTGGCGGAGGCGGCACTCGGCGTCGTAGCTGTCGGCAAAGCCGCGCACGAGTTCCGCCGTCCAGCCCTGGAGGATCAGGTGGAAGTTGAAGGGCAGGTGCACCATCGGCTCTTCGGCGGTGCCGGCATAGGGCAGCAGCTTGACGACCGGCAGGTAGATCTCGCCGACCATCATGCGGTCGTCGAACTCGTCGAGCACGCGGCGCATCTCGCGGATGTACTCGTGCGTCTCGGGCTGGTCCTGGGTGTGGATATGGTCGAGGCTGGCGTGTTCCACGTCGCCGGGCTTCCAGTCGGGGTTGACCGGCTCGTCGCGGAAGTCCTCGTCCTCGGCCAGTAGCCAGATCACGTCCACCCGGAAGCCGTCCACACCCCGGCGCATCCAGAAGCGCAGCACGTCGAACATGGCCGCCCGGACCGCCGGGTTGCGCCAGTTCAGGTCCGGCTGGGACGGCAGGAACTGGTGCAGGTAGTACTGCCCGCTCGCCTCGTCCAGGGTCCAGGCGGGGCCGCCGAAAAAGGACTTCCAGTTGTTGGGCACGCCGCCGTCCTGTGCCGGGTCGCGCCACACGTACCAGTCGCGCTTGCCACTCTCCTTGCCCGTCAGCGACTCCCGGAACCAGGCGTGGTCCGAACTCGTGTGGTTGGGCACGTAGTCGAGCATCACCTTCAGGCCCAGGCGGTGCGCCTCGGCGACCAGGGCGTCGAAGTCGTCCAGCGTGCCGAACAGCGGGTCGATGTCGCAGTAGTCGGCCACGTCGTAGCCGAAATCGCGCATGGGGCTGGTGAAGATGGGCGAGAGCCACACCGCCCCCACGCCCAGGCTCGCCACGTAGGGCAGCCGCGCCGTGATGCCGCGCAGGTCGCCCACGCCGTCGTCGCCGCTGTCCTGAAAGGAGCGCGGGTAGATCTGGTAGATCACGGAGCTCTGCCACCACTTGAGTTCGCCATTCAGCGGGCCGGTCTGGGTCATGGAAGGCAGCGTAGCAGAAAATCCGGCCTGACTGAATCGTTTCAGTTCAGATGTGGTAACTCCCCCCATCGGGGCGGATGTGCTCTCTTTGGCCCATGAGTGACCCTGCCCCGGCCCTGCCCACCCTCTACGACGTGTTCACGCCGCGCGGGACCGGCGGGGGCAAGCGCGTGGCGGTGTTCGGGGACGCGGCCGGCGACCTGCAGGGCCGCGCGGCGGCGGCCGGCGCCCCCCTGAGCGTGTTCGTCGGGGCCTGCGGGCTGGAGGGCGCGGCCCTGCGCGTCTTCACGCCCGAGCGCGAGAAGGGCGAGAGCGACTCGGCGAGCGTGGCGGCCCTGACCTACCTGCAGGGGCGCGGCGCGGTGAGCGACGTGAGCGACGTGCTGGGCGGCCCGCAGCCGGTGCCCGCGCAGCTGTGCGGCGGCGAGTGGCTGCTCTCGCAGGGCGTGGCGGAGGCGACGGCCGCCGCACTGCCCGCCGGGGACGCGGCCGGCCTGCCCTCCCCCCGCGCCGTGCACCGCGCCTCGGCCGGGCGGCCGAACCTGTGCGTGGAGGTCGCCTCGCTGGCCGAACTGGACGCCTGGGTGCCCGCGCCCGGGGCCGTGGAGGCGTTGGGGCACGCCACCGGCACGACCGGCCTGATCGTCTACGCCCTGGAGGCCCCCGCCGAGGGTCCGCAGCGCCGCGCCGACGTGAGTTTCCGGGCTTTCGGGCCGCTGCGGGGCTTTGCCGAGGACGCCGCGAGCAGCAACATGTTCGCCTGCCTGGTGGCGGTGCTGGGAGTGGGCGAACGCCTGCCGCCGGGGGCCAGCGTGGTGCGCGGCGCGCAGCGGAGACCCGGTCAGCCGGCGCTGCTCACGGCGCAGTTCTCGCAGGCGGGCGAGCCGGTGTGGGTGGGGGGCGCGGCCGCCGCTGTCCTGGCCGGAGACGGGAGGGCGTAAACCTCCGCATAAGCCCGCCTCATCCTCTCATGAGAACTGAGGGCTAGACTTCATTTCATGTTCGAACGCGAAGAAAACCACTTTCCCGTCAAGCGCCTGCTCGTTCTGGGCGCGCTCGTCGGTGCCGCCGCCTACTACTTCAGCCGCGAGCAGAACCGCAAGGCCCTCGACGCCAAGCTCTCCGAGCTGGGTCTGAAGGACGCCGCGCACGACGTGGGCGAGAGCGTCGCCAAGGGCTGGGAGAAGACCAAGGACGCGGCCCAGAGCGCCGGGGCCGTCATCGCCGACAAGGCCGAGGACGTGAAGGACGCCGTGTCGGGCGGCGGCGTGCAGGCGGGCGTGGACAAGGTCAAGGAAGTCGCGGGCGACGTGAAGGACGCCGTGAGCGGCGCGGCGGCCCAGGCCAAGGACGCGGCCGGCGACGTGGCCGACAAGGCCAAGGACAAGGCGCAGGACGTGGCCCCCAAGGTCCAGAACGCGGCCCAGGACAAGGCCGACGAGCTCAAGGACGGCGCGCGTGACGCCGCCCGTGACGCCAAGAACACCGCCAACGACCTGAAGAACCAGGCCAAGGACGCGGCGGCCGACTTCAGGAACGACGCCAAGGACGCGGCCCAGAATGTCAAGAATGCGGCGCAGGACGCGCAGCGCGACGCCCAGCGCAAGCTGTAATCTGGTCTTCCGTGTGGCCCGCCCCTTCCTGCCGGAGGGGGCGGGTTCGCCGTGCGCCGTGTAGCCTGAAGTCCAAGGAGTACGCATGACCCTGACCCCCCAAGAATTGCAGACCTACCTGTCGGCGCTCGTGCGCGGACACCTGAACATCGCCACCATGATCTGGGGGCCGCCCGGCGTGGGCAAGAGCAGCGTGGTCGCGCAGATCGCCCGCGCGCACGGCCTGGAGTTCGTGGACGTGCGGCTCTCGCAGCTCGCGCCCACCGACCTGCGCGGCCTGCCGGTGCCCGAGGCGGACGGCCAGGGCGGCGGCGTGAGCCGGTGGTATCCGCCCGAGTTCCTGCCGCGCGCCGGGGCGGGCATCCTCTTTCTGGACGAGGTGAACATGGCCCCGCCCACCATGCAGGGCATGGCCCAGCAGCTCATCCTCGACCGCAAGGTGGGCAGCTACGAGCTGCCGGACGGCTGGTTCGTGTGGGCGGCCGGCAACCGCAAGGAGGACCGCGCCAGCGTGTTCGACATGCCCGCCCCGCTCGCCAACCGTTTCCTGCACCTCACGGTGCGCCCCGACTTCGACTCGTGGCGCTCGTATGCCCTGGGGCGCGGCCTGCACGAGCACGTCATCGCCTTCCTGACCTTCCGGCCCGAGCTGCTGCACCGCCTGGACCCGCAGCAGCCCGCGTGGCCCAGCCCCCGCGCCTGGGAGATGGCCGCGCAGCTGCACCGCGCCGGGCTGGACGTGTCGCCCGCCATCGGGGAGGCGGCGGGGGCCGAGTTCGCGGCTTTCGTGCGGCTGTTCGAGCAACTGCCCGATCTGGGCGTGGTCCTGAAGGGCGGCGGCGCGGGCCTGAAGCTGCCGGCCGAGCCGAGCGTGCGCTACGCGGCGGTGGTGGGTCTCGCCGCCCGCGCGCAGGACGCCGACGAGGCCTACCGCGCCTTCACCTGGCTGGCCGACGCCGCCGGTCCCGAGTGGCTGCAACTGTACGTCGCCACGCTGGTCAGCAAGTTCCAGGCCATCGGGCAGCTCGGGGACCTCGCCGCGCTGCTGGGCCGCGACGAGCGTCTGGGCGCGCTGGTCCAGGAGACCCTGGCGCTGGCGGAGGGCTAGGCGGGACGTGGAAGGGGTGGCCGGGCTGACCGCGCTGTGTTGCGTGCTCCTGCCGAGCTTGTTCCAGGTGCGTGGGCTGCGGGGCGCGCGGGTCCAGGACTGGAGCTTGGGCCTGAGCCCGGGCTGGGCTTCTGTGTCCTGCGGGCCGTTCCGCCGCTCCTGACCTTGCCCCTCCCCGCCCTGCCGAACTGGCGCTCGCCCCCCGGTCTGCCGGGCTGGACGCCTCCGGAGACCCTCCGATTCCGCAGACGGCCCGCCCGGTATCGCCCCCATGTCCGGCCGCTTGTACCGTCTTCGTCCCCTCTTGTTCAGGAGCCCTGCCCATGACCCAGCCAGTTCCGATCACCCCTGAATTCCAGCGCCTCATCTCGGGCGCGCGCGTGCGGCTGCGGGGGCGCTCGGCCTTTTTCGCCACGCTGCTGCTGCACGCCGAGTTCGTGCCCTCGCGGGAGGTGGTGGCGGCCAGCACCGACGGCGAACGGGTCTACGTGAACCCGGAGGTGGCCGCCAGCCTGCCCGCCGACGTGCTCGACGGCCTGCTGCTGCACGAGGTCCTGCACGCCGCGCTCTCGCACGTGCCGCGCCGGGGTCCGCGCGAGAAGAAACGCTGGAACCGCGCCGCCGACCTCATCGTGAACGGCATGGTGGCGGCGGCCGGGCTGCCCACGCCGCCCACCTTCATCCGCGACGAGCATCTGGAGCGCCTGAGTGCCGAGGAGGTCTATACCTCGCTGGAGGGCCAGCCCGAGCCCGAAGGCGAGGAGGGCGACGACCTGCTCGACGGTCCCCCCGGCGACGCGCCGCCCAAGGAGGGGCAGGGGCAGGGCCGGAACGCCGCGCGCGAGTGGGCGCAGGCGCTCGCGCAGGCCCGCAGCGTCGAGGCCATGAGCGGCGAGCACGGCCACGACCCCCTCGGCGCGCACCGCGAACTCGCGCGGCTGGCCCCGGCCCAGCTGGACTGGCGCGCGCAGCTCTGGCGCTTCCTGGCGCGCACGCCGGTGGATTTCGGGGGCTTCGACCGCCGGTTCATCGGGCGCGGCCTGTACCTGGAGGCCCTCGACGACGAGTCGCTGCGGGCACTCATCGCTGTGGACACCTCGGGCAGCGTGGACGACGCGGCGGTGCGCGCCCTGGTGGGCGAGGTGCAGGGCGTGCTGGGGGCATACCCGCACGTGCGCGCCACCCTGTACTACGCCGACACCGAGGCTTACGGGCCCTACGACCTGCGCCCCGGCGACGACGTGCCCGCGCCGCAGGGGGGCGGCGGCACCGACTTCCGGCCCATCTTCGCCCTGCTGGACGAACAGGAGCCCGACGTGCTGATCTACCTCACCGACGGCTACGGCGACTTTCCGGCGCAGGCCCCGCGCGTGCCGACCCTGTGGGTGGTGCCGCCCGGCGGCCTGGAAGACGAGGGCTTTCCCTTCGGGGACGTGCTGCGGCTGGAGGAGGGGACGGCCTAGGCCCTTTGCTCCCGGCTACCTCAGCGGGCCAGGCCCACCGTCAGGTTGGCCGTGTACCCGGCCGAAGGGTTGCCCGTTACCGCCGCCATCTGGGTGCTGTATCCGTCGCTGAACACGTTGTCGCGGGCCAGTGAGATGCCGTTCAGGTTGCCCAGGCTGGCCGGATAGTCGCCGGTCGCGTACACCTCGCGGCAGGTCGCCTCGGGCAGCGCGAGCTGCGAAGTCTGGATCTTGCTGCTGGCCGAGGTGGCGACGGCCAGCGACGGATAGATCTCGAAGTGGATGTGCGGCCAACGCCCCGCGTAGCAGCCCGGAAAGACGGTCTGGAAGGTGACGGTGCCGTCAGTGCCCGCCACCTGCACGCCGCGCAGGTAGTCCTCGCCCACGGTGCCGGCGCTGTACAGCGAATAGTTGCCGTCGGCGGTGCAGTGCCACAGGTACACGGCGTAACCGGCGAGCGCCGCGCAGCCCGCACCGGTGTTCACCAGCTTGAGGTTGAGGGTCAGCGGGAAGCCCGCCGCCGTATGGCCGGTGCCCAGGCTGGTGCGCAGGTCACGCCGCACGATGCCCGAGCGGGTCAGCACGTTCAGCGACTGGCCCGAGGCCACCGAGCCGTCGGCAGGGTAGGGACCGGCCGTCTCCTGGGGAATGGCGGTGGGGCAGTCCTTTGTGCCGCTGCCCGCGCCCGTCCCCGATCTGTCCGCAGCCGCGCCGCAGCCCACCAGCACCCCGATCCCCAGCAGGCCCATCGCCAGGACGCGGCGGCGGTCCAGGATCGGCCGCCCCAGCATCCCCAGGTCGGCACTCAGGCCCAGGTCGTTGAAGTCGTCGTGGTGGTCGTGGTCGTCGGCGGGGTAGGGGGCGAGGGTCTGGGCGGCGGGGCGATGTCCGGTCATAGGCGTTCCTCCTGAATGTCCCCACCCGGCGGCGGGGGCGACTGGTCAGGAGTGTGGCGGCGGCCTGTGCAGGGACCGTGCAGATTGTTCGAAGAAGGGTGTGCCGCGCGCCGGCCCGGCCAGGAGCCGCGAAAGGCTCAGGCCCCGGCGGGCACGGCCAGTTCGCGCAGGCGCTCGATGAGGGGGCGCAGGCGCTCGCGGCGCAGCTTCAGGGCGGCGCGGTTCACGATGAAGCGGGCGCTGGAGTGGAACAGCACGTCCACCTCCTCGAGGTTGTTGGCGCGCAGGGTGCTGCCGGTCTGCACGAGGTCCACCACCGCGTCGGCCAGACCGGTCAGGGCCGCGAGTTCGATGTTGCCGCTGAGCTTGACCGTCTCGGCCGGGATGCCGCGCGCGTCGAGATACTCGCGGGCCATGCGCGGATACTTGGTGCCCACCCGCCGCACCGGCCCGGTGGCCCCCACCTCGCGGATGAGCGAGAGGCGGCAGGCCGCGAAGCCCAGGTCCACCGGCTCGTAGACCGACCGGCCCGATTCGAGCAGCACGTCCTTGCCCACGATGCCCGCGTCGGCCACGCCGAGGTCCACGTACACCGGCACGTCCTGGTTGCGCAGTTCCAGCACGGTCACGCCGGGAAACTCGTGGCGCAGGGCGCGTGAACCTTCTGGCACGCTCATGGGCAGCCCGGCCCGGGACAGCAGCGCCGTGGCCTCCTGCATGATGCGGCCCTTGGGCAGCGCGAGGATGAGGTGGCCGGGCGCGCGCGCAGGAGCCGGGGTCATGCGCCCACCTCCCACGCGGCGGCCATCTGCGGCCCGCGCAGCGCCCGCCGGATGCCGCGCGCCGCGCAGTACGCGCGCAGCTCGGCCTCGTCGGCGGTCCAGGCGAGTTCGGCCCGCAGGCCGGTGTTCCGGGCCGCGCCCGCCGCCGCGAGGTCCAGGGCCAGCACCGTCTCGGGTTCGGGGGGCACGCCCGGCGGCAGGGCGCGTACCAGCCGCTCCAGGCCCACCGCGAAGCCCGCGCCGGGCAGCCCGCCCTCCAGCGCGTAGCGCCCGCCGCCCAGCAGCGGCTGATTGATACCGTCCACGTAGGCCCGGAAGGTCAGGCCGGTGTAGTAGTCGTAGCGGCGGCTGACCCCCAGGTCGTAGAGGAGTGGCCCGCCGAAGTGCGCCGCGACCTCGCGCAGGTGCGCCACCGCCGCGCGCGCCCGCGTGCCCTGGGCCATGCCGGCGGCGGCCTCCAGCACCTCGGGGCCGCCGTACAGGTCGGTCAGGGCGTGCAGGGTGCGCGTCACCTCGCGGTCCAGGCCGCGCCCCCGCGCCAGCAGGTCCAGGTCCGCCCCGCTCTTGCGGTCGATGGCGCCGTGCAGCGCCTCGCGCGCCTCGCCGTGTACCCCGGCGTCTTCCAGCACGGCGTCCACGAACCCGGGAAACCCGACCTCCAGCAGGGCGTTCACCCCCACGGCTTCCAGGGCGGCCTGGGCCAGCGCGAGCAGTTCGGCGTCGGCCTGCGCAGTCGCCACCCCGATCAGCTCGGCGCCGACCTGGGTAAATTCGCGCAGGCGGCCCAGCTCGCTCGTCTGGGCGCGCAGCCACAGCCGCCCGCCGTACTGGAGCCGCAGCGGAAAGGGCCCCTGCGGGTAGTGCGCGCGCGCCAGCCGGCCCAGCGCGGTCGTGAACTCGCTGCGCAGCGCGAGCACCTGCCCGCCCGAGTCGATGAGCTTGAAGGCCCGGTCGCCCAGCGGGTGCCCGTGCGCAGCGTATTCCAGGGCGGGCAGCTCGACGCCCTGGTAGCCCCAGCCCAGCAGCAGGGCCGAGAGCTGCGCGCGCAGATGTTCGCGCCTGGACCACTCGGCCGGCAGCACGTCGCGCGTGCCCTCGGGCACCGGAGCGAAGCGGCCGGAAACGGAGGCGGAGGGCGGGGAGGCGGCGGGGGCGGACGAACTCACGCCGGGCATTGTACCGGCAGACGGTCAGGGGGCCGCCTGCCAGGGGCCGGCCCCGGTATACTCCTGCCCATGCGCCTTTCTCCGCGCCTGAGCGCCCTCCCGCTGCTGACCCTGCTTTCGCTGGGCCTCGGCGGCTGCTCGCGACCGACCGACACCTTCACGCCGCGCGTCGTCATCGGTGGCCCGGCGGGCGGCGCGGTCAGCCAGGACCGCACGCCCACCGTCCGGGGCTACGCCATGGACGACGTGGGGGTCACGAAAATCACTGTAGACGGCAAGGCCATTCCCATCCAGGCGGGCAGCCGCAAGATCGCCGCCTTCAGCTTCCAGCCGGCCCTCCAGGGCAACCGCGCCCAGTACACCGTGCGCGCCTACGACGCGGCGGGCCATGTCGGCGAGCTGAGCGGGTCGGTGCGGGTGGACGTGCAGCGGCCGCAGATCCAGGTCACGGGCCTGGAACGCAGCGGCCGCCAGATCCGCGTGAGCGGGGTCGCCAGCGACGACGGCGGCGTCACGGCCATCAGCGTGGACGGCCAGTCGCTGGGCATCCAGCCCGGGACGCGTGTGGCCTTCAGTGGCCAGACCAGCGGGCTCTATGCCGACATCACCGTGCGCGACGCTGCCGGCAATACCGCCACGCTGCGCGCGCGGTAGGAGCGGATGCACGGCGGGGACGGAAAGACAGCATTTCCCGTCCCCGCCGGACCCGGCGCCTACTTCGCCTCGGCCCAGAAAGTGTCGAGCGCCCGGCGCACCTCGGGCAGTTTCTCGAACTGCGGCAGGCCGTCGGTGTCCGGAATCCGGACGACCTTCGCGCCCGCCTTCTGCGCGAACAGCGGCAGGCGGTCGAAGGACACGAAGCCGTCCTGGTCGTACAGCACCAGCGTGGGAATGTTCAGCTTGCTGTACAGGTCGCCGTAGGCGTCGGCCCCGAACAGGCGGCCACTGATGAAGTACAGGGGCGCGTACTTGGCCCCCGGCTGCCGCGAGGTCTCGGTGGAATAGTCGATCACGTCGCCCGGTACGGGTCCCCGGAAGCTGCGGCTCAGGAAATACTGGATGCTGGGGCGGGTCCGGATGGCGCCGTACAGCAGGTCCCCGACGCTGTTCAGCCGGTTGTAGAGCGCCGCGCCGCCGTCTTCCTCCGCGGCCCGCTGGGTGCCGCCCCGGGGCTGCCCGAACCCGCTGGGGCTGATCAGCGCCAGGGTCCGGATGCGGCTGTCCTGCAACGCGGCGCGGGCCACGAACTCGCTGCCCAGGCTCAGGGACACCACGTCCACGTCTTCTCCCAGTTCGTCCACGAGCGCGCGCAGTGCCGACGCCATCAGCTCGGGCGTGTAGGTCACGTCGGGGCGCGCGGAGCTGCCGAATCCCGGCCATTCCAGCGCGTACACCGGGCGCGTGCCGGCGTAGCTGTCCCACAGCGGCTTCATCTCGTAGGCGCTCGCCGCCGCGTTGACCGAGTGGGTCAGGACCAGCGGCCGCCCGGTGCCGCGCGGGTCGGCGTAGTAGTTCACCCGGCCGAATCCGGGCAGCAGCAGCGAGCGCCGTTCGCCGCTCAGGGCGGGGCGCAGCGAAACCGTGCCGTCGGGGTTCGCGGTCTGGGCCGGGGCGCAGGCGCTCAGGAGCAGGCCGCCCGCGAGGACGGCGGCGGCGATGACGAGTAGACGCTGGGTTCGCATGGGAAGACCTCCTGGGTCGGAGCCGCAATCGTGCTCGACTTCAGATTAGTCACAACTGACTAATCTAAAATGAGTGCATGCTCACCGAAGTCTTGACCTCCCCACCCCCGGACGACGAGCGGACCCTGCTGCTGCTGGGCCTGCTCACGGTCCAGGACCGCCACGGCTACGAGATCAACGACTTTATCGAGCGCACCCTGCACCACGTCATCTCGCTGAAAAAGGCGACGGCCTACCAGCTGCTCGAACGCCTGGAAGGACACGGCCTGATCGGAAGCCGGGTCGAGCAGCACGGCCAGCGCCCCAACCGCCGGGTCTACCACATCACGCCGGCCGGACAGGCGCGCTTCGGGGAGATGCTGCGCGAACAGCTCGCCCGCGAGGAAGCCCTGATCCTGACGGGCAACGTGCCGGTCATGTTCGCCGAGAACCTCACGCCCGGCGAGACGCTGGAGGCCCTGCGCCGCCGCCTGGAGGGCGTCGAGGCCCGGCTGCGGCTCTACGACACCTACAACCTGCCCTGCACGGTCGGCGTGGGGCTGGCGATGGAGCGCATCCGCGCCCTGACCCACGCCGACCGCGAGTGGCTGGCGCGGACCATCGCCCGCCTGGAACGGTCGGCTCCCGCGCAGCCCGCGCCCTAGGCCTCCACCTTTCGGGGTATGCCCGTGCCCGGCGCGGCCCGCTAAGCTGGGCCACTATGGAGCAGTTCACCCACGCCATCCTCAGCGCGTCCTATCTGGGCATCTTTCTGGTCGTCTTCGCCGAAACGGGGCTGCTGCTCGGCGCGGCCCTGCCCGGCGACAGCCTGCTCATCCTGGCGGGCATCGCGGCGGCCTCGGGCCAGCTCAGCCTGGGCGGCGTGATCGGCGTGGTCGTCGCCGGGGCGATCCTGGGCAGTCTGGTGGGCTACCTGCTCGGGCGGCGCTTCGGCCCCGCCATCTTCAGCCGCCAGAATTCGCGCCTCTTCAAGCCCGAATACCGTGAGCGGGCCGAGGAGTTCTTCGCGCGTCAGGGCCCGGTGTCGGTGATGCTGGCCCGCTTCATGCCCTTCGTGCGCGCGGTAGTGCCCACGCTGGCGGGCATCAGCAACATGCCCTTCGGCCTGTACATGTTCTACAGCGTGCTGGGCGCGCTGCTGTGGGGCGCGGGCCTGCCTGCCCTGGCGTACTTCTTCGGCCAGCGCATTCCGGGCCTGGACCACTACGTCCTGTTGATCGTGGCGGCCGTGCTGGTGCTGAGTGTGGTGCCGCTGCTGATCAAGGCGGCGCAGGCCCGGCGCTGAGGCGTAGAGGCCCGGGCCGCGCAGATGCGGCCCGGGCCCCTGCGCCCTGTCGGCTATTCCTCCCCGGTCCGGACTTCGGGGTTCAGGGCGGCCGCGAGGCGTTCCAGGCCCCCGGCGAGCAGCGCGCGGCTGGTGGCGAAATTCACACGGACGAAGCCCTGGTACTGCGGCTTGAGGGCCTCGGGCGCGAAGACGGGGCCGTTGTGGACCGCCAGCCCCGCCTCGTCGAGCAGCACCTTCTGGATATCGTCCGCGCGGGGGTGCGCCCGCAGGTCGATCCAGGCGAGGTACGTCGCTTCGGGCGAGAAGACGTGCGCCCAGGGCAGGTGTTCTCTCACGAACTCCACCAGGAAGTCGCGGTTGCCGCGCAGGTACGCGACCGTGTCCTCCAGCCAGGGACCGCCTTCTTCGAGCGCCGCGAGCCACATGGTGATGCTCAGGGCCGAGGGGTGGCCCATCAGGCCGGTCGCGGGGGCCATGACGCGCGTCACGAGTTCGGGCGAGTGGCCCACCAGCACGCCGATGCCCAGGCCCGCCGTGTTGAAGGCCTTGCACGGCCCGGTGACGGTCACGGTGCGGTCCCGGACCGCCGGATCGGCCGCGAAGGACTCGAAGGGGGCGTCCGTGTAGCGCAGGTCGGCGTGCAGCTCGTCGGAAATCACGAACAGGTCGTGGCGCAGCGCGAATTCGCGCAGCAGCCGCAGCTCCGCAGCGTCCCACACGCGCCCGCTGGGGTTGTGGGGATGGCACAGCATCATCAGCCGGGCGCCCTGCGCGGCGGCCAGCTCCATCGCGTTCCAGTCGATCTCGTCGCGCTCTGCCCCCGCCTGGAGCGGCGCTGCGGCCACCACGCGCCCCAGGTCGGTGATCGCCAGATGGAAGGGATGGTACACGGGCGTCATGGTGATGACCGCCTCGCCCGGCGCGCTCAGGGCGTTCACGGCGGCGTACAGGCCCGGCACCACCCCCGGCAGGAACTTGAAGCCCTTCTCGGGCAGGTCGGTCAGGCCGTTCCCGGCGAGGCGCGTCTGAAGCGCCCGGACGAGCCGGGGGTCGCCCGCGAGCTGCGGGTAGCCCAGGCCCGATTCCAGCCGCGCGCGGAGCGCCCGCAGGATGGGCGGCGCGACCGGATAGTCCATGTCGGCCACCCACATCGGCAGGGTGCCTTCCGGGAAGGCGGTCCACTTCAGGCTGTCGGGGTGGCGCAGCGCCGCCGGGTCGAGGTCGTCGTAATTGACCGCGTTGGGATGGACCGGATCGGGGTGGGCCGCGTCGGGAGGGGTCATGCCCGGCAGGATAAGCCCTCAGCGGCGCTATGCTGCCGGGCAGATGCTGGCGATTATCGGGGCGATGGATGAAGAGATCGAGTTGTTGCTGGGCGAGCTGCAAGACCGTGAGGACCTGAGTTTTCCCGGCGCCACGCTGCACCGGGGCGTGCTGGACGGCGTGCCGGTGCTGCTCACGCGCGGCGGCATCGGCAAGGTGAACGCCGCCATGACGACCGCGTGGCTGCTCTCGCAGGGGGCCAGCCGGGTCATCTTTACCGGTGTGGCGGGCGGCGTACATCCGGAGCTGCGGGTGGGCGACATCGTGGTGAGCACCGACCTCGTGCAGCACGACGTGGACGTGACCGCCCTGGGCTACGACCGGGGCACGGTGCCCGGTGAGCCGCCCGCCTGGGTGGCCGACGAGACCCTGCGCGCCCTGGCCCGCGAGGCCGCCGCCGAGGTGGAGGGCGTGCGCGTGACCGAGGGGCGCGTCGCCAGCGGGGACCAGTTCGTCGCCTCGGTGGGCGAGGTGGGGCGGCTGTGGCGCGACTTCGGGGCCGCCTGCGCCGAGATGGAGGGGGCGGCGGTCGCGCAGGTGTGCGCCAAGGCGGGCGTGCCCTTCGTGGTGATCCGCAGCGTGAGCGACACCGCCGACCACGACGCCAAGGTGGACTACCGCACCTTCATGCCCCTCGTGGCCCGCCATGCCAAGCAGGTCGTGCGCGGGATGCTCGCCCGCCTCGCCGCCCAGGCGTAGGCCGCCCCCGGCCTCCCCGCCCGTGACCGCCTCTGCCCAGGCCCTGCCGCCCGCACTGCGTTTCGTGCTGGGCCTGGGCATCCTGCTGGCCTTCGCGGCGCTGGGGCAGGCGTTGGCCGCCGGGCTGCGGCTGCCGCTGCCGGGGTCGGTGCTGGGCATGGTGCTGCTGTGGGCGGCGCTGGGGGTGGGGGCCATCCGCCTGCACTGGGTCGCCCCCGCCGCCGACGGGCTGCTGGGCGTGCTGGGGCTGCTGTTCGTGCCCGCGACGGCCGGCGTCGTGGACTACCTCTCGGCGGGCGCGCAGTGGGGGCTGTGGCTGCTGGTGATGGCCTCGGGCCTGCTGCTGGGGGCGGGCGTGGCCGGGCTGCTCGCCGCGCGGCTGGTGCGCCCGGAGCCGGCCCCCCCGGAGCCGGCCCCCCCGGAACGCTCGGCGTGACCTGGCTCGCGCTGACGCTGCTGGCCTTCGTGACCGGCGTGCTGGCGCAGCGGCGCACGCGCTCGGTGCTGGCCAACCCCACCCTGATCGCCACGGTAGTCGTCGGGGCGGCGCTGCTGCTCTCGCGCACGCCGTACGCCGCCTACGCGGGCGAGGTCCGGCCCCTCTCGGCGCTGCTGACCCCGGCGGTCGTGGCGCTGGCGGTGCCGCTCTACCGGCTGCGCGCCCTGCTCGCGCGGCAGTGGCGCGCGCTCGTGCTGGGGGGGCTGGGCGGCACCCTGACCGGCGTCGTCGCCGACACGCTGTTGCCGCGGCTGCTGCGCCTGTCGTCCGAGGCCCAGAGCGCCCTAATGACAGCGCCCGCCACCAGCCCGGTCGCGGTGCAGCTCGCGGCCGTCACGCACGCGCCGCCCGCCCTGGCGGCCACGCTGGCGGTGCTTTCGGGCCTCATCGGCGCGCTGATCCTGCCCCCCGTCCTCGACCGGCTGGGGGTGCGCCATCCGCTGGCGCGCGGGGTGGCGCTGGGCAGCGTGGCGCACGGCATCGGCACCGCCCGCGCCCGCGAGGAAAGCGAGGACGCGGGCGCGGCGAGCAGTGTGGGTATGGGGCTGGCCGCGCTGGCGGTGACGCTGGTGGTGGCGCTGCTGGCGGGGTAGGGCCGTTCTCCGCAGTCCGGCACCGGAGCAAGGGCCTTCCCATCCATCCGCTGCTTCTCAGGCTTGTCCTGCTTGACCGAATTCACCCTCTTCGCTCCGCCATCAAGAGGGCCTTCCTGAGGACAACGGCCCTGACTCCGGCTCAGGAGGACGTGGGCCAGCCCGCGCGGCCGTAGGGCAGCGGCAGCTGGGGCGGCAGGCCCAGGGCGCTCGCGGCGCGGTGCGGCCAGTGCGGGTCGCGCAGAAAGGCCCGCCCCAGCGCGATCAGGTCGGCGTCGCCGTTCTGGAGGATGCCCTCGGCCTGCTCGCCCGTGTCGATCAGGCCGACCGTCATGACCCCGAGGTCGGGCACCTCGCGGCGGATGTGCGCGGCCAGGGGGGTCTGGTAGCCGGGGCCGGGCGTGATCTGCTGCGCGGGGGTCAGGCCGCCCGTGCTCACGTCCAGCACGTCCACGCCCTCGAAGCGCAGCAGCCTGGCGAGCGCGGTGGTCTGCTCCAGGTCCCAGCCGCCCTCGGCCCAGTCGGTGGCGCTTACGCGCACGAACAGGGGCAGGTGCATCGGCCACACCTTGCGCACGGCGCGCACGACCTCCAGCGTCAGGCGCACGCGGTTCTCGAAGCTGCCGCCGTACTCGTCGCTGCGGGCGTTCGAGAGCGGCGAGAGGAATTCGTGCAGCAGGTAGCCGTGCGCGGCGTGGATCTCGACCACGTCGCAGCCGGCCATCTGGGCGCGCCGGGCCGCGTCGGCGAAGGCCTGCACGACCTGCGCGAGATCGGTGGCGGTCATGGCGCGGGGCTGCGGGTAGGTCTCGTCATAGGCGTTCGCGTCCGGCCCCAGCACCTGCCAGCCGCCCTGCGCGGCGGGGACGGCCCCGCGCGTCTTGTGGCCCGGCCCGTAGGTGCTGGCCTTGCGCCCCGCGTGCGCGAGCTGCACGCCGATGCGCCCACCGTAGCGGTGCACGAAATCCACGATGTGCCCGAGCTGGACCATCTGCTTGTCGTCCCACAGCCCCAGGTCGTCGGGGGTGATGCGGCCCTCGGGGACCACGGCCGCCGCCTCGGTCAGGATCAGGCCCGCGCCGCCCAGCGCGTACTGACCCAGGTGGGTGAGGTGGAATTCGTTGGGCATGCCGTTTTGCGACGAATACATGCACATGGGCGAGACGACGATGCGGTTGGGCAGGGTCAGCCCAGCGATCTTGAGGGGGGTGAACAGCAGCGGAGCTTCGCCAGTCATGCCGACGAATCTAGGTCAATCGGCGGCCCCCTGCCAATTGGCCGATGCTTGGGCAGGGGTTGAGGCTCCAGGCTGGGGCATGGACCTGCGCGCCTCACTGGACGGCATCTCGCCCGCACAACTCGGCGGCTTTTTCGGGGGCTGGCCGAATCCGCCCACGCCAGCCACGCTGTACCGCCTCCTGGCCGGGGCGCCATATCTCGCGCTGGCGGTCGAGGACGGTGAGGTGATCGGCTTCGTGTACGCGATCAGCGACGGCGTGCTGTGTGCTTATATCCCACTGCTGGAGGTGCGGCCAGCGTGGCGGGGCCGGGGCGTCGCCTCGGCGCTCATGCGCTCGCTGCTGGAGGGGCTGGACGGCCTGTACATGGTGGATACGGCCTGCGACGAGGACCTCGTGCCGTTCTACGAGCGTTTCGGTCTGCGGCGCGGCGCGGCGATGGTCCGGCGCGACTACGCCCGTCAGGCGGGCCGGCCGGAGTCGGGGTAGCCCCCGCCCTACAGGTCGCCCACCGGCTTCCGCGCCTCGACGATCAGCGACACGAAGCCCAGCCGCCCGCCCCGGTTGCGGTGGTCCAGGCGCAGCGAGCGGTAGATCGGCCCCGCGTCCAGGTCCCAGGCCTCGGCATGGAACCGGCCCGCCTCGTCGCAGTATTCGAGCAGCCGCACCCCGAAGCCTGCCGAGGCGAACACGTCCGCGAATAGGCGGTGGTCATACACGATCCGGTGGTCGGCGGCCGGGTGGTCGGCCGGGCCGGGGCCGCCGACCTGCACCGTGCGCTGGTAGTCGGGGTCGGGAAAGTGGGCGTCGGGCACCGCGCAGCGCAGCCAGCCGCCGGGCTTGAGGTACTCGAAACACAGGCGGGCGGCCGCGCGGCCCTGGGCTTCGGTCAGGTGCTCCCAGACGTGCTCGCACAGGAAGGCGTCGGCCCGGCGCGCCCCGAACCAGCGCGCGAAACTCGCGGGGTCGCGCAGGTCGAGGTCTTCCCGCCCCGTCGGCACCCAGCCCGGCCAGCGCTGCTCGCCCGCGCCGAGGATGACCTTGAGGGGTGCGGGGCCGGTCATGGTCTCAGCCTCCTCGCCGCCCACTCGGCCCGGCGCGCGGCGGCCGTCTCGCCCGCCCGCGCCCAGAAGGCGGCCTCCAGGGCGGCGAGCGTTTCCGGCGCGGCCCCACGTTCCTTCTGGCGGTAGTCGGTGGCCTCCAGCCGGGCCAGCAGCGAGGCCGTCCCCCCAGCGTGGCGGCGCGCGGCGGCCAGCACGTCCTCCTCGCGGGCGGGCGTCGCGGCCGACACCAGGGCCGCGTAGGCGCGCGACAGCCCCTGCAAGGCCGCTACATCGGGCGCGTACACCCAGGGGCCGTACTCGCCCAGCAGGGCCAGCAGGCCGGTCCATTCCTGCGCCATCACGGCTGTCAGCACTTCGCGGCGCGGCGTGTCGGCGGTCAGCCAGGGCCGCGCCGCGAGCAGGTCGGGGGCCAGATGGGTTTCGCCGCTGTACTCCCCGCCGATCCCCTCGGCGTCGGACGGATAAAACACGTCGCGCAGGTCGGCGATGTGGGCCAGCCGGGCACGCGCCGCCGGGCTCAGGCGCACGCTGCGGGGCCGGGGCTGGCCCAGGGCGGCCCATGCGTGGGCAGGGGCGCTCAACTGCTCGCGCTCGTGTAGCTCGCCACGGCCTTTTTCCAGAACAGGCGCGTGAGCGCGAAAGCGGCGGCGGCCACCAGCGGCGAGGCCAGCGCCAGCCCCAGACTCAGGCCCCCGGTCATGGCCTGAGCGGGCACGGTCGTGATGAAGGCGATGGGCACCACGAAGGTCAGGAAGGCGCGCACCGGCACCGGAAAGGCCGTGACCGGAAACCGCCCCGCACCGAACAGGCCGCTGAACAGCTCCGAGGCGTTCTGGGTCTTGACGAACCAGAAGGCGGTCGTCGAGAGCGCCAGCCAGATGCAGTACACGATCACGGTGGCCGAGAGGTACAGCGCCGCCGCTCCCAGCACGCCGCCGGGCGTGACGTTCAGGCCCGAGGCCGCGTAGACCAGCAGTCCCAGCCCGATGAGCAGGTCGGGCAGCCGCAGCAGGTTCAGGTTGCGCGTGCTCACCCCGAATTGCGCGTCGATGGGCTTGAGGAGCGTGAAGTCCATCGTGCCGGTGCGCACCGCCTCGGCGATCTTGGACATGTTCGGCTGGATCAGCACGCTGATCACGCCCTCGGTGAGCATGAAAAAGCCCGTGACGAGCAGCGCCTCGCGGAAGCTCCAGCCGCCCACGGTGCTCACCTCCGGCTGCCCGAAGACCACCGCCAGCCCCAGCAGCGCCACCCCGACCTCGCCCAGGCTCGCCAGCACCGCGCCCACGAAGTTGGCCCGGTATTCGAGCTGCGCGCTCAGGGTCGCCCCCGTGAAGATCCGGAGGAGCCGCCAGTAGCGCCTCACGCCCCCACCGCCCCGTAGCGGCGCAGGCCCACGCGCCACACCGTCAGGCGCACGGCCCACAGCACGGCCAGCCAGACCAGCAGCACGAGCGCGCCCTGCCCCGCCTGCGCCAGCGTGGCCTTGCCGGCCAGAAGCTGCGCGGGCAGGCCCAGCATGTACGGAAAGGGCGTCCAGACCGCCACGGCCTGCACCCACCCCGGATAGAAGGCCAGCGGCGCGAACATGCCGCCCAGCGCGGCGTAGAACAGCCACATGAGTTCCTGGAAGGACGTGCTGCTCTCGGTCCAGAAGGCGAGCAGGCCGATGGTGTACTCCCACAGGAACCGGCAGCAGAAGCCCAGCGCGGCCAGCCCCAGACCGGCGAGCCAGGTCAGCGGGTCGGCCGAGAACCGCGCCCCCGAGGCCCAGGCCATCAGGGCGACGATGACCAGCATGGGCACGATGCGGATGAGGCGCTCGGAGACGTGCCCCATGAACTGCACCCATATGGGGTCCAGGGGCCGCAGCAGTTTGGGCGACAGCGTGCCGGTGCGGATGTCCACGTCGAGTTCCCAGGCCACCCACACGACCATGAGCTGGCTGACCAGCCACGTCGCGATGAAGTAGGAGGCGAACTCGGCGGGCGCGTAGCCCTGGATCTGCCCGCCCGGCGCGGAGGCCGCCTGCGACATCCACACGAGCATCATGACGATGCTCAAGGTGCCCGACAGCATCCAGATGATGACCTCGGCGCGGTAGGCCGCCATGTCCGCGAACTGGGTGACGAACAGCACGCGGGCCTTGTTCAGGGCGGCGCGCACGCTAGCCACCCCGGACCACCTCCCCGCCGCGCGCGCCCGCCGCCTCCCGGTGCCCGAACAGCTCGGCCATCACGGCCTCGATGGGCGGGTCCTCGACGGTCAGGTCGGCCACGTCCAGTTCGGTCAGCAGCCGGGCGGCGCGCGCACTCACCTCGGCGCGCGGCACGGTCAGCTCGGCGCTCAGGCCCCCCGCCTCGACGACCGTGCCGTAGCGCGCGAGTTCCTCGGCCCCGGCCGGGCGGCGCAGTTGCAGCCGGATGGTCTTGCCGCCCGAGCCGCGCTCGACCAGCCCCGCGAGGTCGCCGTCGAAGACCAGTTCGCCCGCGTCGATGACCAGCACCCGGCGGGCCAGCGCCGTCACGTCGGCCATGTAGTGGCTCGTCAGGATGACGGTGGCGCCGTAACGCTCGTTGTAGTCGCGCACGAACTCGCGCACGGCCTCCTGCATGTTCACGTCCAGGCCGATGGTCGGTTCGTCCAGAAACAGCACGCGCGGGCGGTGAAGCAGCGCGGCGGCGAGTTCGCACTTCATGCGCTCGCCCAGCGAGAGCTTGCGCACCTGCTTGTTCAGGATGCCCGACAACCCCAGCACCTCGGTGAATTCGCTCATGGTGGCGCGGAATTCCCGCTCCGGAATCTCGTAGATGGCCTGGTTGACCAGGAAGGAATCCTGGGCGGGCAGGTCCCACATGAGCTGCTGCTTCTGGCCCATGACCAGCGTGATCTGGCGCAGGAACGCGGTCTCGCGCCGCCGGGGCTCGAAGCCCGCCACCCGCGCCGTGCCGGACGTGGGGTGCAGCAGCCCCGAGAGCATCTTGAGGGTGGTCGTCTTGCCCGCGCCGTTGGGCCCCAGAAAGCCCACCACCTCGCCGGGCGCGAGGTCGAAGGACACGCCGCGCACCGCCTCGACCTCGCGGGTGCGGCGGCGCACGAAGGACTTCAGGCTGCCCACGAAGCCGGGGTCCTTCTCGTGGACGGTATAGCTCTTTTTCAGGTCACGGACGTGGACGGCCGCGTCCGGGGTGGGGATGGTCATAGGGGGCTCCAGGCAGGGTGGGGGCGCGCGCCGGATCGGGGGACGCGGGCATTCAGGGGGGCGGCCAGACGAAATCCCCCACAGCATAGGCAAAGGCGCCCTGTGGGGGATACGCGAAATGGCGGGGAGGTGGGGGCGCGCTCCGGCGGCGCTTCAGGGCGCGGTTTGGCGCAGCGTGATGGGGCTGCTCAGGCCGCCGACCCGCAGGGTCCCGGTAAAGCGGCGGCCGGTGACGCGCCCGCTCAGCAGGGCGTCCGCCTTGAGGCTCAGGCCGCTGACCCCGAGGCCCAGGATGCTGGCGCTCAGTTTCGGGCTCTCGCCGGCCGAAATCTGGGCGGTCAGCTCGGCCCCGACCTCGACCGGCAGCAGCGTGCCCGTCACGCTAAAGCGGTCGCCGCTGCTGCGGTTGTCCAGCGTGCCGCTCAGGCGGTGGCCCACCGGTTCCACCGTGAAGGTCAGGCGGTAGTTCTGCTCGCGCAGCAGCACCCGCGCCGAGCCTTCCCACACCTGCACGGGCTGCGGCTGTGGCTGCGTAGAGGGCGCGCAGGCGGCCAGCCCCAGCAGCAGGCCCAGGACCGGGCCCAGAACGGCGCGCCTCAGGGCTGTTCCTCCCTGGGCAGCGGGTAGGCCTTGCTGTCCGCCACCTGAAGCCGCCCCTCGGGCTGGCCGTAGGTCGAGTTGACCAGGGCGGTGCGGTGGGCGACGTACCACGTCTTCAGGGCGGGCAGCTTCGGGAAGATCTGGGTCGCCAGGACCTTCTCGGCCTCGGCCCCGCGCCCGGCCAGCACCATGTTGGCGAAGTAGCCCCCCAGACGCGGCTTGAGGTCGCCCACGCCCTGCCCGGCCTTCAGGCCGTCGGTCATGGCCCTGAGTTCGCGCGCCGCCGCCTGCGCGGGCACGTAGGCGTACAGGCGGGTGCGGTCGGCCAGCCGCACGCCGTCCCAGCCGAGCACCGTGCTCAGGAAAGGGCTGTCGGCGAAGGACCAGTCGTAGTAGGTCAGCGTGTTGCTGCCCCACACGAATTCCTTCACGCCGTCGCCGTTCAGGTCGCGCCAGTCGCCGGGATCGTCGCCCGCGTCGAAGATCGCCAGATTTTCCAGGCGGCCCGTGTCCTGCGTGAACACGTACATGGTCGTGCAGCAGTGCGCGCCGCCGCTGTAGGCGCTCAGGACGAGCTCGGGTGCGCCGCCGGGCCGGACCGGTTGCAGCTCGGCCTCCACGTTCCAGTCCTTGACGGTCAGGACGGTGCGGCCCGCCTGCTTGACGACCACGGACGAGCCGGTGTCGTCCGACAGGGACATGAGCGGCGTGACCTGCACGGTGTAGGCCCCCCAGGTCAGGGTGCGCGGCAGGCCGAAGGGGTGGGCGTCGTTCTGGGCGTGCGCCGCGCCCAGGGCGGCCAGCAGGGTCAGGGAGAAGAACAGTCGTTTCATCGGGAATCCTCCAGGGTCAGGGCGAGGCCCAGCAGCCGGGCGTCGTCGCCGTGGCGGCCCACGAGCTGCGCGCCGATCCAGGGCGCGGCGGTGGGCAGGGCCAGGGTCGGCGCGCCCAGCAGGCTGAAGGGCGTGGTCAGGCGCAGCACGGCGCGGCGCAGCGGCATGGTCCCGCTTCCCACCTCCACCTCGTCCTGCCCGGCCAGCGGGGGCGGCGTGGGGACGGCAGGGCCAGCAGCACGTCGAACCGCTCCAGCAGGGCGTCCAGCTCCGCGCGGTAGGCGGCGCGCCGGGCGAAGGCCGCCGCGACCTCCGCCGCCTCCAGCGCCGCTCCCTGCCGCAGCGACATGAGCGTGAAGGGCAGGAAGCCGGGGTCCTTCTCCTGCAAGGCCTGGGCGTGGACCTGCGCGGCCTCGCTGAGCACGATGGGCGAGTAGGCGTCGAGCATCTCGGGCAGCGCGACGGGGGAGAGGTGGGCGCCGCGCGCCGCCAGCCCGGCCCCGAAGGCCTCCACGGCCTCGCGCACCGCCGCGTCGGTCCAGCCCTCCGGCTGCCACACGCCGACGCGCACGCCCGCCCAGTCCTGGGGGGTGACCGTCTCGCCGCTCAGGGCCGCGTGCACGCGCGCCACGGTCGCCACGTCGCGCGCCAGCGGCCCGGCGTGGTCGCAGGTCACCGAGAGGGGGAGCACGCCCTCGGTGCTCCAGGCGGGGTGGTCCTTGGTCGGCTTGTAGCCCACCACACCGCACCACGCCGCCGGCACGCGGACGCTGCCCCCGGTGTCGGTGCCCAGCGCGAAGTCGGCCTGCCCCAGCGCCACGCTGACGGCCGCGCCGCTGCTGCTGCCGCCCGGCACGTGGCCCGCCAGGACCGGGTGCTCGGTGCCGCCGTACCCGCCCCCCGCCGGTGATGCCCAGCGCGATCTCGTGCAGGTGGGTCTTGCCCAGGGCCGTGGCGCCCAGCTCCAGCAGCCGGCGCACGAGCACGCTCTCGCCCACCGGCGGCACCGGGGCGCGGGTGCTCGCGCGCAGCGGCCAGCCGGGCACGCCGTACAGGTCCTTCACGCTGAAGGTCAGGCCGTCCAGCGGCCCGCCCGGCGTGCCCCGCAGCGGCTCGGTAGGCACATAGGCCCAGGCCCGCTGCGGATCGTCTGATCGGAGGTCGGTCATGCCCCTACTGTGCCGCATGGGCCGCCGGGCCGCCTAGACTGCGGCCATGTCCCTGCGTCTGGCCTCGCTGGCGTCCAGCAATTCCGACATCCTGGCGGCGCTCGGGCTGGCGGCCCAGGTCGTCGCCGCCGACTCGCACAGCGACGCGCCGGGGCTGGAGGGCGCGCGCCGGCTCGGCCCCGACCTGAACATCGACGTGCCCACGCTCGTGGCCGCGCGTCCCGACCTCGTCCTCGCCAGCCTCAGCGTGCCGGGCATGGAGCGCGTGGTGGCCGAGGTCCGGGCGGCGGGGCTGCCCACCCTGGTCCTCGACCCGGTCACGCTGGAAGACACCTGGGCCGACATCCGGGCCATCGGAGACGCCGCCGGGCAGCCGGCGCGGGCGCAGGCGCTGGTCGCCGATCTGCGCGCCGAACTCGCCGCCCTACGCGCCGACTTTGCCCGGCCGCCGCGCGTACTCGTCGAGTGGTGGCCCCGGCCCATCATCGCGGCGACGCGGGAGTCGTGGGTCACGGAACTGCTCAGTGCCCTCGGCGCGGAAAATGCCCTGGCGGAGCGCCCCGGCCGCAGTGCGCCCCTCATGCTGGACGAGGTGCGCGCCGCGCGGCCCGACCTGATCGTGTGTTCGTGGTGCGGCGCGAAGAAGCTGCGCCCCGAGGTGATCGAGGCGCGGGGATTGGGGGTGCCGGTCGTGTGTGTCCCCGAGAGCGGGCTGGGGCGGCCGGGGCCACGGCTGCTGGAGGGGGCGCGGGCGGTGGCTTCGGCTCTGGCTGGTCTGTGAGATTGGTCTGGCAGGCGTTCGGGTTCTACTTTCCCTCCCCCCAGCCCCCCTCCCGCCGGGCGGGGGGAGCTTTTCGCTGCGCTCGGCAAGAGTTGTCCCGGAAGTCGGCGGCTTTGCACAGCCCTGCGACGTGACGGATAGCCTGGGGGCCAGCCTCAGCCCATCTGGAATGGCCCGCGCGCTGCGCGCACGACGGCCTTCGGGGGGACTTGGGCGGTAGGGTTACGCGGCTGCCCTCAGACTGCTTTGGCTTCTTTTACAAACCACACGCCACAAGCTCCCTTCTCACGCCTGCCCCAGGATCGCCCGGAGGCCGGCCAGGCAGTCCTCGCGGTAGGCGGCGAGGTCGGGGTCGGGGTCGGCCAGGAAGCGCACGCTCAGACCTTCGACCAGGGCCCGGAGCTGCACGGCGCGGCGTTCGGCGCCGGTCTCGCCCGGCAGCCGCGCGAGTTCGAGGTCCAGGCGCAGGGTCCCCGCCAGAAAGTCGCGCTGCACCGCCATGAGCCCCGGGTCGCGGGTGGCCGCCGCCAGGAAGTCGAGCGAGACGGTGGTGAACCTGCGCGTGCTCTCGACGCTGAAAAACTGATTGTCCACGTAGGCGCGCAGCTTGGCGTCGGGGGTATGCGCCTGCCGCAGCGCCCGCCGGGTGGCGACCGCGATGGTGCGGGTAAAGCGGCGCATGACCGCCCCCAGCAGCCCCGCGCGGCTGCCGAAGTGGTACACGAGCGTGCCCCGGCTCACCCCGGCGTGCCCGGCGATGTCGGCCAGCGTCACCCCGGCGAAGCCCCGCTCGTACAGCGCGAGGTACGCCGCCTTTTCCAGTGCCGCGCGCCGCGCGCGGTCCTGGATGGGGTTGACAGTACGGGCCATTCGGGCAGGATACCGCGCGGCCCCGCTCCTCAGAAGGGCAGGATGGCCGCCTGCTTCCAGACCCCCTGGCTCAGGGTGAACGGCCCGAAGGTGGGCCGACCCAGCACCCCCAGGTCGGCGGTGAAGGCCCCGTCGAGGCGGTAGCTCACCTCCTGGCCGCGCGCCACCCGCAGGAAGGTGGCGGCGGTGTTCAGCGTGACCGGCAGGCGCAGTTCGGCACTCTGGCGCGCCTCGCCGCCGGCCGGCAGGTTCACGTCGGGCAGGTTCACGTCGCCTACGCCCTGCCCGTCCACGACCAGCGTTCCGGCGATGTTCGCCAGGCGCACCGGCACCGGGTTGGGGTTGCCTACCCGCAGCGTCAGCGTGACCCCCGCGTAGGCCGGGGCCGCGCCGCTCGGCAGCGACAGGCTGCTCAGGCGGATGCCCTCGACCTGCACGGTGGGCACCTGCACCGGCCCCCGGCCCGGCGCGCAGCCGACGAGAAGCAGGGCGGGGGCCAGCAGCAGGGGCAGGGGGCGCATGGCGTGCAGCATAACCGGCTACCCTGGGCCGCATGTCACCTCGCCTGCCGCCCGCCCTGCTCGCTCCCCTGGTCCTCGCGTGCGCGCCCGCCGCCCACGCGGCCAGCCTCGACTTCAGCGTGGCGTACCCGCTGAGCGCGCGGGCGGGTGTCTCGGACCTGCGCCTGCTGGGCGGCACGGTCGGGGCCGGACTGTCCAACCGGGGCGCGGACCTGAGCTACGCGCGTGGCCTCGCCCTGCCCCCCCTGGGCGCGGCGTCGGCCGAACTGCGCGCGGCGCTCGCCTGGAGCGGCGGCGTGCGCCTGGGGGCCACGGCGACGGGCACCGCCGGGCCGGTCGCCCTGAACCTGGGGCTGGCCGGCTGGACGGCCGCCGCCACGACCCTCGACCCCCTGGCCGCCTGGACGCTGGCCCCCACCGACCTGCGGGACCGGGGTCTGAGTGCCGACCTGGGCGCGCGTTACCGCCTGAACCGCGCGCTGGTCGTGACCGCCGACGGGCAGCTCGGCGCGCAGCCGCAGCTCGCGCTCGGGGTCGAAAACCGCCGCGACCTGACCCGGACCCTGCCCCCCGCCGAGGGCGACGACCCCGCCGCCCCTCCCGAGACCGAGACGACCGGCACCCTCACCCTGCGCGGCGGCGTGCGCGCGGGCACCGAGGTCCTGGGCCTCACGGCGGGCGTGGCCTACGCGACCCCGGCGGGCACGGTGCTCGCCCTGGACGCCCAGGCCGGTCCGGCGCGCGGTGGGCGGGCGGGCCTGGGGCTGGTCGCCAGCGTCACCGCTCCCGACCTGCTGGGCGAAGGCAGCCGCGTGCAGGCCTACGCCGCCTACGAACCGTGGCGGATCAGCGCCGCGCCGCTGCGGGTGGGGGCGCAGGCCTCGTTGCCCCTCGGTCCCGGCACCGCGACCCTGGACCTGCGCGGCGGGCAAGACGCCGGCGGCGTGGCCGGCTTCGGCGTCCGTGTGGGCTACCAGTGGCCGCTGGGAGGCGGCAGCGAGGGCGAATGAGCCGGGACGCCGGGCGGCCCTGTCTCAAGCCGACATCAGCCGCCCGGCCGCCTTCTCATGAGAGCCGGCGCGATACTGCGCGGCGTGAAGACGCTGCTTCCCCTGACCCTGATCCTCTCGCTGGCCGGCGTCGCGGGTGCCCAGAGCGCCCAGGACATCCTGACCCGCGTGGACAATGCCCAGAAGACCGCCAAGGACGTTTCCTTCCGCATCAGCGGCACCGCCGCCCTCGAATCGGCCGCCCAGAAGGTGGATTTCACCGTACGCGCCATCCCGGCCCAGAACCTCGCCCGGCTCCAGTTCGCCGCTCCCGACGCGCTGGCCGACAACATCGTCGTGGCCGACAAGAACGAGGTGCGCCAGTACCTTTTCCTGACCAATCAGGTCACGGTGACCCCCCTGAGCAAAGCCTCGCAGGGCGCGGGCCTGGGTGGGCTGGACTTCACGCAGTTCAGCAACACGGCCTCGCTCCTCAAGGGCTACGACGTCAAGCTGCTGGGCACGAGCGGCGCGGCCGGCAGCCGGGTCTACCAGCTCGAAGCCACCCCCCGCAGCGGCAGTACCGACCGCACCCGCGTGTGGATCACCGAGGCCGGCTGGCGCCCCACCCGCGTGCAGCTCGTGAGCACGGCCGGCAAGACGGTCGCCGACCTGACCATCAGCGCCTACAAGACCAATTCGGGCCTGAGCGCCGCGACCCTGCGCAACCTGCCCAAGGACGCCCAGGTCATCCGGCAGTAGAGTCCGCCGCGCCCCGAGTGCCGTGTGGGTAGACGGTCCTCGGATGCTTTCCCGGAGGGTCCGGAATCGGCAGCACCCTTCCTCCAAGACCTCCTGAACTTTTCAAATGGCTTGCCGAATTGGCAGGCCATTTTCATTTGACAGTTACACAATACCTTTCCAGTCCTGCCCGGTTCGTGCTTTCCTGGGCAGGATGACTCCTTCCGAACGTCTCAGCGTCGCCATCGTGGGCGGCAGCGGCTATGCGGGCGGCGAGTTCCTGCGCCTCGCCCTGGGCCATCCCCACCTCGAAGTCACCCAGGTCACGAGCGAGCGCTCGGCCGGGCTGCCCGTCTCGATGGTGCACCCCAACCTGCGCGGGCGAACCAACCTCAAGTTCCGCAAGGCCGCCGAGCTGGACGCCGCCGACATCGTCGTGCTGGCGCTGCCCCACAACTCGGCCGCCAAGCGCATCGCGGAATTCACCGAAAAGGGCCGCATCGTCGTGGACCTCAGCGCCGACTTCCGCCTCAAGGACCCGGAGGTCTACCGCGCGACCTACGGCGAGGACCACCCCGCGCCCGACCAGCTGGGCGACTGGGTGTACGGCAACCCCGAGCTGCACCGCGAGGACCTGCGCGGCGCGACCCGTATCGCCTGCGCGGGCTGCTTCGCCACCAGTGTGATCCTGGCGCTGTACCCGCTCCTCAAGCTGGGCGTGCTGCTGCCCAAGGACATCATCGCCACCGGGCTGGTCGGCAGCAGCGCGGCCGGGGCCAGTGCGAGCGAGGCCTCGCACCATCCCGAGCGCGCGGGTAGCCTGCGCGTCTACAAGCCGGTGGGCCACCGCCACACCGCCGAGGCCAGCCAGGAACTGCCGGGCAACTTCCCCCTGCACCTGACGGCCATCAGCACGCCCCGCGTGCGCGGCATCCTGACCACGGCCCAGGCCTGGCTGCCCGACGGCTACAGCGAGCGCGACATCTGGAGCGCTTACCGCGAGGTCTACGCCGCCGAACCCTTCGTGCGCATCGTGAAGGCGGCGCGCGGCATCCACCGCTACCCCGACCCCATGCTGCTCGACGGCACGAACTACTGCGACATCGGCTTCGAACTCGATACCGAGACCGGCCGCGTCGTCCTGATGAGCGCCATCGACAACCTGGTCAAGGGCACGGCCGGGCACGCCATCCAGTCGCTGAACATCGCCTGCGGCTGGGAGGAAACGGCGGGCCTGGACTTCGCGGGCCTGCACCCGGCGTAAGACGGTAGGGGGAAGTGGAGCGTAGGGAATCGAGAGCAGCCCACGACCTCACCGCTCAAGTCCCCACGAAGGCCGTCGTGCGCGCAGCGCGCGGGCCATTCCAGATGGGCGGAGGCTGGCCCCGAGCCTGAGCCGTCACGTCGCAAGGTCGTGTAGCCCCGCCAACGTCCGGAACGACTCTTGCCGAGCCGAGCGCAGCGAAAAGCTCCCCCCTCCCGCTGGGAGGGGGGCTGGGGGGGAGGGAAAGTAGAACTGACCCGCCTTGTCTCCCCAAGAAACTTCACCGCCCCTCACCGCCCCAGGTGCTAGCCTGCCGCGCATGACCAACCAAAAGGTGGCGTTGCCCGCCCGCGCCGACGCGCCGCGCGAGCAGACCTGGGACATCGAGGCCCTCTACCCCAGCGTGCAGGCCTGGGAAGCCGAGGCCCAGGCCCTGCCCGCCGCCATCGACGCCCTGGCCGCCTACGCGGGCACGCTGGGGGGCAGCCCCGAGGCCCTGCTGCTGTACCTCAAGGTCAGCGACGACCTCGAACTGCGGCTGGCCCGCTTCTTCTCGTACGCCAGCATGGGCGCGAGCGTGGACGGCCGCGACGCCGAGGCCGCCGCCCGCCGTGACCGCGCCAGCACCGTCAGTGCCCGCTACGGCAGCGTCTCGGCCTTCGTGAAGCCCGAGCTTCTGGCGCTCGACGAGGCTAAGTTGCGCGGCTGGCTCGACACCCCCGAGTTCCGCGACCACAGGGTGCGTCTGGAGCGTGTATTGCGCGGCAAGGCCCATGTCCGCTCGGCCGAGGTCGAGGAACTGCTCGGCGCGGTGCAGGCCCCCTTCGCCAGCGAGCGCGGCATCCATCCGGCGCTCGCCAACATGGACCTGCGCTTCGGGACGGCGGGCGGCGAGGCCGTGACCCAGGGCAACGTGGACCGCCTGACCTCCGCCCCCGAGCGTGAGGTGCGCCGCGAGGCCTGGGAAAACTACGCCGACGCCCACCTCGCCGTGCGGCACTCGCAGGCCGCGATGTACGCGACCAACGTGCGCCAGAACGTCTTCCTGGCCCGCGCCCGGAACTACCCCGACGCCATTACGGCGACGCTGGCCCCCGACCGCATTCCCACCGAGGTCGTGACCACGCTGCTCGATACCTACCGCGCCAACACGCCGACCTGGCACCGCTACTGGCGCGTGCGCCGCGAGTGGCTGGGCCTGAGCGAACTGCGCGAGTACGACGTGAAGGCCGCCCTGGTCCCCCCCCGCGAGGTGAGCTACGCCCAGGCCGTGGGGTGGATCGAAGGCGGAATGGCCCCGCTGGGCGAGGACTACGTGCGCGACATGGTCTCGGGCCTGACCACCGAGCGCTGGGTGGACTACGCCGAGAACGAGGGCAAGCGTCAGGGTGCCTACAGCAACGGCGGCGGCCGGGTCAAGCCGTACATCTTCATGACCTGGAACGGCACGGTGGGCAGCTACAGCACCCTGGCCCACGAGATCGGCCACTCTATGCACTCGCTCCTGAGCACCCGCGAGCACCCCTACAGCGTGCCGCGTTACACGCTGTTCCACGCCGAGGTCGCCAGCAACTTCAACCAGGCGATGGTGCGCCGCCACCTCATGCAGGAGGCCCGCGCCGCCGGCGACGTGGACTTCGAGGTGGCCCTGATCGAGGAAGCGCTGGGCAACTTCCACCGCTACTTCTTCATCATGCCCACGCTGGCCGCCTTCGAGCTGGAGGCCTACCGCCGCGTCGAGGCGGGCGGCACCCTCTCGGCCCCCGACCTCATCACCCTGACGGCCGACCTGCTCTCGCAGGGCTACGGCGACGGCGTGACGATGGACCGCGAGCGCAGCGGCATCCTCTGGGCGCAGTTCTCCACGCACCTGTACGCCAACTTCTACGCCTACCAGTACGCGACCGGCATCAGTGCGGCGCATCAGCTTCTCGAACAGTTCACGGCCGCGCCCGACACCGCCCGCGAGACCTACCTGCGTTTCCTGAAGTCCGGCGGCAGCCTCGATCCTATCGAAGCGCTGCGCGAGGCCGGCGTGGATATGCTCTCGCCCGAGCCGGTGCAGGCGACCTTCCGTACCCTGGCGGGCTACGTGGACCGCCTCGAAGAGCTGCTGCTGAAGCGCAAGAACTGAAGGCGGGGGCGTTTACCGCAGGGTGAACCGGGGCGAGTGAGTTCCCGAAAAATAGATGGCACACCGGCAATGGGGAAGGGCCGGTGTGCCGTTTGCAGGCTGGGCCATTTGTAGGCCAGTCCTTGTACGGACGCGGCGTGACATTCCCGATCACCTGGTCGTCTTCCTCAAAGGCCATCAGCTATGTGCTTCCTAGATTCAAAAGACCGGGCCGCCGACCCGTGTCAGGCAGACTTGAAAAAAGGGAGAGACATATCTTACAGGCGAGAAAAGAGAATCAAAAATTCACGAACTAGCCTAATCGTGAAACTATTCACTTATAGATATCAGTAAAAGGGGGCCGAAACCCCCTCTCCGTTCAGGCCTGGGGCTGCTGGAGCTGCGGGCCGGGCACGTAGCCTTCGAGGGTGGCGTAGTCGTCCTGGAAGTGCATCAGCACACCGCCGAACAGCGTGTCGAAGGTTTCCTGGGGCATCTCGGCCAGGGTGGGGTAGAAGCCCACGTACTCCAGCCAGACGTTGCCGTCGGTGTCGATGCTGCGGGCGAAGGCGCGCTCGCGGTTACGGTCGTTGAGCATCATGGCCACTTCGTTGCGGCGGTCCACGTACTGCTTCTGGGTCACGCAGGTGATTTCCAGGCGGCTGGTGTTGTTCGGGCCGTCGTTGACCGACACCAGCACGGCGGCGTCGCCCATTTCGAAGCGCCACCCCATGCGGATGAAGCGCTGGCCGTTGTTCTCTTCCATATCCAGCTGGACTTCCTTTTCCTTCAGGTACTTGGCCAGCGTGTCCAGCGTCAGCAGTGCAGTTTCCATCGTCATCTAGAACTTCCTCCTCGGTGGGGCAAGACACACCAGTGCAATCGACTTTGTGGCTGAAACCCGAACGATTCTACCACCCCCGGCCTGATCGCCGGGCGGCGACCTGCCTTCAGCGCCGCCGGATCACCGTGACCGTGACCGGCGCGACCCCCTGGTGCGTGATGCCCAGGCGCGCGGCCGCCGTACGCGACAGGTCGATCACGCGCCGGCTGTTGCCGAAGGGTCCCCGGTCGTTGATCTTCACGACCACGCTGCGCCCCGTCGTGCGGTGGGTGACGCGTACCCAGGTCCCGAAGGGCAGCGTGCGGTGCGCGGCCGTCATGCGCGTGGCGCGGTCGTAGCGCCCGCCGTAGTACACCGCCTGGCCGTGCTGGCGGTAGCTCGCGGCGTCGGCGACCGGGGCCGCGCCCAGCACCAGCGTCAGGCCCAGCAGGGCCTTCTTCAGCAGCTCCTTCATCACAGCTCCTCGATGGGCGAACGGCTCAGCACTTCGTGGCCGTCCTCGGTCACGAGCAGCAGGTCCTCGATGCGCACGCCGCCCAGCCCCGGTACATACGCCCCCGGCTCGATGGTGACGAGCATGCCCGCTTCCAGCACGTCCTCGCTCGTCCCGCGCAGGCCGGGGCGCTCGTGGACCTCCAGGCCCACGCCGTGCCCCAGCGAGTGGGCGAACGCCTCGCCCAGCCCGTGCGCGGTCAGGATGTCGCGCGCCACTGCGTCGAGGTCGGCGGCCCGCACGCCCGGTTTCACGGCGGCGACGGCGGCCTGCTCGGCCTCGTACACCGCGCGGTAGATGCGGCGCATCTCCTCGCCGGGCGTGCCCACCGCCACCGTGCGCGTCATATCGCTGTGGTAGCCGCCCAGGCGCGCGCCCATGTCCACCGTCACGAGGTCGCCGTCCTCGATCACGCGCCCCGAGGCGTGCCCGTGCGGCAGCGCCCCGCGCGGCCCGCTCGCCACGATGATCCCGAAGGCGCTCTCGGCGCCGGCCCGCAGCAGCCGCGACTCGATCTCGTAGGCCACGTCCTGCTCGGTCACGCCGGCACGGATCAGGGGGCGCACCTCCCCGAACACGCGGTCGGCCAGCGCCTGCGCCTCACGGATCTGCCGGATCTCCCCGGGCGACTTCACGGCGCGCAGCTCCTGTACCACGCCGCGCAGCGGCACGAGGGTCACGCCGGGCCACGCGGCCTGGAGGTCTTCGAGGCCCGCCACCGTCAGGCTCTCGGCCTCGAAGCCCACGCGCAGGCCCTCCAGCCCCGGCGCGGCGTGGTCGTAGGTCGCGGGCGGCCGGGCGATGAAGGCCGGCAGCGGCGACTCCTGCTCGGCCTGCACGGTGTACCGGGCGTCGGTGTACAGGGTCGCGCCCTGCCGGGTCACGAGCACCTTGCCGTCGGCCGGGCTGGTGAAGCCGCTGAGCGAGCGCACGTTCGCGGGGTCGCTGACCCACAGGGCGTCCACCCCGGCCCGGTCCAGCTCGCGGCGCAGGGCGTCCAGTCTGTTTTCTGGTCCAGTCATAACGGGCAGGCTAACACGGGCCGCCGGACGTCCCGGCCCACGCCGGACCGCGTCTGTCCCCAGTTCAGGGACAAGACCCGCGCCCGGAACTTGTGCGTCTATACTCATTTACCGGGACAAAGCAACAGGCCGCCCCCGAGTGGGGGAAGCCACTACCCAAGGAGGGAAACAGACCGTGAAACTTCACGAGTATCAGGGCAAGGAGATTCTGCGCCAGTTTGGCGTGAACGTGCAGGACGGCAAGGTCGCCCGCACGCCCGACGAAGTGCGCGGCATCGCCCGCGAGTACGGCCAGCCGGTCGTGGTCAAGGCGCAGGTCCACGTCGGTGGACGCGGCAAGGCCGGCGGCGTGAAGTTCAGCCCCACCGAGGACAAGGCCTTCGAGAACGGCGAGAAGATCCTGGGCATGGACATCAAGGGCCTGACCGTCAACAAGGTCCTCGTGACCAAGGCCGTGGACATCGACGCGGGCACCGAGTACTACGTGGGCATGATCGTGGACCGCAACGTCCAGAGCTACACCCTCATGGCCTCGGCCGAGGGCGGTATGGAAATCGAGGAAGTCGCCGCCGCGACCCCCGACAAGATCATCAAGCACCGCGTGGACCCCGTCACCGGCCTGCGGCCCTACGAGGCGCGCGAGGTGGCGATCAAGGCCGGCTTCAAGGGCAACCTCAACAAGATCGCCGACATGATGGTCAAGATGAGCGAGGCCGCGCTGGCGCGTGACGCCGTGCTCGTCGAGATCAACCCGCTGTTCGTGGACGAGTCGGGCACCCCGCTGGCCCTGGACACCAAGTTCGAGATCGACGACAACGCGATGTACCGCCACAAGGACCTCGCCGACTGGCGCGAACTCGAAGCCGAGCACCCGCTGGAGATCGAAGCCAGCAAGTACGGCTTCGCCTACGTCAAGCTCGACGGCAACGTCGGCGTGCTGGGCAACGGCGCGGGCATCGTGATGACCTCGCTCGACGTGGTCAACCGCGCCGGCGCCAAGCCCGCCAACTTCCTGGACATCGGCGGCGGCGCCAAGGCCGACATCGTGTACAACGCCGTCAAGCTCGTCAGCAAGGACAGCGACGTCAAGGCCATCTTCATCAACATCTTCGGCGGCATCACCCGCGCCGACGAGGTCGCCAAGGGCGTCATCCAGGCCCTCCAGGACGGCATCCTGACCAAGCCGGTGCGCATGCGCATCGCCGGCACGGCCGAGGATGAGGCCAAGGCGCTGCTCGCGGAAGTGAACAGCCCCCTGATCCAGATGTACCCCACCATGTTCGAGGCCGCCGACGAGGCCGCCAAGGAAGCCAACAACGCGGAGGCCAAGTAAGATGGGCATTCTGGTCGGTAAGGACAGCAAGGTTATCGTGCAGGGCATCACCGGCCGCGAGGGCGCCAACCACGCCCGCGCGATGCGCGACTTCGGCACCCAGGTCGTCGCGGGCGTGACCCCCGGCAAGGGCGGCCAGAACTTCGAGGGCTGGCCCGTGTACAACAGCGTCGCCGAGGCCAAGGCCGCGCACGGCGCCAACGTCAGCATCATCTTCGTGCCGCCCGCCGGGGCCGCCGACGCCGTGCTCGAAGCCGCGCACGCCGGCATGCCCCTGATCGTCCTGATCACCGAGGGCGTGCCCACCGTCGACATGATGCGCGCCGTGCAGGAAGTGCGTGACCTCGACGCCAAGAGCCGCGCCCAGGGCGGCGAGGGCGTGCGCCTGATCGGCGGCAACTGCCCCGGTCTGGTGACCAACGGGGAAGCCAAGGTGGGCATCATGCCCAACCGCATCTACGAGAAGCCCGGCCGCATCGGCCTGATCTCGCGCTCGGGCACCCTGACCTATGAGGCCGCCAAGCTCCTGAACGACGCGGGCATGGGCACCTCGACCACGGTGGGCATCGGCGGCGACCCCGTCATCGGGACCACCTTCGCCGACGTGCTCCCCATGTTCGAGGCCGACCCCGACACCGACGCCGTGGTCGTCATCGGTGAAATCGGCGGTGCCGACGAGGAAGCCGCCGCCGAGTACATCGCCCAGAACATGAAGAAGCCCGTCGTGGCCTTCATCTCCGGCCGCTCGGCCCCCAAGGGCAAGCGCATGGGCCACGCCGGCGCGATCATCATGGGCGACGTGGGCACCCCCGAGAGCAAGCTTGCCGCCTTCAAGGCCGCGAACGTGCCGGTCGCCGACACCATGCCCGAGATCATCGACCTCGTCAAGCAGGCGCTGAACAAGTAATCCGGTTCTGGCGCGGCCCTGGCCCCTGGCCGGAGCCGCGCGCGGGGGCTGGGGATAGGGCGGCGGGACCGCTCCTGTCCCCAGCCCCCGCCTTCTTGCGGGTTGTGCCGCTGCGCCCTTCATCCGCCGTCACGCGGCCGTCAGACTGGCGCGTAGACTGTGGGTATGAAGCGCCGTCTGTCCGTCCTTACGCTCCTCTCGCTGGGCCTCGCGGCTCAGGCGGGGGCCCTGTCCCTGAACGGCACCGTACAGGGCGAGGTGACGCCGGACACCCGGCTGGGCGGCTGGGCCGTGACGCCCTTCGGGCAGCCGGTGCAGGAACTCGTGAGCGCGCCGGTCACGGGCGGGCGTTTCTCGCTGGCGCTGCCCGACGCCGCGCCCCCCGTCCGCGCCCAGGTGCCGGTGGACGATCGCCTGAGCTGGCCGGGCCTCATCGACCTGACGCGCGTGAGCGCCCCCGCGCAGGCCGCCGAGCTGAAGTTCTACCTCTACCGCGATACCAACGGCAGCGGCAGCCACGACGAGGGCGAACCGCTGCGCGAGGTGCGCCTGAACGTGGGCCGGGGCGGCGTGTTCGTCGTGTGGGCCAGCGCGGCCACCACCGTCACGGGCAGCCGCGACTACCAGGCGGCGCTGGAGCGCGGCTGGAACGCCCTGGTGGTGGACGTGCGCAACACCGTGCGCGTGCAGCCTTACACCCCCCAGACCACCGTGCAGATCGACCTGGGGCGATAGGGGCTCAGCAGCCCGGCGCGCCCGCCCCCTCCCGGACGGTGCGCCGGTAGGCCGCGAGGTACTGCGGCACGATCAGACCGGGGTGAAAGCGCGTGACGGCCGTCTCGCGGGCGGCGGCGCTCATGCGGGTGTAAAGGTCACGGTCGCGCAGCACGCGCAGCGCGGCGTCGGCCATCGCGTCGACGTCGCCCACATCGGCCAGGAACCCGTTCACGCCGTGCTCGACGACCTCGGGAATGCCTCCGGCGCGCGAGGCGACCACCGGCATCTCGCAGCTCATGGCCTCCAGCGCCGCCAGCCCGAAGGACTCGTTGCTGCTGGGCAGCAGGAACAGGTCGCTGATGCCCAGCACGGTCTGCACGTCGGGGAAGGACCCCAGGAACTGTGTGCGCCCGATGACGCCCAGTTCGCGCGCCAGATCGAAGGCGCGGGCGCGCTCGGGACCGTCTCCGACCATCAGGAGCCGGGCGGGCAGCTCGCTCGCCACGCGGGCGAAGACCTGCACCACGTCCTCCACCCGCTTGACCGGCCGGAAGTTGCTGACGTGCACGATGAGCGCCTCTTCCGGGTGCGCGAAACGGGCGCGCACGGCGGGGTCGGTGATGCGCACGAAGCGCCCCGAGTCCACGAAGTTGTGGATCACCTCGATCTCGCGCTGCGTGCCGAAGACCTCGCGGGTCTGCTCGGCCAGGAAGTGCGAAACGGCCGTGACGTGGTCGCTGCGCTCGATGGCATGCCGGGTGGTCTGCCGGAAGGCCGGTTCGGCCCCCACCAGCGTCACGTCGGTGCCGTGCAGCGTCGTGATGACCCGCCCGCGCCCGGTGATGGCGCGCGCGTGGTTGGCGGCGGTGGCGTGCGGAATGGCGTAGTGGGCGTGCGTGAGGTCCACGCCGTACTCCTGGATCACCTCGGCCAGCGTGTTGGCGGCGGCGAGTTCGGGGTAGGGCTGGTCGAAGAGCGCGTAGGCGAAGCTGCTGATCTGGTGGAAGTAGGGTCCCCGGAAGCCCTGGTGACCCATGAGGCGAAAGGGCATGGCGGGGCCGACGAAGTGGACCTCGTGGCCTGAGCGGGCGACCTGGAGACCCAGTTCGGTCGCGACTACCCCCGACCCGCCCGCGCCGGTGTGGCACAGCACTGCAACAGTAGGACGTTCCTGCATATCGCTGCGGAGTATAGGCCTGGCCTGTCAGGCGGCGTCCCGGCGCGGTCCTCACGCGCCACACGCCCGCGCGCCGCACCATGGGCCATCCATGCGCGTCGCCGTCGTGACCGACTCCACCTGTGACCTCAGCACGTCGGCGGCGCGTCGGCTGGGCCTGGTGATCGTGCCGCTGCGGCTCTCGCTCGTGGGTGGGGGAGCGCTGTCGCCCGACGACCCTGCTCCGGTCTATGCCCACCAGCGCGCCGGTGGCCGGGTCACGACCGCGCCGCCCGGCCCGGAGGCCTTCGCCGCGCGCTACGCCCGGCTGCTCCGGGGCTGCGACGCCATTCTGAGCGTGCATCTCAGCGGCGCGCTCTCGCAGACGGTCGGCCAGGCCCGCGAGGCGGCGGCGGGCTTCGGGGAGCGCGTGCGGGTGGTGGACAGCGGCGTGGCCTCGGTCGCCCTCGCGGAGGCGGCCCTGCGCGCCCGCGCCGCCCTGGACGCCGGGGCGGACCTGGACGCCGCCGAGGCTGCCGTCGCCCGGGCCCGCACGCACGGCCTGACCCAGTTCACGGTGCCGACCCTGGATTACCTGCGGCGGGGCGGCCGCCTGGGCCGCGTGCAGCGGTTCGTGGGCAATATGCTCGACCTGCGCCCGGTCCTGGGTTTCGGAGAGGGCCGGCTGCGGCCCCTGCGCCGCGTGCGCACCGACCAGGCCCTCGCGGAGATGCTGCTGAGTCTCGAAGACCGCTACGGCTCCGCGCCCCTGCACCTCACGGTGGCCCACGCCGGGGCCGATCCGGCGGCGCTGCTGGAACTGCGCGCCGCCGCCCTGCGCAGTCGCCTGCGCGTGGTGGGCGGCCGTGCCCAGCTCATCGGCGGGGTGATCGGCGCGCATGTCGGTCCCGGACTGTATGGCCTGGGGGCCTGCCCGGCCGATCTCTGAGGCGAAAGGGGAACCGAGGCCGGCGTCCTGCCCGGGCGCCGCCTAGTCCAGCACCTGCACCGTGCCCGAGCGCCGCGCCCGCTCGGCCGCAAAGGCGATGCGGTGCGAGTCGAGCGACTCGGCCAGCGGGGTGGGTACGTCTCCTTCGCGCCGCAGGAAGCGCAGCCACGCCGCCACCAGGGCCTCGTCGCCGCCACCGTGGTTGCCGGACGCGTCCACCTCCAGGCGCGTGACCTCGCCGCTGCGGAAGTCGTGCAGCTCCAGTTCGCCGCGCTCCATGTGGGCGCGCAGCTCGCCGTGGGTGCCGCACAGTTTGAGGGTGCGCGTGTTGTTGTGCGTGAAAGCGCTCACCGTGAGCTGCGCCGTGACCCCGCCCGCGAAGGCCACCGTCACCGTCTGGTGGTCGGGCACGTCGTTGCCCGCGTGGTACACGCAGCGCCCGTAGGGGCCCGAGGAGAGGGCGTCTTCCAGCGAGGTTCCGCCCGCCGTGAGCACCGTCACCGGCCACGCCTGCGGGTCGCGCCCGCCGTAGATGCGCCGCGCGTCGTAGGGGCACGCCGGGACCGCGCAGGCCACGCAGCGCGCCGCCGCCCCCGCCGGGGCCTCCCCGGGCCGGAAGTGGTGCAGGCCGCCTTCGCTGCTCACCCGCAGTGGGGGAGAGCCCGCGAACCAGCGCAGCAGGTCGAGGTCGTGGCTGCTCTTGGCGAGGATGAACGGCGCGGCGGGCGGCGACTGCGCCCAGTTGCCCCGTACGTAGGAGTGCGCGTAGTGCCAGAAGGCGACGTTCTCGGCCTGCACGATGCCCACCAGCCGCCCCAGCCGCCCGCTGTCCAGCACCCCGCGTACCGCCCGGAAAAACGGCGTGGCCCGCAGCACGTGGCAGACCGTCACCCGCCCGGTCGAGGCCGCCTGCGCCGCGAGCAGCCGCTCCAGGTCACGCTCGTCGGGGCACAGCGGCTTTTCGAGCAGCACGTCGTAGCCCAGCGCCAGGGCGCGCAGGCACGGCTCCATGTGGTCGCCGTCCGGCGTGGCGATCACCACCGCGTCGGCCACCCGCCCGAGCGCGAAGAAGGCGTCCGTGTCCGCGAAGCAGGCCCCGGCCGGGACGCCATGCCGCGCCGCGACCTCGGCCAGCCGCGCGGCCCTGGGCTCGGCGAGGTGGGTCACGGCGGCCCCCTGCGCCGCGAGGTGGCGCGCGTACACGTCGGCCCCCCGGTTGCCGCAGCCCAGGACCGCCACCCGGATCATCCCGCTTCGACCCCCCAGCCCGCGCCCTGGGGCCGCGCGAGGTGCCCGGCGGTCCACTCCAGCCCCCGGTACGGGTCGTCCGCGAGCAGCAGCGCCCCGTCGAGGTCGGCCCAGTCGCACAGCCCCGCGAGGTGCGCGGCGGCGGCGATCCCCAGCGAACTCTCGATCATGCAGCCCATCATCACGCCCAGGCCGTGCGCCCGCGCCAGCCGCAGGGCCTCCAGCGCCCGCAGTGGCCCCCCCAGCTTGGCGAGCTTGAGGTTCACCCCGTCGAAGGCCCCCGCCAGCGCCACGATGTCCGAGACGTGGTGCAGGCTCTCGTCGGCCACGATGGGCACCGCCGAGACGCCGCGCAGCGCCGCGTGCCCCTCCAGGTCCCCGGCCGCGAGCGGCTGCTCGACGAACTCTACGCCGGCCGCCTCCAGCACGCCCAGCATCCGGCGGGCCTGCGGGCGGCTCCACGCGGCGTTGGCGTCCACCCGCAGCGCGGCCTCCGGCGCCTCCTCGCGCAGCGCCGCGACGATCTGCTCGTCCTGCGCCGTGCCCAGCTTCACCTTCAGGACGCCGTGTCCGCGCGCGGCGGCCTCGCGGGCCTGCCGGCGCATCTCGGGCAGCGCGGCGATGGACACCGTGTAGCTGCTCTCGGGCAGCGCGCCGGGCGAGAGCCCCAGCAGCCGCCAAACCGGCAGCCCGGCGCTCCGGGCGCACCAGTCCAGCGCCGCCATCTCCAGCGCGCATTTCACGCTCGGGTGGCCCTGCGGCATCCGGGCGTCCAGCCGCGCGCGCAGGCCGTCCCAGTCCCAGGGGTCCTCCAGCGCGCCCGCGAGCAGCGGCAGCACCGCCTGCACGGTGGCGCCCGTCTCGCCGTAGAAGGCGTTCGGGGCCGACTCGCCCTGGCCGCGCACGCCCCCCGCGTCCAGCGTGACGAAGGTGCGTGGGTAGACGCTGTGTGTCCAGCGCGCGATGCCGAAGGGCTGCGCGGTGTGCAGCTCGCGCGTCTCCCAGGTCACGGCCCCGCTCACGCCGTCCACCGCCCGAAGCCCGCGCAACTCGCCCGCAGGCGCTCGCCGTACCCGCCCTCGCCCAGCGTCTCGACCGTCACGCGCATGTGCGTGGCGTTGGCATGGACCAGCCGCCGCCCGTCGAGCATGATCCCCACGTGCCCCGGAAAGAACACGAGGTCGCCGCGTTCCGGCGCCTCCACCGCCGCGAGGGCCGCCTGCTGCTGGTCGGCGTCGCGTGGCAGGTCCCGGCCGCAGGCCGCGTAGGCCAGCCCGCTCAGCCCCGAGCAGTCCAGCCCCCAGGCGCTGCGCCCGCCCCACACGTAGGGCGTCTCCAGCAGCCACAGCGCGAAGTCGGCCGGGTCCGTGACCGCCAGCGGCGCGAAGGCCACCTCCTGCACCCAGGCCGCCTCGCCCCCGGCCAGCCGTACCGGGACCCAGCGCCTGTGTTCCTCGGTCACGACCTCGCCAGCCGCGCGCCACACCCGCGCGCCCAGGCACAGCTCGCCCACGACCGGCCGGCTCACCTTCGGCCCCGCGAAGGCGTGCGCCCGCAACGCCGTGACCTCCAGCGCCTCGCCCTGCGGCGCGCGGTCTAGCAGCGTGCCCTCCGGCACCCAGCCCAGATAGCCGTCGCGGCGGGTGCGGACCCGCACCCAGTCCTGTCCGCCCACGCCGGTCCCGGTCCACAGGCGCTCCAGCGCCTCGCCGGGCAGCGCCTCGGTCACCTGCGCGCTGTCCATGTCGGGCCGGGCCCGCAGGCTCAGGCGGGCCGACCCCGCCCACACCGGCTGCGGGGCGACGAAGGTCCAGTCTCCGCCCTCCACCCGGTCCCGCAACGCCTCCTCGGCCAGCCGCCGCGCCGGATCGGCCGCGTGCTGACGCGTATCGAAACTGTTGTTCACGGCGCCCACTCTAGAACAGTTCTCCGGAAGTCGCCCCCCGCCCGGTCAGCTCCGGCCCTGGAGGTCAGCCCAGCGCCCCCAGCAGCCAGCGTGCCCAGTTTCCGCCCGCCACCCCCGCACGGGCCTCGGCGGGCAGGTGGTCCAGCAGTCCCGGCACGTCGGCGTAGCGCCCGATCCCCAGCGGCGTCTTCTCGGCCCCGAAGCCCCCGTCGAGGTCGCTGCCCAGGCCGACGTGCTCCCAGCCGACGAGCCGGGCGTAGTGCCGCGCGTGCTCCAGCACGGCCTCCGGCGGCACGCGCACCGTGTCGCCCACCCCGGCGCGCAGGAAACGGCTGAGCAGCACCAGTCCGATGACCCCGCCCGAGGCCGCCACCGCGCGGGCCATCTCGTCGGTGAGGTGGCGGTTGCCCGGCACCAGCGCGCGGCTGTTGGCGTGCGTGGCGATCAGTCGGGGAGGCGCTTCCATGACCCCCTCGAAGGCCGCGTCGTCGAGGTGCGAGAGGTCGAGCGTCATGCCCAGGTCGCGCATCGCCGCGACAAGGTCGCGCCCGGCGCCGGTCAGCGGTCCCGGCGCGTCGGTGCCCCCGGCGTAGCGCGTGGCTCCCCACGCCGGTCCGATCACCCGCACCCCGGCCCCGACCCAGAAGGGCAGGTCGTCCGCGTCGCGTACCGGATCGGCTCCTTCCATCAGCAGGACCAGGCCCAGCGGCCCAGCGCCTTCGGGCGCGGCGAGGACCTCCCGCAGGGCCGCCGCGTCCGTCAGGAGCCGCACATGGCCCGCGTCCTCCCAGCGGCGGTACTGGTCGAGCTGCTCGAGCGCCTGCCGCCGCGCCCCCGCGTGGTCGCGGTAGCCCTCGCCGCTCAGCTCGCCGGCCCCGGCCGGCAGGGCGAACAGGGTGGCGAAGGCGGCGCGCACCCCCGCCGCCCGCAGCTCGGGAAAACTGACCGTGGCGGTCTGTCCCTCTACCGGGTCGGCTGCCCGCAATCCGTCCAGGGGCAGGGTCAGGTCGCGGCCCAGCCCGGCGTTGTAGGCGAGGTCCAGATGCCCGTCGAGGATGGGCCAGGGCCGGGCGTTCACCGGGCCGCCAGGGGCAGCACCGCGCGCAGGTCGTGCAGCGCGCCCGGCGTCTGCCCGCGCAGGTCGATCAGCTCGGCGCGCATGCCGACCGCCCGCGCGCCCGCGATGTTCTCGGCCTTGTCGTCGATGAACAGCACCTCGTCCGGCCTGATCCCCAGGGCGTCTGCGGCCAGCAGGAAGGCCTGGGCCTCGGGTTTGTGGACCCCCAGCGTGCAGGTCGCCAGCGCCACGTCCACGAGATCGTCCAGGCCGACCGCGCTCAGCGTCCGCCCGATGCTCGGCAGGGTATTGCTCAGAACCCCGATCTTCAGGCCCCGGTTGCGCAGTTCGCCCAGCACGTCGCGCGCGCCCTCGACCGGCTTCATGTACCGCTCGTAGGGAAAGGCCGCCATCAGGTCCGGCGCGGCCGAAGGGGGAAGGCCCAGCCGCTCTACCAGTTCCAGGCCGTACTCGGTCCAGAACTGCGCCTCGTCCTCCTCGCTGCGCAGGTGCCACCACCCGAAGGCCCGTTCCTCCCACTGGGCCTGCAGGGCCCGCCCTACGGCCCTGGGGTCGAGACCGAAGTGGCCTGCTGCCCACAGCGCCGCCTCGCGGTATACCGACGGGTCGGTCCAGGCAATCGTATCGTCGCGGTCGAACAGCACGGCGCGCAGGGGCAGAGACGCTTCACTCACGTCCCGCAGTTTAGTCAGAAGGCGCAGAAGACCCAAATTCAGAGGAAATCAAAAATTCACGATCTAGTTTGCTCGTGAATAGATTCACTTAGTGTTCTGACAAATATGGGAGCTGAATGCCCCCATATCCTTATTCTCCAGCCAACACCGCCACCCCGACCTCCGCGAGTTGCGGCGCGTCCACAACCGAGGGCGCCCCCGCCATGAGGTCCGCACCCCGGTTGTTCTTGGGGAATGCGATGACCTCACGGATGCTCGCGGCCCCGGCCATCACCATGATCAGGCGGTCGAAACCCCAGGCGATGCCGCCGTGCGGGGGCGTGCCCGAGGCCAGCGCGTCGAGGAAGAACCCGAACTTTTCGCGGGCGTCCGCGTCGCTCATGCCGATGGCCGCGAACATCTTTGCCTGCACCTCGGGGTCGTGGATCCGGACGCTGCCGCCGCCGACCTCGAAGCCGTTGAGCACGAGGTCGTAGGCCTGCGCGCGGATCTCGCCCTGGCGCGCGGTGCCGAACAGCGCCACGTCGTCCGGGTGCGGCGCGGTGAAGGGGTGGTGCATGTAGGTCCACGACGCCGAGTCCTCGTCGTAGTCCAGTTGCGGAAAGTCCACGACCCAGGAAACGTGGAAGGCCGGCCCGGCGGCCGCGAGGCCGAACAGGTCACGCAGCGCGAGGCGCACGGCCCCGAGCGCCGAGACGGCCTTTTTCCACTCGCCCGCCGCGAAGAGCAGCGTGCCGCCCTCGGGGACGCCGGTGCGGGCGATCAGCTCGGGGGCCAGGTCGCCCACGAACTTGCTGATGCCGCCCGTGAAGCCCTTGCCCTCGCGGCGCAGCCACGCCAGCCCGCCCGCGCCGTTCTGCTTGGCGACGCGTTCGAGTTCGTCGATCTGCTTGCGGGTCAGCTCGGGGGCGACGATGGCCTTGACGCTCGCCGCCGAGGCGAAGGCCTTGAAGCCGCCGCCCGCGAACAGGTCCGTCATCTCCGCGAACTCCAGCCCGAAGCGCAGGTCCGGCTTGTCCGAGCCGTAGCGGTCCATGGCGTCCTGGTAACTCAGGCGCGGAAAGGGGAGAGGCAGCTCCACCCCCAGCACCTCGCGGAACACGTGGGCCATCAGGCGCTCCTGAAGCTCCAGCACGTCGTCCTGCTCGACGAAGCTCATCTCCATGTCGAGCTGCGTGAAGTCGGGCTGGCGGTCGGCGCGCAGGTCCTCGTCGCGGAAGCAGCGCGCGAGCTGGTAGTAGCGGTCGAAGCCCGCGATCATCAGGAGCTGCTTGAACAGCTGCGGCGACTGCGGCAGCGCGTAGAACTCGCCCGCGCTCAGGCGGCTGGGCACCAGGAAGTCGCGTGCGCCCTCGGGGGTGCTGCGCGTGAGCATCGGCGTCTCGACCTGGACGAAGCCCTCGGCCTCCAGGAACGCCGTCACGGCCGCGACCGCCTTGCTTCGCAGCATCAGCGCGCGCTGCATCTCGGGGCGGCGCAGGTCGAGGTAGCGGTATTTCAGGCGGATGTCCTCGGCCACCTGGTCGCCCTTGTCGAGTTCGAAGGCCGGGGTTTTGGCCGCGTTGAGCACCTTCACGCGCGCGGCGATGACCTCATAGTCGCCCAACCCCCCCTTGCGCTGACTTTCCGGGCGCAGCTGGAACCGGCCCTCGACCTCCGCGACGTACTCGGCGCGCAGCTGGTCGGCCTCGGCGAAGGCGGCCGAGTCCGGCTCGACCTGCACCTGCACCACGCCGGAGCGGTCGCGCAGCTCGATGAAGATCAGGCCCCCGAGGTCGCGGCGGCGGTTGACCCAGCCTTGCAGGGTCACGGTCTGGTCGCTGTACGGCGCGAGCTGGCCGATGAGGGCGGTGCGTTTCATGCGTTCTCCTGTTCCAGAAAAGTCTTGAGATCGGCGAGCGCCACGTCCTGCTGGGCGCCCGTGCCGAGGTGCTTGAGTTTCAGGACGCCGCGTTCCTGCTCGTCGCTGCCGATCACGGCGGCGTAGCGGGCGCGGCGGCGCTCGGCGTCGCGAAAGGCGTTGCCGGGTTTCTGCGGGCGGTAGGCGAACTCGACCCGTGCGGCGGCGCGCGCCTCCTGGGCCACCTTCGCGGCGAAGGCCACCTGGGCGTCTTCCATCGCGGCGAGGTACAGCAGTGGGCCGTCCCCGGCCGGCAGGGCCACGCCCTCGGCCGCCAGCGCGATCAGCAGCCGCTCGATGCCGAAGGCCCAGCCGATGCCCGGCACCATCGGCCCGCCGAGCTGTTCGGCCAGCCCGTCGTAGCGCCCGCCCCCGCCCAGGGCCGACTTCGCGCCGACACCCTCGTGGTGCAGTTCCCAGGCGGTGCGGCGGTAATAGTCCAGCCCGCGCACGATGCTGGGGTCCACGTCGTAGGCCACCCCCCAGTCGTCAAGGTAGGCGCGCACCTGCGCGAAGTGCGCCGCCGCCGCCTCGCCCAGCGAATCGAGCATGGGCCGCACGTCCAGCTCGCGGATGAGGTCCTGGTCCTGGGCGCTCTTGGAGTCCAGGATCCGCATGGGGTTGCGCTCCAGGCGGTCCTTGCTGTCGTCCGAGAGCCGTTCCAGGTGCGGCGTGAACAGCCCGCGCAGGTAGGCGTTGTAGGCTTCGCGGTCCTCGGGGTCGCCGATGCTGCCGAGCTTGACCCGTACGCCCTTCAAGCCCAGCTCGCGCACGACCCCGACCATCAGGGCGATGGCCTCGGCGTCCACCAGGGCGCCCTCGGCGCCCAGCACCTCGTAGTCCACCTGATGGAACTGGCGCAGGCGTCCTTTCTGAACGTTCTCGGCGCGGAACATCGGGCCGTGCGTCCAGAGCTTCAGGGGCGCGGGCAACTGCTTGAGCCCGGCCTGGAGGTAGGCGCGCACGATGCCCGCCGTGCCCTCGGGGCGCAGGATGAAGCCGCCGTGGTCCCCGAAGTAGGTGACGGTGAACATCTCCTTGCGGACGATGTCGGTGCTGCCGCCCACGCCACGCTTGACGAGTTCGGCGTCCTCGAAGATGGGCGTGGCGATGAACTGCGCGCCCGCGCGCTCCAGCACCCGCCGGGCCACGTCCTGAATGTGGGTGAAGGCCGAGGCCTGGGTGTCGAGACTGAGTTTCGGACTGCCCTCCGGCAGCAGGTCCTGGGTGCCCTTGGGGCGTTGGATCGCCATAACCCCAAGAGTTTACCCGCCCGGCGCGTTCAGGACGCGCTGCGGGCGGGCAGATAAGGCAAGAGGCGCAGGGGAAAGGGCGCCCGTGTGGGCCGACTGGCCTACTGCCGGACGCTGTAGGGCAGCCCGTTGGCCGACCGCCTGCCCCCGACCTCCACGAACAGCCACGACCCGCCGACGGGGGCATTGTCGGGAATCGTCAGCACGATCTGGCTGTCGGTCCAGGACTGCACGGCCGCCGCCGGCACCGCGTAGCCGCCCTGGCCGTCCTCGGTGACGCCCATCAGCACGCGGCCGGTGGCCGGGCCGCCGAGATACCGGCCCTGGATGGTCAGCGTGCCGCCGCGCGCCGCCGCCTCCGACACCTTGACGAGCACGGGCGCGACCGTGACTCCGGCGACGCTGCCGGTGCTCGGCGCACAGGACGCGAGCGCTCCGGCGAACAGTAAAGAAGCGAGAAAGATCCGTTGCATGGCTGAGCCTCCGTGCCGGCAGTGTAATGTCGGCTCAAATGCAGGGTCAAACTCCCCCCCCCGATGTGCAGAATTCCGCGCCCGCCTCCTCGCCCACGCCCGCAGGCGACCTGCGCCGGGTCCTGGTGGTCTTCAACCCGAAAAGCGGTCAGGGCGACAGCGGCCTGCCCGCCTTCGTGCAGGGCCTGCGCGCCGCCGGCCTGGAGGTCGTCGAGCGCGAACTGGAAAAGGACATGCCGATGGAGTCCTACGTCGAGGACCTCGAAAGTTTCCACACCCTCGTCGGGGCCGGGGGCGACGGCACCGTCAGCAGCCTGGCCTACGCCGCGCGCTACCGCAACGTGCCCCTGCTGGCCTACCCGGCCGGCACCGCCAACCTGATCGCCCAGAACCTCGACCTGCCCAAGGACCCCGAGGGCCTGGTCGGCGTGGTGCTCGCCGGACACGCCCTGCGGCTCGACATGGGCGAGGTCGAGGTGCGCGGCGAGAAGAAGGGCTTTTGCATGCTGGCGGGGGCGGGCGCCGACGCCGCCATGATCCGCGACAGCGAGGACCTCAAGGAGCGCTTCGGGGCCCTGGCCTACGCCATCAGCGCCATGCGGCAGCTCAACCCCAAGAAGACCACCTTCAACCTCAAGATCGACGGCCAGGAGCGCAGTTTCGAGGGCATCGGCGTGATGGTCGCCAACCTGGGCATGGCGAACTACCGCCTGCCGATCACCAGCGACATCAGCCCCAGCGACGGCCGCTTCACCGTCATCCTGATGCAGGCCGGGAACATCCTGCGCCTGCTGCCCAACCTGCTCGACTCGGTGCGCGCCAAGCTGAACCTGGGCGACCCGCTGTTCAGCAGCAACCTCGAAACCATCGAGGCCCGCGAGGTGCAGGTGGACGCGACCGAGCCGTTCCCGCTGCAATACGACGGGGAGCTGCACGTGGAAACCACGCCGTTCACCGCCCGCATCCTGCCCGGCGCCCTCCGGATGCTGACGCCGGTGAAGGCCGGCGAACTGGAGACCTGAGCGAAACAGACCACGCCGTTGATAAGGCTTGTTATCATCGGGCATGTCTGATCATGCGCCCGCCTCGGCCCTGGCCCCGTACATCGGCGACCGCCTGAGCGAGGCCCGCAGCTGGGCGGGCCTGAGCGACGCCTCCCTGCGGGTCCGGGCCGTCACGGCCGCGCGCGACAAGAACGCCGCCGAACTCTGGGCGCTGACCCAGGCCTATCTGACGGCCGACACCAGCGCCGGGGTGCGCACCAGCCCCCACACCCTGCGCGCCTACCGCAAGGGAACCGAGGTCCTGCTCGCCCACGCCTCGGCCCACGCCTGGAACCTGCTGCACCCCGGCCACCGCGAGCCGGGGGTGTATGTGGCCTCGCTCAGCGCCTCGGGACTCAAGCCGGCGACGGTCATGGCGCGCGTCGCGGCGGCTTCGGCCCTGTACCGGGCGCTACGCTGGGCGGGCGCGACCGACGCCGATCCCTTCGCCGATGTAAAGCGACCCAAGGACCGGACCAAGGGCATCGTCAAGAACCCGCCCTACCGTCAGGATTTCGTGGGGGCCATGCTCGCCCAGGCCGATGCCCAGGAGCAGGTGCTGCTGCTGCTGCTCGCGCACGGTGGTCTGCGCATCGCCGAGGCCCTGGCCCTGACCTGGGCGGACCTCGACCTGGGGCGCCGGCGCCTGCTGGTGGCCCACGGCAAGGGCGACAAGGCCCGCTGGGTCCCGCTCAGCGCCCGGCTCCGGGAAGCGCTGGAGGGCTGGCAGGCCCAGGTGCCGGCGCTGCCCCAGACCCCGGTGCTGACCTTCCGGGCCTACTCCAGCGCCTACGAGCGGCTCCAGAAGGTGGCGCTGCGGGCCGGGATGGAACACGAGTTCCGGGGCTTCCACGCCGGACGCAAGTACGCCGGCACCCAGCTCTACGCCGCGACGAAGGACTTCACCCGTGTGGCCGGGTTCCTGGGGCACGAACAGGTGGACACCACCCGGCGCTACGTCGAACTGCCGGAGGACGACCTCAACGACGTGGTAGAGCACTTCCGGTGACAGGTGGGCTGGTCCGCCGCCCCACCCCCCAGCCCAGGACGACCAGCAAGGCCGCGAGCAGCAGGGCCGGCACGTGCCCGAGCCGTACGAACAGGGTCTGGCCACTCAGCAGGCGGGGCCGCACGTGCAGGGTCTGGACCCCCTCCCCCGCCGCGACGGTCACCACCGGCCGGCCCAGGTCGTCCACCGCTCCGGCCACGCCGTCGTTCACGCTGCGCACCAGCCAGCGCCGGGTCTCGATGGCGCGTACCCGGCCCATCCAGAAGTGCTGCGACACGCCCCAGCCGTTGTACCAGCCGTCGTTGCTGGGGTTGACGAGGACCTGCGCTCCCTGCCGCACGAGGTCGCGTGCCACCCAGGAAAAGACGCTGTCGTAACAGATGTATGTACCGTAGAGAATGCCCTGAAGAGAGAGCGGGCGGATGCTCTGTGCAGGTGGAATAGGGGCCAGATCAATATTCAGCGTTCGCTCGATCAAGCCATACAACGGACGTAGGGGTCCCGAATACAGCGGGAAATACTCTCCGAACGGCACCAGGCGGGCCTTCTCGCTACGGCTGAGGATGGTGCCGGCCGCGTCCACACTCACCGCCACGTTCCGCCGAGGCTCATCTCCAACCGCAGGCGTGCCCAAACCGGTGATACCCGGACCCGGAAAGGCCGGAATCTGCGGCTGGCCGGGAAACGCCGAGGTCGCCGTCTCGCTCCACACGACCACCTCGCCGGGCTGCCGGGCGGCTGTGGTCGCCTGAAGGAGCGTGGAAAACTGCTGTTCCGGACGGAGGCTCCCCACCGCCCGTGCGAAGGTGTCGAAGTCCGAACGCATGACCAGCATGGGCTGGGTTGGCCCCTCGCCGGGGGTGCGGGTCAGGCCGTAGCCCAGCGCGGCGAGCCAGACCACCGCGGCGGCCAGCAACGGCGCACGCTGTCCCCGCGCCGCCTGCACGAGCGCCGCCGCCGCCCCCGTGATCAGCAGGCTGCACAGCAGCACCCCGCCCAGGTCGGCCACCTGGATCAGCGGCGTGGGGAGCAGCACCGACCCCAACGTCGGCCAGGGAAAGGCCAGCGGCCCCAGCGTGCGCAGCCACTCGAGCAATACCCAGCCCCCGGCCAGTGCCCACACCCGCCCGGCCGGACTCGGCGTGACACGGCAGGCCAGATAGGCCATCACCGCGAAGAAGCCGCCCTCCAGCACGTAGAGCAGCCCCGCCAGCGCGCCGAGGGGCGGCAGCCCGAACAACGCGACGAGAAAGGGCACCAGCCACCACAGGTGAACGGCGCTCAGGGCCGTGACCCCCGCCAGCATCCGCGCCGCGCCCGCCCGGGCCGTCGGCGCGCTCGCCACCAGCCACAGCAGCGCGGCCAGGGGCAGCGGCGCGAGAATCCCGGTGGGCAGCGGCGGCAGGGTCAGGGCCAGCAGGACACCGCACAGGGCGGCGAGCAGGGCGGGGGAAACGCGGGGCACGTCCGGGATCATAGCGGGGCCGCGCCCCTGCCGCCGCTGCCCGTGGGGGATGCGTGGGCGGCCGCTTTGGCTTACCATGAGGGTACTTTGAGGATCGCCTTCATCAGTGACTTACACGGCAACATCCATGCCCTGACTTCGGTTCGGCGCTTTCTGGCCGAGCAGATCGTCAGTCAGGTCGTGGTGGTCGGGGACCTGGTGGGCTACGGGGCGTCGCCGGGGCCGGTCATCGACTTCGTGCGCCGCGAGGACTGGAAGGTCGGGCTGGGCAGCAGCGACCTGCGGGTGGCCCTGAGCTTCGGCGAGCGCGCTGGGCGCAAGGGCGTCGCCGACCAGGTGTTGCAGTGGACGCAGGGAACGCTGCTGCCCGAGCAGCTCGAATACCTGCGCCGCCTGCCGACCGGTGGGCGCCTCATGACCCCGGTGGGCCGCGTGCGGTACTTCCACGGCAGTCCCCACGACCCCGAAGGCCGCGTGGACCTGATGGCCCCAGAGGCCGAACTCGAGACGCTGGCCGACAGTATGGGCGCGCGCGTGCTGGTGGTGGGGGGCACGCACGTTCCCTTCACGCGCACGGTGGGCGACACGGTGTTCGTGGACCCCGGCAGCGTGGGCCTGAGCCTGAACCACGAACCCGGGGCCGACGTGGCGATCGTGGACTGCTCGGGCCGGCGGCCCAAAGTGTCGCTGCACAAGGTGCCCTACGACTACTCGTCGAGCGCCTTCGACATCATGGCCTGGAACCTGCCCCCGGTCATCGCCGACGTGATCCGCAGCGGCAAGATGGAATGAGGAGCGCGGGGCGGTCCCTGGCCCCTCCCCCGCCCGCCTAGGCCAGGGCCGGCTGCGTCTCTTCGGGCATCAGGGCGCCGAGCGCCTCCTCGTAGCGGCGCACCAGGCCCGGCTCGCCCAGCAGGTCCTGCAGGGCCACCATCAGGGCGCGGTAGGGCGCGGGGCGGGCCGACTCGCCCATCAGGCCCAGGCGCCAGATGACGCCCGCCGTCGGTCCGAGACCCCCGGTCACGCTGATCTCACGCTCCCGCAGGGCCTTGCGCACGCCCGCGTCGTCGAAGCCCTCGGGCAGCCGCAGCGCCAGCACGGTGGGCAGCCGGTCCTCGGGGCGGCGCACATAGTGCGAGAACCCCAGGGGCGCGAGCGTGCGCTCGATGACCTGCCCCATTGCCCGGACGCGGCGCTGCCGGCGCTCCAGGCCTTCGTCCAGGGCGGCGCGCAGGGCGGCGTGAAAGGCGAAATGCAGGTTGACCGGCACGGTGTGGTGGTAGGTGTGGTCCACCCAGTAGTCGCGCAGGCCTTCGAGGTCGCAGTACCACAGCGGCGTGGGGCTGCGCCGGGCGGCGAAGCGGGCGAAGGCGCGCTCGCTCACCGCGATAGGCGCGAGGCCGGGAGGCGCCGAGAGGCACTTCTGCGCGCCGGTATAGGCGTAGTCCACGCCCCAGTCCTGCATGTGGAAGGGCTCCATCCCGGCGGTCGTCACCGCGTCCACGGTGAGCAGCGCGCCGCTGCCACGCACGAGTTCGGCGATCTCGGGCACGGGGTTCAGGACGCCGGTGCTCGTCTCGCCGTGCACGACCGCGACCATGTTCACGCCGTCGAGGTGCGCGGCCACGTCGGCGGGGTTGATCGCCTCGCCCAGCGGCGCGGTGACCAGACGTACGCGGGCGCCGTAGCGCGCGGCCATCTCGGCCATGCGGCGGCCGAAAGAACCGTTGGCGCACACCAGCACCTCGTCGCCCGCCTCGACCAGATTGGCGAAACCCGCCTCCATGCCCAGCGAACCGGTCCCGGCCAGCAGGGCCGTGAAGGCCTCGGGCTCGGTGCCGTACATCACCCGCAGGTCCTGCTGGATCTCGCGGTTCAGCGCGAACACCTCCGGGTCCATGTGCCCCAGCATCCCGCGCATGAGTGCCCGCATGGCCTTGGGGTGGATCGGGGTCGGGCCGGGCGTGAGCAGCACATGGTGGTCGTGGGTCTCCTCGAACATGAGGAGAAGTCTATCACCTCGGCGTTTTTTGGCAACTTTATTGCTGGATCAAGGCTATTCCGGTAAGTTGCCGCAATTAAGTTGCTCAAAGTGGCCTATAGGCGCCGTATCCGGACCTTCGACCCACTGGAGGAACTCGAGGGCGGAGGCGGCGATGGTCTTCGGGAAGGTGTCGGTGACGGCGTGGGTGCCGCCGGGCACGACCCGCACGACCGCCTCGGGGATTTCGCGCCGGATTTCGCGGACGGTCCACGCCCGGATGACGGGATCGCGGTCGCCGTCGATGAGCAGGGTGGGCACCCGTACCCGGCGCAGCAGCGGCCCGGTGTTGTGGCGGCGCTGGTCGGCGGCGAGGCTCAGCATCCGGACCGGGCCGACGCGGCCATAGGCGCGCAGGCCGGGGATAAGGAGGCCCAGCCGCTCGCGGGGGAGGTCACGCGCCAGCCGGAACAGCTGCGCGGGCACGTTGGGGTTCTCGGGAATGCCGGTGGGGGCGGCGGCGATGAGGGCCGTGGTGCAGTGGGGGTAGCGCGCGGCGAGGTCGAAGATCACCTCGCCCCCCAGCGAGTGCCCCAGCAGCGGCGCGCAGCGCAGCCCGCTCGCCTCGAGCCACGCGGCGAGGTGATCCGTGAGGTCGCGGATGGTCCGGGGATAGCCGGGGGCGCCCTCGCTGGCGCCGTGGCCGGGCGGGTCGTAGACGTATACACGGCGTTTCAGGGAAAGCTCGCGGGCCAGCCGGACATACATCCACGAGGCGCAGCCCAGCCCCGGCACGATCACCAGGGGCGGGCCCTCGCCGCGCACCCAGGCGTGGGTCCGCAGGCCCCGCACGGTGGTGTAGTGCGGCTGACCGGCAGGTGCCGTCCGGCCGCTCACACCCGGTTCTCCGGAGCCGCGCCCGCGCCGGGACGCCGCAGGAAATCGAGCACCGCCGCATTGAACTCCCTGGGGGCGTCCACCATGACCACGTGCCCGGCGCGGGGCAGTTCGCGGTATTCGGCCCCGGGAATGGCGGCGGCGAGTTTACGCCCGAGTTCGACCGGCACGAGGGCGTCGCGCCGGCCCCAGATGACCAGCGTGCGGATGTCCAGCGCGGGCAGCAGTTCGGCCACGCTGTCGCCCAGCAGACTCACCGCGCTGCGCCACAGGTTGGGCAGCCCCGCCCGCACCGAATCGGCCAGGATGCGCGGCAGGAAGGCGGGGCGGCCCGTGAGGGTGGCGCGCGGCAGCTTCAGCGCGACGCGCACGGGGTTCCCTGCCAGCAGGCCGCTGGCGCAGGCCAGGACCAGGGCATCGACCCGGCCGCTCTTGAGGGCGGCGACCCGTACGGCGATCTGGCCGCCCATACTGTGGCCGACGACGGCCGCGCCGCGCAGGTCCAGCGCCTCCATCCAGTGGGCGATGAGTTCGGCGTTCTCCTGCACGCCCAGCGTGCGCTGTCTGCGGGCGTGGCCGTAGCCCGCGAGGTCCAGCGCGTAGACCCGGTATTCGGCTGCCAGTGCGGGCACATTGTGCCGCCACCAGTGCGCCGAACCGCTCAGGCCATGGATGAGCACCACCGGTTCTCCCCTGCCGGACACCTCGTAGCGCAACTTTGCCCCACCGTACTGGAATTCCTCGGACCGCACCCGCCGAGCATAGAGGGCGCTGGAGGTAGCCGAGTCGAGGCCACAAGGAAGCAAAAAGAGAAAAGAATCAGGATTAGTAAGTGAATAGTTTCACGAGTAATCCGAGTCGTGATTTTTGGCTTTGGTTTTTCGAATTCGTGCTGTTCGATCCGGTCGTGCCGGTTCCGGAAGCCTATGCTGGGCACGTGCATTTCGACGACCTGCCCGTCCTGCCCACCACCCCCGGCGTGTATATCTTCCGCAAGGGTGGCGTGCCGATCTATATCGGTAAGGCGAACAACCTGCGCTCACGGGTCGGGCAGCACTTCAAGGCAGGCGGCAAGAGCGGCAAGTTCACGGCACTGGCCGAGTCGCTGGAATTCATCACCGCCAGGAACGAGGTCGAGGCGCTCATTCTCGAGGCCAACCTCATCAAGCAGCACCGCCCGCACTACAACGTGCTGCTCAAGGACGACAAGCACTACCCCTTCCTGAAGCTGACGAACGAACCCTTCCCGATGCTCGTCGTCACGCGGCGGGTTCTCAAGGACGGGGCGAGCTACTACGGCCCCTACCCCGACGCCTCGGCGGTGCGGCGGGTCAAACACCTGATCGACACCATGTTCCCGCTGCGCAAGAACTCGGGGCTGCCCATGCAGCACAAGCCCCGGCCCTGCCTGAACTACCACATGGGGCGCTGCCTCGCGCCGTGCATTGACGCCGCCGATCCGGAGACCTACGCCCGCGTGGTGGACGACGTGAAGGGGCTGCTGGAGGGCCGCGCCGGGCACGTCGTCACCCGGCTGCGCGAGGATATGGGCGCGGCGGCGCGCGGACAGGATTTCGAGCAGGCGGCGCGGCTGCGCGACCGCGTGGCGGCGGTCGAGAAACTGTTCGGGACCGAGCAGCACGCGTTTGTCAGCGACGAGACCGACCTGGATTTCCTGGGTGTGGCGCAGGCGGGCGAGTACGCGATGGTACAGCTGTTCCGGATGCGCGGCGGGCGGGTCGTGGGGCGCGACAAGCGGTTCCTGACCGGCGCCGAGGAGAGCGGCGCGGGCGAGATCATCGAGGCCTTCGTGCAGGACTACTACACCCAGGCGACGCACGTCCCCCCGCTGATCCTGCTGCCCGCCGATTTCGAGGACACGCCGGTCTGGAGCCGGTTCCTGTCGGACCGGGCCGGCCGGCGCACCGAGATGCGCACGCCCAAGCGCGGCGACAAGGTGGACCTCGTGGACATGGCGCAGCGCAACGCGCAGACGGGCCTGGAGTCCGAACTCGCGCTGCTGGAGCGCCGGGGCGACCATCCGGGACTCGACGCGCTGCGCGAGGTCCTGGCGCTGCCCGAGCGGCCCTGGCGCATCGAGGGCTACGACAACTCCAACCTCTTCGGCACGAACATCGTCTCGGGGATGGTGGTCTTCGAGGGCGGGCGCTCACGCCGGGGCGAACACCGCCGCTTCAAGGTCAAGGGGCTGGACCACCCCGACGACTACACCTCCATGCGCCAGACGATCACGCGGCGCTTCACGGGCAGCCTGTCGGACAAGCTGCCGCTGCCGGACCTGCTGCTCATCGACGGGGGGCGCGGGCAGGTGAACGCGGCGCTCGACGCGCTGAAGGAGGCCGATGTCCGGATTCCGGTCGTGGGCCTCGCCAAGCGCGAGGAGCGGCTGATCCTGCCGGGGCGCTACGGGGCGCAGTGGTGGCTGGACGGCGGCAGCGAGGTCGGCGTGGACCGCGAGCTGCTGCTGCCGCACACGCACCCGGCGCTGCGGATGCTGATCGAGGTGCGCGACGAGGTGCACAACTACGCCGTGAGCTACCACCGCAAGCTGCGCGGCGAGGGGATGCTGCGCAGCGTCTTCGACGACCTGCCGGGCATCGGGCAGAAGCGCAAGGACGCGCTGCTCGAGCACTTCACCAGCCTGGAGGACCTCGCGGCCGCGCCGGTCGAGCAGATCGCCGCCGTGCCGGGCATGACCGCCCGCGCGGCGCAGAGCGTCAAGACCTTCTTGCAGGAGCGGGAGCAGAACGCGGCGCTGGGATGAGCCGACCTCCGCCGCCCCGCAAGGAAACGCCGCCCACTTCTTCTGGAAGGGGCGGCGCGGGTTCGGAGCGGGCAGGGATCATGCGGGCTTGGGGTGCAGGCGGGTGCGGGTCCAGGGCCAGCGGAAGGTGGGCCGGAGGGGCGTGGGCTGCGCGGCGCGGGCCTGACGGTCGCGCGCGGCTTCCTGACGCATGTCGGCGGCGCGCTGGGCGGCGAAGGTGAGCTCGAAATGGAAGGTGGGGTTCATGTGCAGTCCTTCGGGCACGCCGCTGCCGGGGGCAGAAGGGGTCGGCTGGCCCTGAGGACATGGTGCGCCGCCGGGGAGGCCGGGCACATGCGCGCGCTGGCGGGGGGCGGCTGCGCCGAACGGCCTAGCGGCGGGGGGGGTGGCCCTCGGGCGCAGGGGGTTCCAGGAGCCCGAGGAACTGCCGGGCCGCGAAGGAGAGCTGCCCGGTGGGCGCGCTGACACGGCTGAGCGGCCGGCGCAGGCCCGGCAGCGCCAGCGCGAGGCGCACCAGCACCCCCGACCGGAGTTCGCGCCGCACCCGCAGCTCCGGCAACAGGGCCAGCCCCAGGCCCTGGATGACCGCCTCCTTGACCGCCTCGGTGCCCGGCAGTTCGAGCCGGCTGACCGTGCGCAGGGCCGTACCGGCGAGGGCCTGCTCGGCCACCTCGCGGGTGCCGGACCCGTGCTCGCGCCAGATCAGCGGCAGGGGCGCGGCGTGGCCGAGCCCGGCTGCGCCGACCAGCGGATGTCCGGGGGCCGACACCAGCACGAGCTCGTCGTGGCCGAAGACCTCGGCCTGCCAGTCGTCCCCCAGGAGGCCGGGCGGGCCTTCGATCAGGGCCACCTCGACCTGTCCGCCCTGGAGCGCCCCCAGGACCTCCTGGGTATTGCCCTGCCGGATCTGGACGGCCACGCCGGGATACCGGGCCTGGTAGGCCGACAGGAGGCCGGGCAACAGCGACGCCGCGACCGTGCTGCTCGCCGCGAGCCGCAGGGTGCCGCGTTCCAGGCCGCGCCGCTCGCGCATGGCGGTGTGGGCACCTTCCAGCGCGCGGGCGAGGGCCTGCGCGTGGACCAGCAGGGCCTCGCCCGCTTCGGTGAGCCGCACCCCCGTGCGGTGCCGGCTGAGGACCGGCTCACCGACCGCCCGGGTCAGCAACCTGATCTGGCTGGACACCGCCGGCTGGGTCAGGTTCAGCTCGGCGGCGGCGGCGCTCAGGCTGCCCAGCCGGGCGACCCGCGCGAAGGTCAGGAGATGCTCAGGATTCAGGGCCATTCTCAGATCTATATTCTTTTTGGGTCAGGCCTATCAATCCTTATTTGAGCTTATGGCAGGAGCCGCCTATCCTCCAGGGATGACCACCTCCTCCCTGCTCGCCCCGCAGGACCGTCTCCGGGAAGCCGTCCGGGGCTTCACGCCCAACTGGTTCGCCGCCACGATGGGCACGGGCATCCTCGCGCTGACGCTGCCGCACCTGCCGCTGCCGGGCGCGGAGACGCTCGGGGAAGGGCTGTGGTGGCTGAACATGGCGCTGCTGCTGCTGTTCACCGGCCTGTCGGCGGCGCGCCTGCTCCGTTTTCCCGGCGAGAGCCTCGCCACGCTGCGCCACCCCGTCCAGAGCATGTTCCTGGGGGCGGTGCCGATGGCTCTGGCGACGGTCGTCAACGGGCTGGTGGTCTTCGGCGTGCCGCGCTGGGGCGGGGCGGCGGCGGGGCTGGCGCGCGACTTGTGGGTCTTCGACGCCGTGCTCGCGGGGGTCACCGGGCTGCTGGTGCCGTACCTGATGTTCACGCGGCAGGATCACGCCCTGGAGCGCATGACCGGCGTATGGCTGCTGCCCGTGGTGGCCTCGGAGGTCGCGGCGGCGAGCGCGGGCCTGATCGCGCCGCAGCTGGACACGGCGGGCGCGACCACGCTGGTCTACGCGGGCTACGTGCTGTTCGCGCTCTCGGTGCCCCTGGCGCTGATGGTCATCACGGTGCTGGTGCTGCGGCTGGCACAGCACCGGCTCCCACCCGCCGATCTGGCCGTGAGCATGTTTCTGCCGCTGGGGCCGCTGGCGACCGGCGCGCTGGCCCTGCTGCAACTGGGCGGGGCCGCGCCGCGCGTCCTGACGGCGCAGGGTCTGGGCGACCTGGCCCCCACGCTGCTGGGGCTGGGGCTGGTCGGGGGGCTGGTGCTGTGGGGCTTCGGGGCCTGGTGGCTGGCCCTGGCGACCCTGACCACCCTGAGCTTCGCCCGCCGGGGCCTCCCATTCAATCTCGGCTGGTGGGGGCTGACCTTTCCACTGGGGGTCTACGCGGCCGCGACCTTCGGGCTGGGCGCCCTGACGCGGCTGCCGGCCCTGACGGCCCTCGGGCACGTGTTCGTCGTGGCGCTCGCCGGGCTGTGGGGGCTGGTGGCGGTGCGCACCGCCTGCGGGGCGTGGCGCGGGGACCTGTTCCGGACAGCGCCGCTCGCCTGACCGGCGGGCGGCGTCAGGCCGGCGTCGCCGCGCGGGTCTCGCGGCGGGCGAGGCCGGCGGCGAGGACCAGCAGCGCCACGCACAGCAGGGCGATCAGGGCGAACAGACCGCGCGGAGACGCGGCGAACACCAGCCCCGCCAGCCCGGCGGCGGGGATCGAGCACAGCAGCGTCAGGGTCTGCACGGCCGAATACAGATCGGCCGTACCCTCCCCCGCCGGCAACCGCGCGAACAGGGCCGCGTCGCGGTAGGTCTGGGTCAGGAAGGTCGCGCCTCCGATCACGCCGACGACCGCGAGCATCAGTGCGGCGTGGCCGGGCGGCACGAGCAGCAGCGCTCCGGCGCCGACCAGCGCCAGCGCGCGCACGGCCACCAGGGTCTTGCCCCGAGCGGCAGCCGGCCCAGCCGGGGCAGCGCGACGCCGTACAGCAGGGCGGTGACGAGGGCCGCGACGACCGGCACGTACGAGAGGGTCTGCGCACTGAAGCCCAGCGTCTCGCCCAGGAACAGGATCTGAAAGAGGCTGAGCTGCTCGATGAACACGGTCAGCACGTAGAACACGGTGATGCCCACGAGGCCGGGGTGCCCGCGCATGCCCGAGACGCGCCGGAGGGTCTGGCCCAGGCTCTGGCCCAGGCTCAGGTCGCGGTGCAGGCGCATGGCTTCTTCTCCGCTGCGCGTCTCGTCGGTGATGGCGTTGCGCCACAGGAACATCACGGTCATGCCCACGCCGCCCAGGGCGTAGAAGACGCGCAGGGTGGGCACCACGCCGTAGCGGGTGATGAGCAGGCCCAGCAGCGGCGTGAGCAGGCCGCAGAAGGTCACGATCAGGTTCATGATGCCGAAGACGCGCGGGCGCTGCGGGGCGTCCACGTCCTCGATGACGAGCAGACTCCAGGACACCGCGACGACGCGGTTGATGGCGTTGAGGGCCGCCGCGACCACGAAGGCCCCCAGCGACTGCGCGAGCGCCCAGACGAACATGGGGGCCGACCAGGAGATCAGGTCGCCGATCAGGGTGGTGCGCTTGCGGCCCAGCCGGTTGGTGATGGGCGCGGCGAAGGCCTGACACACGAAGGACAGCGCCAGCGTGACCGAGCCGAGCAGGCCGATCTCGGCGCTGGAGAGCCCGACGCTGCGCAGGTACAGCGGAGCGTAGTACAGCACGACCGTGCCGAAGACCGCCCACAGCGGTTCGAGCAGGATCGAGTTGCGGGCGTTGCGCGGCAGATCGGCGAGCGACCGGAGTGCCAGCCCCCGGCTCATGCGGCGGGGCGGGCAGGCAGCGGGCGCGGGCGCAGGGGCATCGGGGCCACTATGGCACGCCGAACTGAATCGGTACAGAGGGGCGGGAGCGGGGACCGGGCGGGCCGGTCAGGGGCCTGTCCTTAACGTTGACGCAAGCCCCGCGGCAGGTCAGCGGAGTGTAATGGGCGGATGCGCCTGCCGACCCGCCGTCCACCTCCTCCGCCCCTGTCCCACCCGGTGCGGCGCTGGAACGCCGTCGCGCTGCTGCTGCTGGGGGTGCTGCTGCCGCTGCTGGCGGTCGCCGACCTGACCGAGGACATCTTCCGCGAGGGCGGGTTCGCGTGGGACCAGACCGTGCTGGCTTGGTACCGCGCGCACCGCACCCCCGAACTGACGCGCGTGGCCGAGGCGCTGGCCGTCATCGGCGGGGTGCAGGTGCTGCCGCTGATCACCCTGGCGATCGTGGCGGGACTGTACCGGGCCGGTGCGCGGGCGCACGCCCTGTTCCTGGCCCTGGCGGTGGGCGGCGCGACCCTGCTGAACGTCGTGACCAAGCTGATCTTCCAGCGGCCCCGGCCCGACGTGCTCGAGGCGGTGCTGCGGGAACCGGGCTTCAGCTTTCCGAGCGGGCACGCGATGGCGAACGCTGCTTTCGGGATCGCCATCACGCTGATCTTCTGGCGATCGCGCGCAGGCTGGCCGGTCGCCGTTCTGGGCGCAGTGTGGGCGGTGCTGGTGGGCGTCAGCCGCAATTACCTGGGGGTCCACTATCCCAGTGACGTGCTGGCCGGGGCGCTGAGCAGCCTCGTGTGGGTGGTCGGCCTCTACCTGCTGATGGGACAGTTTCGCCCGTCATTGCGCGGTTCCCCGGCAGGAGAACGCGACAACCGTTGAGGAGCGATCGTCTCCTCTCTTTTTTCGGCAAACAAGTGAAAGTATTCACGATTATCTTGGTTTGTGAGAAATAAATTCCATCAATCCTTTTTAGGGTCAAGTCCTATCTGTTCCGGGCAGGACCTGACCCATACAGAACATTCAGTCGGCGGCCTGCACCGCCGTCCCGAGGCCGAAAGCGGCGTGGACCGCCTCGGTGGCGCGGTCTACCTGGGCGCCGTCGAGGGCCACGCTGATGTTCAGCTCGCTGCTGCCCTGCGAGATCATCAGGATGTTCACGTCCTCGGCCGCGAGCGCGGTGAACAGCCGGGCCGAGACGCCCTTCTGGCCGCGCATGCCGCTGCCGACGATGGCCAGCACGGCCACGCCGCCCTGCACCTCCACGTTCAGCTCCCCCGTGATTCCGGCGCGCAGGGCCGCGACGGTGCGCCCCTCGTCCACCGAGGGCACGGCCAGCGAGACGTTGCTCATGCTGCTGCTCTGCGAGACCATCAGCAGGGTGATGTTGGCGCGGGCGATGGCCGCGAACACGCTGGAGACGACCTCGGGCACGCCCAGTGCTCCGGCGCCGCTCACGTTGACGAGGCTCACGCTGCGGATGGCCGTGACTGCCTTGACGGGATGGCCTTCCTCCTCGTGGGGCTGGGCCTGCACGAGCGTGCCGGGAAAATCGGGGTCGGCGGCGCTCTTGACGCGCAGGGGAATCCCGCTTTCCTGGAGGGGCGTGACTGCCAGCGGGTGCAGCACCTTGGCCCCGAAATAGGCCAGCTCCATGACCTCGCCGTAGCTCAGGACCCCGATGTTCTGGGCGTCCTTGACCACGCGCGGGTCGGCACTCATGACGCCGTCCACGTCCTTCCAGGCCCAGACCTCGTCGGCGCCCAGAGCCTTGCCCACGATGGTCGCGGAGAAGTCGGTGCCGCCGCGTCCCAGCGTGGTCAGCGCGCCCTGCTCGGTCTCGCCCATGAAGCCGGCGATTACCGGGGTCACGTCGGCGGCGAACAGGCCGCTGAGGCGGTCGCGGATGCGCTCGTAGGTGCCGCTCAGGGGGCGGGCGTTGCCGAAGTGGGCGTCGGTGAGGATGCCGGCCTCGCCGCCGGTCAGGTGCCGGGCGCGCAGGCCCGTCTGCTCCAGGGCGAGGCTCATCAGGGGCGCGCTGAGACGCTCGCCGAAGGCGACGATCAGGTCGCGGCTGCGCGGGGTCAGTTCGCGCAGCAGGTACACGCCGTACACCGCCTGCCGGAGCGTCTCGTGCATCTCGCGGATCTCGCGCACGGCGGGGCTGTCGGGCGCGGCCCCGAGTTCCTGGGCGGCCGTGAAGTGACGGGTACGCATGGCGGCGATCTCGTCGTTGGCGCGGGCGATGTCGCCGGTCTGCGCGGCGTCGGCGAGCTGGAGCAGCTGGTTGGTCACGCCGGCCATGGCCGAGACGACCACCACGACGCGCACCCCCTCGCGGATGCTGCGGGCGGCCAGCGAGGCGCTGTGGCGGATGGCGCGGGCGTCCTGCATGTTGGTGCCGCCGAATTTCATGACCAGAAGCGAGTAAGCCATATCTGCCCCAGTATGCCCGGCCACGCTCCGGGGTCGGGTCAGGTGTCTGCGCAGTGCGCGGGCTAGACCGCCGGTCACTTCAGGGCGGCGCTGCGGACAGCGGGATGTGTCACACTCCGAAGCAGTCTTCACCGCTCTCTCACCCGGAGGTTCGCCATGACGCTGCGCCGCACTGCCCTGTCCCTGAGTCTGCTGCTGACCCCCGCCGCCCTGGCCGCCACCCCGCGCGACACCCTGGTGATCCAGCAGGCCGCGACCGTCTCCACGCTCGATCCGGGCATCGCCTACGACTCGTTCAGCCTGATGATGATCGAGAACATCTACGAGCCGCTGTGGACCTACAAGGGCGGCAGCCTCACGCAGATGACGCCGCTGCTCGCCGCGCGGCTGCCCACCTACACGAACGGGGGCAGGACACTGGTCGTGGACCTGCGCAGGGGTGTGAAGTTCCACAGCGGCAACGCCATGACCTGCGCCGACGCCGAGTACACCTACCGGCGCGACCTCGTGACCAACCATCCCGAGTCGGCCAACTGGTTCCTGAGCGACTCGCTGCTGGGCACGCCCGACAACGCGAACAAGAACAAGGCGGTTACCTGGGCCAGGATCGCGGGCGCCGTGAAGTGCAACGCCGCCGGGCAACTGGTCTTCACGCTGCCCAAGGCCGACCCGGCTTTCATGGCGAAACTGGCCTTCACGGGGGCGGGCATCGTGGACCGGGCCTGGGCGATCCGCCAGGGCGACTGGAACGGCACCGAGGCGACCTGGCGGGCCTGGGTGGGCAAGGACCTGAACGCGGGCAACCTGAGCAGGAACCCCAGCGGCACCGGGGCCTACCGGCTGGCGAAGTGGGACGCGAACAACGTGCTGCTCACGGCCTTTCCGGGCTACTGGGGGGGAATGCCGGCCATCCGCAACGTCGCCATGCAAAAAGTCGCCGAGCTGGCGGTGCGGCAGCAGGCCTTCTTGCGCGGCGACGCCGACCTGATCGAGGCGGGCACGCGCGTGAACGTGGAGACGCAGCTCAGGGGCCAGCCGGGCGTGACGGTGCTGGACAACCTGCCCACCACCGGCGCGGGCGCGCTGTTCATGAACCAGAACATCCGCGCGGCGGGCGCGCTGGGCAGCGGCAAGCTGGACGGCAAGGGCATTCCGGCGAACTTCTTCAGCGACGTGAACCTGCGCCGGGCGATGGCCTACGCCTTCGACTACGACGAGTTCATCCGCGACGTGCAGCGCGGCAAGGGCCAGAAGCGCACCATGCTGCTGCCCGACTCCTTCCCCGGTTACGACAAGCGCGTGAGCACCTACAGCTACGACCCCGTCAAGGCCGCCGAGTCCTTCAAGAAGGCCTGGGGCGGGCAGGTGTGGCAGCAGGGCTTCGTCATCAACGCGAACTACCGCACCGGGCACATCCTGGGCCAGACCGCGCTGGAGGTCCTCAAGCAGGGTGTCGAGGCCATCAACCCCAAGTTCCGCATCAACATCGGCGTGGAGCCGTGGTCCGAGCAGAGCGTCAAGATGCAGAAGGGCGAGGAAGTCATGCTCCCGATGAGCTGGGGCGCGGACTACGGCGACCCCGACAACTTCATGTACACCTTCTACAGCAGCGGCGGTTTCTTCTATCCGACCCACAGCTGGAAGGACGCGCGGGTGGACCGCTGGCTCGACCAGGCGCGCGCCACGACCGACACGGCCGCCCGCAACCGGCTCTACCGGCAGGTGGCCGACGTGGCCGCCGACCAGAGTCCCTACCTGCTGCTGCCCGCCGACCTGAACGTGCGCCCCCTGCGCAGCAATCTCCAGGGCGTGAGCGCGGCCACCTACAACCCGCTGCGCAACTTCAACTTCACCGGCACGTTCATCCGCGAACTCAGCAAGAAGTAGGCGGGCGAAGGGCGGGTACGCGGCGGGCCTTCACCCGCCCTTCACCGGAACCGCTCAACATGGAGACATGACCAGGGCCTTTTCCCGGACCGGCCGCCGCTTCCTCGCCCTGGCCCTGCTCGCCGGGTCGGGGACCGTGTGGGCCGCGCCCTACACGGCGGCGCAGGGCCGCGCGACCTTCGAGCACCGGGTCCTGATCGTAAACGTCAGGGGCACGGTCGAGGGCGTGACGGCCAGTGTGCAGCTCGACCCCGACGACCTCGCGGCGACGCGGGGGCAGGTGAGCGTGCCGCTGGTCAACCTGCGCACCGGCATAGGCCTGCGCGACGACCACGCCCGGGGCGAGTCGGCCCTGAACACCGCCCGCTTTCCGAACGCGACCTTCGTGCTGACCAGCCTGACGGGCGGCCGGCTGGCCGACGGCCAGACCGTCAGCACCACGGCGGGCGGGCAGCTCACGCTGAAGGGCGTGACGCGGTCCCTCAGCGTGCCGGTCAAGGCCACCCGCACGGGCAATCAGGTACGGGTGACGACCCAGTTCAAGTTCAATCCGCACGAGTTCGGCGTGAACTATGCGGGCAGCAGCGACAGCGCCTCGGTCGAGGTCACCTTTACGCTGATCCCGGAAGCGTAGGCGGACGGGCGGGGGCACTTTCTGCCCCTCCCCCGACCCGTGGCGCGCGCTGCTCCAGCAGCCCCAGGAACAGCTCGTGCAGCCGGGCGTCGGGGGTCAGCTCGGGGTGAAAGGAACTCGCCATGACCCGTCCCTGGCGGGCCAGCACCGCCTCGCCTCCGTGGCGGGCCAGCACCTCGACGCCGGGACCGGCGTGCGTGATGACCGGCGCGCGGATGAACACGGCCGGAAAGGGCGTGTCCAGGCCCGCGACCTCCAGCGGCGTGGTGAAGGAATCGAGCTGCCGCCCGAAGGCGTTGCGCTGCACGGTCACGTCGATCAGGCCCAGGCTGCGCTGCGCGGGCGCGGCGGGGCTGGCGCCCGTCACCTCGGCGGCGAGGAGGATGGCCCCGGCGCAGGTACCCCACAGCGCGCCTCCACGCGCGTGGAAGTCGCGCAGCGGTGCCCACAGGGCGTACTCGTCCATCAGGCGGACCATCGTCGTGGACTCGCCGCCGGGCAGCACCAGGCCGGCCAGACCGGCCAGGTCGCGGGGCAGCCGCACTTCACGCACGGACGCCCCCAGGCCCCGCAGCCGCGCGGCATGCTCGCGGTAGGCCCCCTGGAGGGCGAGGACACCGACTTCGGCTGCGGGCAAGGGCCTTACCAGCCGCGCGCGGCGAGGCGCTCGGCGGGAATGAGGTCGTCGATGTTGATGCCGGTCATGGGCGCGCCGAGGTCCTCGCTGATTTCCGCGAGCAGGTCGGGATTCTGGTAGTGCGTCACGGCCTTCACGATGGCCTGGGCGCGGCGCTCGGGGTTCGAGGACTTGAAGATACCGCTGCCCACGAACACGCCGTCGAGGCCCAGGTACATCATCAGGGCGGCGTCGGCAGGGGTGGCGACGCCGCCCGCCGCGAAGTTCACGACCGGCAGCTTGCCGTTGGCGTGCACGTACTTCACGAGTTCATAGGGGGCCTGGAGGTCGCGGGCCACCGTCATGAGTTCCTCGGCGGGGCGGGCCTGGATGGCGCGGATCTCGCCCAGCACGGTGCGGGCATGGCGCACGGCCTCGACCACGTTGCCGGTGCCGGCCTCGCCCTTGGTGCGGATCATGCTGGCACCCTCGCCCACGCGGCGCAGCGCCTCACCCAGGTTCTTGGCGCCGCACACGAAGGGCACCGCGAAGTCGCTCTTGAGGATGTGGAACTGCTCGTCGGCCGGGGTCAGCACCTCGGACTCGTCGATGAAGTCCACGCCGAGCGCCTGGAGAATCTGCGCCTCGACGACGTGCCCGATGCGGACCTTCGCCATGACGGGAATGCTCACCGCGCCGATGATCTCCTTGATCATCTTGGGGTCGCTCATGCGCGCCACGCCCCCGTCCTTGCGGATGTCGGCGGGCACGCGCTCCAGGGCCATCACGGCGGTCGCGCCGGCGGCCTCGGCGATGCGCGCCTGGTCGGCGGTGACCACGTCCATGATGACGCCGCCCTTGAACATCTCCGCGAAGCCCTGCTTGATCTGGGGGGTGCCGGTCTGCTGCTCGCTCATGGGGCCCAGGCTAGAACACGACTGACCCCAGTGCAGGGGTCAGAATCGGGTAGACGATGGGGTCAGTTCCGGTGGCCGGATCAGGTGCGGCTGGCCTGGACCTGCCGGATCACCGCGACGAGTTCGGACGGCCGGAAGGGCTTGGTGAGCGCGGCGGCGATGAGCGGCTCGGCGGCCGGGTCGTAGTCGGGCAGCGACAGGCCGGTGAGCAGCACGACGGGCGGAGCGGCGTCGCCTAGGCGGGCGTACATGCGCCGCGCCGTTTCCAGGCCGTCCCAGGGCGACATCAGCACGTCCATGACCACGGTGTCGAAAGGATGGCGGCAGGCCAGGTCGAGCGCCTGCGGGCCACTCAGGGCGGTGCAGACATCGAAGCCCTGAAGGCTGAGGCTGAGGTCGAGCAGTTCCAGAATCTGGGCTTCGTCGTCCACCACCAGCAGGCGGGGTGGACGGGGATCAGCCACCGGCCAGCGCTTGCAGGAACTCGACGTTGTTGCGCGTCTTGCCCATGCGCGAGAGCAGCATCTCCATCGCGTCGGCAGGGTCCATGTCGGAAATGACCTTGCGCATCAGCCACATCTTCTTGAGCACTTCGGGTTGCAGCAGCAGTTCCTCGCGGCGGGTGCCCGACTTGAGGATGTCCATCGCGGGGAAGATGCGGCGCTCTTCGAGGCGGCGCGAGAGCACGAGTTCGGCGTTGCCGGTGCCCTTGAACTCCTCGAAGATCACGTCGTCCATGCGCGAGCCGGTCTCGACGAGGGCGGTCGCCAGGATGGTCAGGCTGCCCCCCTCGCGGATGTTGCGCGCCGCGCCCAGGAAGCGTTTGGGCCAGTGCAGCGCGTTGGAATCCAGACCGCCCGAGAGGGTGCGCCCGGTCGGCGGCGTGACGAGGTTGTTCGCGCGCGCCAGACGGGTGATCGAGTCGAGCAGGATGACCACGTGCCCGCCCTCCTCGACGATGCGCCGGGCCCGCTCGTGCACGAACTCGGCCACGCGCACGTGGTGCTGCGGCGGCTCGTCGAAGGTGCTGGCGATGACCTGCGCGCCCTGCACGCTCTCGCGGAAGTCGGTGACCTCCTCGGGGCGCTCGTCCACGAGCAGCACCATCACCGTCACGTCGGGGTAGTTCTTGACGATGGAGTTGGCGATCTTCTTGAGCAGCGTGGTCTTGCCGGCCTTGGGCGGCGCGACGATGAGCGCGCGCTGACCCCGCCCGATGGGCACGAGCAGGTCCACCACGCGCAGGCTCAGGGTGTCGTCGGTGCCGGGGTCCTCGAGGACCAGCTGCGCGTCGGGGAAGGTCGGCGTGAGATCGTCGAAGCGCGGGCGCTTGCGGGCGGCCTCGGGGTCCAGGCCGTTGATGGCCTCGACCCGCACGAGCGAGCCGAAGCGCTCGTTCTCGCGCGGCTTGCGGGCGCGCCCGATGACCTCGTCGCCGGTCCGCAGGTGGAACTGCTTGATCAGGCCGGCGGTGACGAGCACCGTGCGGCTCTGGGGGTCGAGGAGGTCGGCCTGCAAGAAGCCGTAGCCATCGGCGCTGATGTCAAGGTAGCCGCGCGCGAGGCTCTGGCCCTCGGCGCTGGCCTGGCGCTCCATGATGGCGAGCGACAGGGCGTCTTTTTTGAGCTTGCGGTAGTTCTCGATGCCGAGACCGGCCGCAATGAGGTGCAGTTCCGGCAGAATCTTCTGCTGGAGCTCGTGAAAGGGCAGGGGCGGTGAGGCCGTGTCGGTCACTTCGTGCTTCCCCCCTGGGGCGTCGCGCCGCCGGCCTGCGGGTTGGTGCCGGCCTCGCTGGCCGGGGTCTCGGCGCTGGCGCCGGCACGCTTGGCCCAGTCCTTCATGAAGCCGTCGAGGCCCGCCTGGGTCAGGGGGTGCTTGACCATCTGGGTAAAGACCTTGTAGGGGATGGTCGCCACGTCGGCGCCCGCGAGCGCGGCCTGCACGACGTGGGTGGGGTGCCGGATGCTGGCCGCGAGCACCTTGGTCGAGATGCCGCCCTGGACATAGGCTTCCTTGATGTCGCGGATCAGGTCGATGCCGTCCCAGCCGATGTCGTCCACGCGGCCCGCGAAGGGGCTGATGTAGGTCGCCCCGGCGCGGGCGGCGAGCAGGGCCTGCGGCACGCTGAAGCACAGCGTCACGTTGGTCTTGATCCCGGCGTCGGTCAGGACGCGGCAGGCCTGGAGGCCGGCGGGGGTCAGCGGCAGCTTGACCACGATGTGCTCGTTCCAGGTGGCGATGTCCTTGCCCTGGGCGATCATCTCGTCGGCTTCGAGACTGGTGACCTCGGCGCTGATGGCCCCGCCGACCATCGCGGCGATCTCGCCGATGACCTCACGGAAGTCGCGGCCCGAGGCCACGATGAGGCTGGGATTGGTGGTGACGCCCGACAGGACGCCCCAGGCGTTGATTTCCTTGATCTCGTCGACGATGGCGGTATCGATGAAAAATTCCATGTTCTTTGACTCCTTTGAGGGGCTTCCCGGCGACGGGCCCGCGCCCGCACGCCGACAAACCGCACAGATCACGACTCGGGTGCGTTGCCCTGGATATTGACCAGCATAACCCTCCAGGGGCGGCCAGGGCCACCCAGGCTGTGTGGGCGGCGCCGGGTGAGGGGGCCACATTGACCCTGCTCAGGGTGACGCCTTAGCATGAGGGGCGTTTCCGGGAGAGGAAACGTACAGCTTGAGGCGAACGCGAGGACAGTAGGCGGCGCAGGGCGCACAGGAGCGAACCGGGGATGGTGCGAGCCCGGCCGTGCCGCCCCGCCGTCCGAAGATCACCTCCCGCGCCGACGGAAGAAAGGGCCTGGCCCGAGTAGACCCGTCCGGGGTTACTCCACGACACGGAGTCACAGAGGTCCGGCCCCGCGCCGGACGAAGCTTGGGTGGTACCACGCACTGACATCCGCAGCGCGTCCCAGCATGAAGCCTGGGGCGCGCTGCCCTCTGTGTTCCGGGCGAGGGAGGAAGGCATGAAGGAACACCCGCAGTTTCCCGCCCGCCGCCGAATTTTCCCGGCGGTGCGGCCCGCTTTCGCCCGATTCCCCGGCCCCCTCCCCTCCCCACCCTTTTTTCTGGAGATGCCATGACCACCCCACCCGAACCGACCTTCGCCCCCGTCCCGCAGAATCCCAGCTTTCCCGAGATGGAACTGGCGACCCTGAAGTGGTGGAACGACCACAAGATCTTCGAGCGCAGCCTGGAGCAGACGCGCGGCAACGAGCAGTTCACCTTCTACGAGGGACCGCCCACCGCCAACGGCCGCCCCGGCATCCATCACGTGCAGGCCCGGAGCTTCAAGGACCTGTTTCCGCGCTTCCGGACCATGCAGGGCTTCCATGTGCCGCGCAAGGCCGGCTGGGACACGCACGGTCTGCCGGTCGAGCTGGGCGTCGAGAAGAAGCTCGGCCTGAACAGTAAGCGCGACGTGGAGGCCTACGGCATCGAGAAGTTCAACGCCGAGTGCCGCACGTCGGTGTTCGAGTACGAGCAGGAGTGGCGCAAATTCACCGAACGCATGGGCTACTGGGTCAACCTCGACGACCCCTACATGACCCTGAACCGCGATTATGTGGAGAGCATCTGGTGGAGCGTCAAGGAGCTGGACGGCCGGGGGCTGCTGTACAAGGGCTTCCGGGTGGCCCCGTACTGCCCGCGCGACGGCACGACGCTCAGCAACGCCGAGGTCTCGGAGGGCTACAAGGACATCCAGGACCCGAGCGTCTACGTGACCTTCGCGCTGCGGGACCCGGCCGCCCTGGGCCTGCCGGAGGGCGCGGCCTTCCTGGTCTGGACGACCACCCCCTGGACACTGCCCTACAACGTGGGCGTGGCGCTGCACCCGGACTTCGAGTACGTGGCGGCGCTGGACAAGGACGGCCGCGCCCTGATCCTGGCGCGCAGCCTGCTGACCGAGGTGCTGGGCGAGGGGGCGGAGGTCCTGAAGTCGTTCCGGGGCACCGAGCTGGAGCGCGTGGCCTACGAGCCGCCCTACACCGAGGCCTACGCCGCCGAGGGCGAGGGCAAACCGGTCTGGATGAGCGGCCTGGACACCTACGTCTCCGACAGCGACGGCACCGGCATCGTGCACACGGCCCCGGCTTTCGGCGAGGACGACATGCGGCTGGCGCGCAACTACGGCCTGCCGGTCATCGTGGGCGTGGACGCCGAGGGCAAGCACCGCTTCGGGCCGTGGAAGGGCGTGTTCTTCCGGGACGCGAACACGGACATCGTGCGTGACCTGAGAGGCCGGGGCGTGATGTGGAAGGAGAAGAACTTCGTCCACTCCTACCCGCACTGCTGGCGCTGCGGCACGCCGCTCATGTACTACGCCACCGAGAGCTGGTACCTGAACAACACCAGCCGCAAGCAGGAACTCATCGAGCTGAACCAGACCATCGACTGGCACCCGCCGCACATCAAGAACGGGCGCTACGGCGGCTGGCTGGAAAACCTGATCGACTGGAACATCAGCCGCAGCCGCTACTGGGGCACGCCGCTGCCGATCTGGGAAGCCGAGGACGGCGAGTACCGGGTGGTGGGCAGCTACGCCGAACTGGCCGAGCTGAGCGGACGGCCCGAGCTGACGGGGCCGGACTTCGACCCGCACCGCCCCTTCGTGGACGACGTGACCTTCGACCTCGGCGGCAAGACGTTCCGGCGCGTGCCCTACGTGATGGACGTGTGGTACGACTCGGGCTCGATGCCCTTCGCGCAGCACCACTATCCCTTCGAGAACAAGGACGTGTTCGCGCGCAGCTTCCCGGCCGACTTCATCGCGGAGGCCATCGACCAGACGCGCGGGTGGTTCAACTCCCTGCACCAGATCGGCACGATGGTGTTCGACAGCGTGGCGTACAAGTCGGTGATCTGCTCGGGCCACATCCTCGACGAGAAGGGCCTGAAGATGTCCAAGAGCAAGGGGAACATCGTGGACCCCTGGGACGTGTTCGCGCAGTACGGCGCTGACGCGACGCGCTGGTACATGTACGTCTCGGCGCCGCCCGAGCTGAGCCGCCGTTTCGGGCCGAATCTGGTGGGCGAGGCCTTCCGCGGCTACTTCCTGACGCTGTGGAACACCTACAGCTTCTTCGTGCTGTACGCCAACCTCGACCGGCCGGACCTGCGCGCCGCGCCGCCCGTCGAGACGCGCCCCGAGGTGGACCGCTGGCTGCTGGCGAAGGTGCAGGCCCTGATCGCCACCGTCACCGAGCGGCTGGAGAACTACGACCCGACCGGCAGCAGCCGGGCCCTCCAGGATTTCGTGACCGAGGACCTGAGCAACTGGTACGTGCGGCGCAACCGGCGCAGGTTCTGGAGTGGGGACGGCAAGGTAGACCTGTCGGCCTACGCCACGCTGCACTCCGCCCTGGTGACGGTCGCGCAACTCACGGCGCCCTTCACGCCGTTCCTGGCCGAGACGCTGTGGCGCAATCTGGTCCTGAGCACCGAGCCGGGCGCCCCCGAGAGCGTGCACCTGAGCCAGTGGCCCAAGGTGGACGAGGCGCTGGCCGCCCCGACGCTGGTGGGTGAGATGGACGCCGTGCTGCGGGTGGTGAGCCTGGGCCGGGCCGTGCGCGGGCAGACCGGCGTGCGGGCGCGTCAGCCGCTGCCCAAGGTGCTCGTGCGCGCCCGGACCGCCGAGCAGACGGCCGCGCTGGGGCGCTTTTCCGCGCAGCTGCGCGAGGAGCTGAACGTCAAGGAGGTCGAGCTGCTCGACCAGTACGCCGAGCTGGTGAGCTACACGCTGCGGCCCAACCTGCCGCTGCTGGGCAAGAAGTTCGGCAAGGCGGTGCCGCAGGTGCGCGCCGCACTGAATGCCGCCGACACGTCGGAGGTGGCCCGCGCCGTGCGCGACGGCAAGCAGTTCGAGGTGATCGCCCCGACCGGCGAGCGCTTCGAGCTGGGGCCGGACGAGGTGCTCGTGGACGCCAAGAGTCCCGAGGGCTTCGCGGCGCTGGAGGAGGCCGGGTATCTGGTGGCCTTCGATACGGCGCTCTCGCGCGAGCTGGTGCTGGAGGGGCTGGCGCGCGACCTCGTGCGCGGCGTCCAGGACGGGCGCAAGCGTGCGGGCTTCGAGGTTCAGGACCGCATCACCCTGCACCTGGACCTCCAGGGCGACGCCCGCGAAGCCGCCGAAGTCTGGCAGGACTACCTGATGTCCGAGACGCTGGCCGAGGCGCTGGTGTTCGGCGTGGCCGGGGGCTTCCGCGCCGAGATCGAAGGCGGGGCGGCCTACCTGGAGAAGCTGGAGCGGGACGGCCAGACCGAGACGGCGTAAAGACGCAGGCGCAGAAAAAGCGGGCCAGGGATATTCCCGGCCCGCTTTTTCTGCGCTGGGGACAGGATTTCGGGCAGGCTCACCTTGAGCGTCCGCTTGGTGTCCAGGGGACACGAAACATGGAAGCGTTTCAGGGCTTAGACTGCGACATGCGAGGTGAGTCTCTCCGCCGTGGAGGGGCCCTCAAGACTGGAGGCACAGCATGAAAGTAGGCATCAACGGGTTCGGCCGCATCGGCCGTCTGGTCTTCCGCAACCTGGTCGAGCGTGGCGTGGAGGTCGTGGCGATCAACGACCTCACTGACAACAAGACCCTGGCGACCCTGCTCAAGTACGACTCGACCGCCGGACGCTTCGACGGCACCGTCGACTACGACGACACCAGCCTGACCGTCAACGGCCAGAAGGTGGCCGCCCTGGCCGAGCGCGACCCCGCCGCGATTCCCTGGGGCGAACTGGGCGCCGACATCGTGATCGAGTCGACGGGCATCTTCACGGCGCGCGACCAGGCCAGCAAGCACCTCACGGGCGGCGCCAAGAAGGTCATCATCACCGCGCCTGCCAAGAACGAGGACATCAGCATCGTGCTGGGCGTCAACGAGCAGGACTACGACCCGGCGGCACACAACATCATCAGCAACGCGAGCTGCACGACCAACTCGCTGGGCGCCCCCATGAAGCTGCTCGACGAGGCCTTCGGCATCGAGAAGGCCATCATGACCACCGTGCACAGCTACACCAACGACCAGCGCGTGCTGGACCTGCCGCACAGCGACCTGCGCCGCGCCCGCGCCGCCGCCGTGAACATCATCCCGACGAGCACCGGCGCGGCCAAGGCCGTTTCGCAGGTGTACCCGGCACTGAAGGGCAAGTTCGACGGCACCTCGCTGCGCGTGCCCACGCCGGTCGGCTCGATCAGCGACGTGGTGGTCATCCTGGGCCGCGAAGTGACCGCCCAGGAAGTCAACGACGTGTTCCGCAAGGCCGCCGAAGGCAGCCACAAGGGCATCATCAGCTACACCGAAGACCCCATCGTGCTTCAGGACATCGTGGGCGATCCGCACAGCGCGATCATCGACGGCGGCCTGACGATGGCGATGGGCAGCCTCGTCAAGTTCTTCTCGTGGTACGACAACGAGTGGGGCTACTCCAACCGCATCGCGGACCTCGTGCAGCTGGTTCAGCAGAAGGGCTGAGCGGCCGGATGTCGTGGCCGACCGTTCGGTGGAGTGTCCACCCTGCGGTCGGCCATTTTCGCTGTCGGCCGGGGTCCCGACCCCCGGGACCCGGCCTCGCAGGGCGGCGGCCCAGCTCCGGCCCCGCCGGGAGAAGAACATGCAGAATCTGAATACCCTGGACGTGCAGGGCAAGCGCGTGCTCGTGCGCGTGGACTACAACGTGCCTGTCAAGGGCGGCGTGGTGCAGGACACCACCCGCGTCACCGCCAGCCTGCCCACCATCCGTGCGCTTCAGGCGGCGGGCGCGCGCAACATCGTCCTCATGAGCCACTTCGGCCGCCCGAAGAACGGCCCCGAGGACAAATACTCGCTCGCGCCGGTCACGCCCGTGCTGCAAGAAGCCCTGGGCCAGCCCGTGACCTTCCTGCCGGGCCTGCCCGACAGCGACGAGACATTGAGCGCCGTGCAGGCGCTGCCCGAGGGCGCGGTCGCGCTGCTGGAAAACGTGCGTTTCGCGGCCGGTGAGGAGAAGAACGACGCCGGCCTGAGCAGCCGCTTCGCGCGCCTGGGCGACGCCTTCGTGCTCGACGCCTTCGGCAGCGCGCACCGGGCGCACTCGTCGGTCAGCGGCGTGGCCGCCGAGCTGCCCCACGCGGCCGGCACGCTGCTCCAGACGGAAGTGGACGCCCTGTCGCGCCTGCTGGAGAACCCCGAACGGCCCTACGTGGTCATCATCGGCGGGGCGAAGGTGAGCGACAAGCTCAAGGTGATCGAGAACCTGCTGCCCAAGGTCGACCGCATGCTCATCGGCGGCGGCATGGCCTACACCTTCATCAAGGCGCAGGGCGGCAAGATCGGCAACAGCATCCACGAGGACGACCAGCTGGGCCTCGCCGAGCGCCTGCTGGCCGAGTACGGCGACAAGCTGATGCTCCCGACCGACGTGGTGGCCGCCGACCGCTTCGCGGAGGACGCGCAGACGCAGGTCGTGGCAGCCAACGCCATCCCCGAAGGCTGGGAAGGCCTGGACGCCGGTCCCGAGACGCGCCGCGCCTACGCCGACGCGCTGCGCGGCGCCAAGACAGTGTTCTGGAACGGGCCGCTGGGCGTGTTCGAGTTCGCGGCCTTCGCGGGCGGCACGAACGCCATCGCCGAAGCCGTGGCGAACCTGCAAGGCGCCTACACGGTCATCGGCGGCGGCGACTCGGTGAGCGCCATCAACCAGAGCGGCCAGGGTGACCGGGTGTCGCACATCAGCACGGGGGGCGGCGCGAGCCTGGAACTCCTCGAAGGCAAGAAGCTGCCCGGCGTGGAGGCGATGCGATGAAAACCCTACTGGCCCTGAACTGGAAGATGAACAAGACCCCCTCCGAGGCCCGCGCCTGGGCCGAGGACCTCGCGGAGCGCCTCTCGCCCGGCGACGCCGAGCTGGCCGTGATGGCCCCGGCCATCGCCCTGCCCGCGCTGGCCGCGCACCTGCCGGCCGGCGTGTCGGTCGGCGCGCAGGACCTCTCGGCGCACGAGTCGGGCGCGTACACCGGCGAGATCAGCGCGGCGATGCTGGTGGACGTGGGCACGCGCTACGCGGTCGTGGGCCACAGCGAGCGCCGCGAGTACCACGGCGAGAGTGACGCCGTGGTCGCGGCCAAGGCCCGGCAGGCGCAGCAGAACGGCATCACGCCCATCGTGTGCGTGGGCGAGGGCCTGGACGTGCGCGAGCGCGGCGAGCAGGTGCCCTACACCCTCACGCAGCTCGCGGGCAGCCTGGAAGGCGTGGGCGAGGACGTGGTCGTGGCCTACGAGCCTGTGTGGGCCATCGGCACCGGCAAGACCGCCACGGCCGACGACGCCGAGGAACTCGCCTCGGCCATCCGGGAGGCGCTGCGTGAGCGCTACGGCAACGCTGCCGAGGAAGTGCGCGTGCTGTACGGCGGCAGCGTGAAGCCCGACAACATCGCCGCCATCTGCGCCAAGCCGAACGTGAACGGCGCGCTGGTCGGCGGCGCGAGCCTCAAGGTGCCCGACGTGCTGGGCATGAACGACGCCCTGAAGTAAGGTCTCCGCCTCTCCCCTCTACTGGGGAGAGAAAGAAGATAAACAAGTGAAAGTATTCACGATTAAACTAGATCGTGAATTTTGGGTTCTCTCTTTACGACATCCTGACTTGAGTCTCATCGTCACACGTTCCACAATGCCGGGGTGCAAGACGACGAGCGGAACACACGGGAGGAACGCGGATGAGCCTGCCGGACGTTCTGGCGGGCATCCGGGAGGCCGAGCGCGCGGCGGGCCGCCCGGAAGGCAGTGCGCGGCTGGTCGCGGTGACAAAGGGGCAGCCGGTGGACGTGATCCGGTCGGACATTCTGGCGCATGGCACGTTTCCGCTGGCCGAGGGCCGCGCCCAGGAACTGCGTGACAAGGCCCGCGAGCTGCCGGAGGCCGAGTGGCACTTTCTGGGCGCGCTGCAACGCAACAAGGTCAAGTACCTGCGGCCCGTGTCGCTGGTCCACGCCCTAGAGGCGACCTGGCAGGCCGAGGCCATCGCCGAGGCGGCGCAGGGCTGGGGCCACGCGCCCGACGTGCTGCTCCAGATGCAGAACGGCGAACCGCAGAAGCACGGCGTGGAGCCGGAGGACCTGGCACGCGTGCTGGGCGAGGTGCGGGCCACCGGCCTGAACGTGCGCGGGCTGATGGTGATGGCCCCCTACGACCAGCCGGAGGCGGCCGAGGCGCTGTTCCGGGACACCGCGCGCCGGGCGCACGACCTGGGCCTGAGCGAACTGAGCATGGGCATGAGCGACGACTATCCGCTGGCGATTGCGGCCGGCGCGACCCTGGTGCGGGTCGGAAGGAGCCTCTTCACATGAAATATTCTCCGCTGGACATTGCCCACCAGACCTTTCGCGGCCGACTTCTGGGGTACGACAAGGCCGCCGTCCATACCTTCCTGAACGAAGCCGGCTCGCAGCTCGAAGACCTGCTGCGCGAGGCCCAGCACCAGCAGGAGACGGTCGCCCGCCTGGAACAGGAGCTGACCGAGAAGCGCGCGGCCGAGGACGAACTGCGCCGCGCCATCGTGTCGGCCGAGCGCATCGCCCACGAGATGCGCGACAACGCCGTGCGTGAGAGCGAACTGCTGGTCACGCAGGCGCAGGCCCAGGCCGGGGAACTGCGCCGCGAGCAGGAAGTGCGCGCCGCGCAGTTCGAGGCCGAGCACCAGGAACGGGTGACCGCGCTGGAAATCGCCTTCCGCGAGCGCTTCGCGGCGCTGGAACGCGAGGAGAACGAGCGGGCACGCCAGCGCGAGCGCGAGCACGCCGAGCGCACGGCCCACCTGGAGGCGCAGTACAGTGCCCGCGCACTGGAGCTCGCCACCCGCAACACGGCCGCGCGCCAGGAATACGCGCAGTTCATCAGCGGCTACCGCGCGCTGGTGGGGTCCTTCGCCGACCTCAGCCGCCGCCACCGCCTGCCCGACGAGACGCCGCCGCTGGACCTCGACCTCTCCTCCCCGGCCGGCGAGGAGAGTGCCCCGCCGCCCGAAGGCCCGCGCGAACAGGCACAGGCGTAGCGCGAGGCCCAAGCCCCGGTCAAGACTCGGCCAAGTTCCGGGGAAGGCGCTTCTCACGCCGGGGCCGGGGTCGGGGCGGCAGCATGGGGCATGACCAGGAACGGAGACCAGCTCAACGAGAACATGCTCGTGCCCCAGCCGGACGACACGACCGAGGTCGAGGACGGCCAGGAAAACGCCATGAACATGAAGCCGGGACGCGGCGCCCGCCAGGAACCCGGCGCCGCCCCCAGCGACGAGTACGTGGAGGGGCATGTGGCCCGCGACGCCGAGCCGAACGTTCCCGATGTGACCGGCGATGACCGCTGAGGGCGCTTTCGACATGAAGCTCGGGGAGGGCAGCGAGCCTGCCGCCTACGTGACGTTGCCCAGTGGCGAGCGTGGGGTGAAGGTGCGCGGAGTGGCCTTCCCCATGACCGAAGACGCGGCCGGCCGGAGCTTGAGCGGCAACAGCGACGACCAGCGCCGCGTTCTGGATGAGTTGCGCCGCGATTACCGCCTGACCAGTGAAGCCCCCACACTCGCCTTCGAGACCGGGGAGCGGGCATGAAGATCAGTGCGGACATGCCGCTCAAACCGATCATGGACCGCATGGGGGCGCAGGGCACCAGCCTCGCCGAAGCGGAGGCCATGCGTGCCGTCCTGGCCCGGGACCACGCCGGGAAGGACGTGACGGCCGTACCGGAGGACCAGTGGCTCGCCGCGCTGGGTCAGATGGAACTGGTCAAAGACACCGGCAACGAAGGGATGCGTTAGCGCGGAGGTCATCTGCTGCGGCCCTCGCTATATACGCGAGGGCCGCGCCGTTCAGGCACGGGCCAGGGCCACATCGGCCGTCGGGGGACGGCATACACGGTTACGGCCACTGCGCTTGGCGAGGTAGAGGGCCTCGTCGGCCACACGGGTCAGGGTGGCCGGGGTGCCGTGTTCGGCCAGTTCGGCGACCCCCAGCGACAGGGTGATCTGCCCCAGCGGCGTGCCGGCGTGGGTCAGGGTCCAGCCGGCCACCTGGGCGCGCAGGGTCTCGGCCAGGGTCTCGGCCAGGTCCAGGGACATCCCGGGCAGTATCACGGTGAATTCCTCGCCGCCGGGGCGGGTCGCCAGGCCATGCTGGGCCGTCAGATCCCGCAGGGCAATCCCCATGCGGACGAGCACCGCGTCTCCCGCGTCGTGGCCGAAGGTGTCGTTCAGGCGCTTGAAATGGTCCACGTCCAGGGCGATCAGACTCAGGGGCTGAGCGGTGCTGTGGGCCAGCGCGACGGCCTGCACGAGCTGTTCCTCGAGGTGGCGGCGATTGAACAGGCCCGTCAGCGGGTCGCGGATGGTCTGCTGCCGCAGCCGCTCCTGAAGCCGCAGCCCCGCGAGCGCGAGCGACAGCTGCCGCGTCAGCGCGGGCAGTGTCTGCTGGGCGGCGGCCGGTAGAGCCTCACCTTCCTGCGGGGAGAGTTGCAGCGTGCCGAGCGTCTCGCCGTGCGAAAACAGCGGAATGCAGCTGAAGCAGGGCGCGTCGGCTCCGCTGAGGCAGGGGGGCGCGAAACTCGGTTCGCCGCCGCGCCGGGTTTCCCCGCGCCGCAGTGCCCAGCAGCCCTCGGCGGGCTGATAGCTGGCCTCCAGGCCACCCCAGCTCACCAGCGGCAGCAGCAGGTTGCGCGAGGCGTTGTGCAGCTTGAGGACCCCCCGCGTGCCGGGCAGCAGTGTGGGCAGGGCGCGGCTCAGCACGTCCGCGCCTTCCTCCAAGCTGCGCGCGGCCTGCATCCAGTCGCTCAGTTCACCCAGCCAGGTCATGTCGGCGTTGCGGCGGGCCAGCGCCTCGGCGCGGCGCGCGGCCTCCTCGCGGGCCTCTTCCAGCTGCCCACTCATGGTGTTGAAGGCCCCGGCCACCTGTTGCAGGTCGCGCACCCCCCGCAGCGGCAGCCGCACGCCCCGCGCCCCCTGCGCGATGTCGCCGGCCGCCCGCGAGAGCCGGCCCAGCGCGCGGGTCAGCCACTGCGAGAGGGTCAGGGTCAGCGCGACACTGGCCAGCAGCACGAACAGGCCCAGCCCCAGCAGCATCCAGCGCAGGCGGCGCAGTTGCAGGGCCGCCGCCGTCTCGGCCGCGCGCAGCCGCGCCGTCTGGTCGCTGCCGTAGGCGTCCACCTCGGTCCGGATGGCGTCCACGATCCTCTTGCCGCGCCCGCTGGCGACGATGGCCTGCGCCGCGCCGGGCTGGGTGCGCCGCAGGTTGATCTCCGGCTGCGCGATCTCCTGCTGCCAGCGGGTCGCCAGCGCGCCGATCCGGTCGATCCGGGCCAGCGAGCGCCGGTCCTCCGGGGTCAGGCCCGCCGGATTCCGGGCCACCTGGGCACGCAGGTCACCCAGAATGCCGGGCAGGGCCGCCTGGGCCGTGCGGTAGCCGCCCAGGTACTCGTCGCGCCCCACGATCACGAATCCGCGCAGGCTGGCCTCCATGTCCAGCACCTGCCGGAAGGCCGAGGCGAGTTGCGACGACTGCGCGCGGGTCCGGTTGACCTGTTCGGTGTCGGCCACGCGCGCGTTCAGGGTCAGGTTGAGCAGCGCGAACGACAACAGCAGAATCAGCCAGAAGGGGACCTGCGAAAGCAGAAGAAGGCGGCGCAAAGACATGTGCCGCCCACCTTAGACGGTGAAAAACCGCAGGTTCCTTACAGCTGCCGCCCCCCCCGCGTGGTGGCTCAGCCCCGGTAGGGCCGTCCGGGACGCAGCACGGTCAGCTTGCCGCTCGTGACGCCCAGCGCCCGCGCCCGCGACACCCCGCTGACCAGAATGTCGGCGGTGCGGCGATACCGCACGTTCATGGTGTCGTTCACGACGTACACGTGGCTCTTGCCCCGAACCGTGACCCGCACGCGCGCGCCGCAGCCCACCTGACGTAGCAGGTCACGGCTCAGCGCGATCTGGCCCTTGCGGGTGGGGCCGCAGGCGGAGATGTGCGGGGTGCTGTCGGTCTGGGCCCGCACCGCGTTGTAATGACTGACCCGCTTGAGGGTATAGGTCTTGGGCCCGGCCGCCTGGACCTGAGGAAACGCGGGGGGCAGCAGCACGACCAACAGGCCAAGGACGATGGCTCTCACGCCGGCACAGTACCGGAGAGCCACCAACAGGACCGTGACGGGAGCGCCGGTCTCCCGAGATAGACCTTTGCTCAAGGAGAGCCTACGGAGTTCAGGGGCAGATGAAACGGCGCCTCAGCGCCAGCGCAGTTCCCAGTCGGCGGCCTGACTGTGGCGGCTGGCGCGGACCTGCCGGCCGTCGGCCAGCTGCCAGATCTCGACCTCCTCGGCCGACTGCCAGAACCAGCGGGGGGGCTTGGTGTAGCGGTCGATACGCCGCGCGGGCTGCGCCTGTTCGCCGGGCAACTCGACCCGGGGCTCTTCATTCGCTGTGAAGACGAGTCTCATCTGACCAGTGTGAAGCAAAGCGGTCAGGATTTTGTGAACCGCGCCACGAGTCTGCGTCGCCGGCAGGAGAAACGCGCCGCCTGTCCGTGAAAAGCGGAACAGATGGCACGTTTCCCGGCTGGCGACCGGACTTCGGCTCAGGGTTGGGCCGGGTCCTCGGGCCCTTCCAGACCCAGGCGGAAGCCGATGTCGCGGCGGTACTGCGCCTCCGGAAAGCCGATGCGGCGCACGAGGGCGTAGCTGCGGGCCAGGGCCTCGGGGAGGGTGGGGGCCGTGGCGGTCACGGCGAGCACGCGCCCACCGCTGCTCACGAGCTGACCGTCCTGTTCGGCAGTGCCCGCATGGTAGATGAGGTCGCCCTGGTCAGGCTCGGGCAGCTCCAGGGGAATGCCCTTACGCGGTTCGGCGGGATAGCCGGGCGCGGCGAGGACGACCACGGCACTTGCGCCCCCTCGAAAGCGGACATTGGCCGGGTCGAGCTGGCCCCGCGCGGCGTCCAGCGCGTGCTGCGCGAGGTCGCTCTCCAGCAGGGGCAGCACGGCCTCGGCCTCGGGATCGCCGAAACGGGCGTTGAACTCGACGACCTTGGGCCCGGCCGGCGTGAGCATGAGCCCGGCGTACAGCACGCCCCGGAAGGGCTCGCCGTCGGCGCGCATGCCGGCCAGGGTGCGCTCGACGATCTCGCGGCGGATCACGTCCAGCTGCCCGGCGCTCAGGGGAAAGGGGCAGATCACGCCCATGCCGCCGGTCATGGGGCCGGTGTCGCCCTCGAAGATGGTCTTGTGGTCCTGGCTGGGCGGGGTCAGGGCGTAGCGCTCGCCGTCGCACAGGGCCAGCACGCTGACCTCCTGGCCGGTCATGAAGTCCTCGACGACCGCCTGGGCCTGCGGCTGCGTGAAGATGTCGCGCAGCGCCGCCTCGGCCTCGGCGCGCGTATAGGCGATGGTCACGCCCTTGCCGGCGCGCAGGCCCGCGTCCTTGACGACGGTCGGGAAGCTCAGGCCGTTCAGGTGCGCGAGCGCCGCCTCAAGTGCCGCGAACGAGTGGTGCGCGGCCGTGGGCACGCCATGGCGCACCATGAAGGCCTTGCTCCAGGCCTTGTCGCCCTCCAGGCGGCTGGCGGCCTGCGTGGGGCCGAAGGCGGGCACGCCCCGCGCCGCGCAGGCGTCCACCACCCCGGCGGCGAGGTAGGCCTCCGGGCCGACGACGACCACGTCGGCCGCCTCGCGCACGGCGAGGTCGGCCAGGGCGGCAGGGTCCTGTGGGCCGGAGAGGATGCGGGCCAGCCGCGCGATGCCGGGATTGCCGGGCGTACACAGCACCTCGTGGCCGTGCCGGACGCAGGCGTCCACGATGGCGTGCTCGCGGCCACCGCCGCCGATGACGAGAACGCGCATTATTCTCCCCTCCCCTGCGCCTCGGCGCCGCTGCGGGCCGCGCGACGGGTCCAGTAGCGCGCCAGCCCCTGCACGCTCATCCAGGGCGGGCAGGCGAATTCGTAGCGGTCCGGGAGGCCGGGGTCCTCGGCCGCGAGGTCTTCGAGCAGTTGCTCAGTGAACTCGGCCGCGAGGCGCTCGGGGCTGTGGCCGGCGTCCAGGCCCGCCTTCACGCGCCCGGCGTCGGTGTCCAGGGTGGCGAGCAGGCCGTCCCAGTGGGCCGCCGACTGCGGGTACGCGCCGAAGTGGGCGAGGTGCAGGGTACGGGCGTCGAGACCGCGCAGGGTCTGCACACTCGCTCGCCACGCCTCCAGGTCGATGTCGGGCGGCGGCGTGGGGGCGCGGGGTGTCTGGCGCTCCGAGAGGCGGATGCCGCCCACGTCGCCCACGAACACGTCGTCGCCCGCCACGTAGGCGAGGTGGTGGACCGCGTGGCCGGGCGTGTACAGGGCGCGCAGTTCGAGGTCGCCCGCGCGCCAGTGCTCGCCGCCCGAGAGGACCTTCAGGCGGTCGGGGTCTACCGGCAGGAACTCGCCCCACAGGCGCTCCATCTGGTCGCCGTAGATCTGGGCGGCGCTGGCGAGCAGCCGCTCGGGGCGGGCGAGGTGCGCCGCGCCGCGCTCGTGCACGTAGGCGCGGGCGCGGGGCACGCGCGACAGCACGGTGCCGGCCGCGCCCGCGTGGTCGAGGTGCACGTGCGTGAGCAGGACGTGGCGCACGTCGCGCAGCGAGGCCCCCAGGCTGTCCAGGCCGGCTTCCAGGGCACCGAGCGTGCTGCCGGGGCCGGTGTCCACGAGGGCGAGGCCGTCGCCGGTATCGAAGACGTAGGCCGCGATCACGCCGGGCACGTCCTGGAAGTGCAGGTCGAGCAGGGAGACGCCGCTCACGCCTTGCCCAGCGCCCGCGCGCCCGCGAGCAGGGCCGCCGCCACGTACTGCACGGCGGCGAAGGCCCGGATGGTGCCCACGTTGGCGGCCGTTTTCAGCGGCCCCAGCGAGAGCGCGAGAATGAGGGTCGCGCTGAAGAGAATGGCGACCACCACGAGCCAGAGAATCATGCGGCCCAGCATACCGGCCCCGCGTGGGGGTCGGGGCGCGGCGCGTCTAGGAACGCAGCCGCTGGCCCAGCCACGCCCCGGCCCGGTCGATCAGGGCGGCGGCGGCGGGCACCAGGGCCGTCATGTTGGCGAAGCCGTGGATCAGGCCGGGGCCGGCGAGTTCCTCGACGTGGTTGCCCGCTGCGCGCAGGGCCTGGGCGTAGGCCACGCCCTCGTCGTGCAGGGGGTCGAACTCGGCGGTCAGGATCAGGGCGGGCGGCAGGTCACGCAGCTCGGCCAGAATCGGCGAGACGTGCGGGTGCGAGAGGTGCGCGGGGTCGGTGATGTACGCCCGGCCGAACATCGCCATCATGTCGCGGGTCAGGAAGTAGCCCTCGGCGTTGGCGCGGCGCGACCCGGACTCGTTCAGGAGGTCGGCCGGCGGGTAGATCAGGAGCTGGGCCTGGGGGGCGGGGCCGCCCTCGTCGCGGGCGCGCAGGGTCACGGCGATGCTCAGGCCCGCTCCCGCGCTGTCGCCCGCCACCGCCAGACGCGCGGGATCGGCGCCCAGCTCGGCCGCGTGCGAGGCCGCCCACAGGTAGGCCGCGTAGGCGTCGTCCACCGGGGCCGGAAAGGGGTATTCGGGGGCGAGGCGGTACTCGACGCTCAGGACCGCGACCGTGCCCGAGGCGCACAGCTCGCGGCACAGGCCGTCATGGCTGGCGATGTCGCCCAGCACGAAGCCGCCGCCGTGAAAGAACACCGCCAGCGGCCAGCCCGCCGCCGGGGCCTCGCCCGCCGGGGTGTACAGGCGCGCGGGCAGCTCGGAGGCGGGGCCGGGCAGGCTCAGGTCGCGCACGGGGCCGACCGTGACCGGGCGCGTGGGCATGGCCGAGACGCTCCGGCCCGCGCGCATCTGCTCGATGCTGGTGGGCACGGGCATCCCCGCGAGTTGATTCAGGAGGACCTGGACAGTGGGATCGAGCGGCATGGATGACCTCGGGCTGAAGACGGGAGCGCGGAGGGGGCGGCATCTGCTCAGGCAGTGCCGGAAGGCGGGTGAGACGCGGGGAGTATACGCCCGGCCTGCGGCGGCACCGCGCCTATTCCAGCCGGTCGAGCCGCGTCCAGCCCAGGCGCAGGCTCAGGACGGTGCCCAGCCCGGTCGCCAGCGCGAGGCCCGCCAGGCCCAGCACCCCCTCGGGCGTGCCCAGGGCCGCGTAACCGGGGTAGAGGTCGGGGCGCAGGACGCTGGCGGTCGCGGGCCGGGCGAGCAGCAGCAGGCACAGCACCGAATAGGCCAGCGACAGACCCATGAAGGCCAGCCCGCCGGGGCTGACGCCGATCTCGCTGGGGTTGTCGGCCGTGAAGCGCGGCGCGGCGGCCCCCAGCCCCACCCCCAGCGCCGTGATGACGAAGGCGTTGCTGACCGACACGAGCACGCTCAGGAGCAGCAGCGTGGGGGCCAGGGCCATGCTCAGGGCGCTGGCGACCCCCATGACCAGGCCCAGCACGAGCGTGACCGGCAGCACGCCCAGGAACTTGCTGAGCACCAGTTGCCGGGGGCTGAGCGGCGCGGTGCGCAGCAGCCAGTACGCGCGGCCCTCCTGCGACACGGCCGGAAAGGCGAGGCGCACCGCCACCCCCGCCACGATGAAGCCCTGGAAGGCGAGCTGGATGTACCCGAGGATGCCCCGGAACTGCGGCACCGGCACGGGCACGGCCCGCACGCTCACGAGGTACACGCCCGCCAGCGCTGCCACGATCAGGAGCTGGCTCCACTGCGTCGGGTCGCGCAGGGTCAGGCGCAGGTCCTTGTACGCGAGGGAGCCGCCGGGGCCCAGGCGGCCCAGCATGCGCTCGCCCCAGGAGGCCGGGCGGGACCGGGGGTCCAGTTTCGGGCGGCTGGAGTCCAGGGCCCGCGCCCAGCCCTCCTGGTAGGCGTGGGCCGCCAGGGCCGCCGCGCCCAGCAGCAGCCCGGCCGTGAGCAGGGCCAGCGGCAGCAGCGGCCAGGCAAGCGTGCCGTGCGCCGCCCCCCAGATGCCCTGCGCGGCCCACGAGGGCGGCAGGAAGGGACTGGTCGGGCCGGCGAACTGCCGCAGCAACGCTTCGAGCTTCTCGGGGTCCTGCGCGCGCTGCACGAGGACTTCGGGCCGCAGCGCGCGGATGGCGTACACCAGCCCCGCACTGATGAGGACCCCCAGCGCCGTGCTCACCTCGCGTACTCGGCCCACCGGGGCCACGCGCATGAGGAGCACGGCCAGCAGCGCCCCCAGCCCGACCGGCGCGGCGAAGGTCAGGAGGTCGGCGAGCACCATCACCGGGTAGGCCCACACCGGGGCGCGGAAGTACGCAGCGACCGTCAGGAGGAGCGGCAGGGTCAGGGCCACGGGCACGAGCGCCGCGTTCAGGAACGTCTCGAAGACCTTGAGGGCGAAGACGCGCCAGGTGCTGATCGGCCCCGTGAGCAGAAAATTCAGGTCGTCGCTGAGATAGAGCGTCTGGATGGCGGTGGTCGTGGCGCTGAAGGTCACGCCACTCGTCAGGGTGATCAGGCCGATCTCCAGCACGCGCCCGAACACGTTCAGGCCCAGGTCGCCGAAGCGGCCCAGGAAGCTCAGCGCCTGCCAGGTGCCCCAGACCTCGGCCCAGAGCAGAAGCGCGCCCAGCAGGGCCAGGAAAGCCAGCCCGGCACGCGGCGCGCGGCGCAGGGCGTGCCCCAGCGCGGTCGCCTTGAGGCGCAGCAGGCTGGGGGGGCGCGGGGGCGCGGCCGTGCGGGGCGCGGGCCGGACTGTCATCCGGCGGCCCCCTCACGCGCCCGCGTGGCCTCGGCCTGTTCCTCCTCCAGCAGCCGGAAGAAGATGCGCTCCAGGCTGTCGCCGTGCACGCCGCCCGCCTCGGTGCCGGTCTGGGCGCGCAGGTCGTCCAGGGTGCCCTCGCCCAGCACGCGGCCCCGGTCGAGAACCACCAGACGGTCGCACACGGCCTCGGCCAGCGGCAGCGAGTGGGTGGTGAGGAGCACTGTGCGGCCCCGGTCGGCGTGCCCCCGGAACAGTTCGCGCACCTGCCGCGCGGCGTGGGGGTCCAGGCCCACCATCGGCTCGTCCACGATCAGGACCGGCGGGTCGGGCAGCAGCGCGGCCACGATGGCGACCTTCTGGCGCATGCCGTGCGAGTAGGTTTCGAGCAGCTCGTTGCCGAAGTCGGTCAGGCGGAAGAACTCCAGCCAGCGGTCGATCCCGGAGGCGGCGTCCGGCACCCGGTAGAGGTCGCCCACGAAGCGCAGCAGCTCGCGCGCCGTGAGTTTGCCGTACAGGTAGGGCCGGTCGGGGATATACCCGAAGGCCGCCTTGGCGCGCACCGGCTCGCGCCACACGTCGAAGCCCTGCACGCGCACCGTGCCCGAGGTCGGGCGGGTCAGGCCCACGAGCGCGCGGATGGTGGTGGTCTTGCCCGCGCCGTTGCTGCCCAGCAGCCCGAACACCGCGCCCGGCCGCACCGTGAAACTCAGGTCGGCGACGGCCAGGTGGGTGCCGTAGCGCTTGCTGTAGTGGCTGACCTCGATCATGGCGCCCAGCGTAGGCGGCGGGTTCTGTCGGGGGTGTTACGGGGAAGCGTGTGGCTCGTCGCTTGTGGCTTGTGGAGCAAAAGGAGGGGCGGGCTGGCCGTCTGCTCTTTATTTATCTACACGCTACAGGCCGCCTGCCTCCTGCGGCTCGGGCGGCACCTCGCGGTAGGTGAGGTCGCCGGTCACACGCCGGACCAGCGTCTCGAAGGCGGCCTGCCGCGCCGCGAGGTCCGGGGCGACCAGAAGGGCGCGCAGCTCGGCGGCGAGGTCCGGGGCCCGCTCGCCCAGGTCGCGCGCCCAGTGCTCGCGCTTGACCCCCCACCAGCCGTGCCGGGCATACAGCAGCGGCATGAGCTGGCGCGAGAGCGCCGTCAGCACCGTCACGGCATGCACCGGGTCGCCCGCGTCGGCCTGCGCGCGGGCGTCCATCAGTTCCTCGATCAGGGCGAAGCGTTCGGCCTCGGTCGGCAGGCGCGGCGCAGGGCCGGCGGCGTACCGCGCCCGCGCCTCGGCACACAGGGCGTCCAGCTCAGGGTGGGGCAGCGCGGGCCGCCCCTGGGCGAACATGGCGACGGTGGCGGCGTCCCCGGCAGCCAGCAGCGCGCGGATCTGGCGGGCCGGGTTGTGGAAGACCTCGACCGGCACGCCCCGCACCGTGAAGTTGCTGCGCCAGCGCCGGTTGCCGCCCACCAGGGCGTGGAAATCCAGGTCGCTGTGGGCGGTCGCCTCGCCGCGCGCCGCCGAGCCGCACCACAGCGCCGCGTACACGCCGGAGGTCGCCCGGAGGCGCTCGAGCGCGGCGGGAAGGGCGGCTTCGAGGCGGGCCTGGGCGGGGTTGGGCATGGCGCAGGGTAACGGCTCTGTGCGGGCGGGCACCTGCGCCGGACGGCTCAGCCCCGGCCGCGCACCTCGAAGCCCTCGGCACGCAGAATCTCGGCGGCGCGGGAGACCTCCTCGGGCGATTCGAGGCCCAGGCGCAGCGCCCCGCCCTCCTCGCGGATGGCCAGCACCTCGATGTCCTTGATGTTCACGCCCGACGCCCCGAGCGCCTGCGTCACCGCGCCGATCTGGTTGGGCTGGTCGGGCACCGCCACCACGAGATCGTGCTTGGGGGGCAGCAGGCTGCGCTTGACCACCGGCAGGCTGTCGCGGGTGCGCTTGCCCTCAGCGGCCGCCGCGAGCAACTCCTCGGGGTCGTCGAGGTCGGCCTCCAGGCGCTCGAGCTGCCGCCGGAAACGCGCCAGGGCCCCCCGCAGCGCCGCCTTGTTTTCGACGACCATGTCGCGGCTCATGCGCGGGTCGCCGCTCGCCACGCGGGTCAGGTCGCGGAAGCCCCCGGCGGCCAGCAGGCTCAGGCGCTCGTCGCGGGCGACCATGTGCGTCAGGGCGAGGCTGGCGAGGTACGGCAGGTGGCTGATGGTCGCCACGAGCGCGTCGTGCGCGTCGGGCGGCATGACCACCGGGGCGGCCCCCAGCGCCTCGACCAGGGTGCGCGCCCGGCTCAGGGCGGTCAGGGGGGTGTGGTCGCCCGGGGTCAGCACCCAGACGGCGTTTTCCAGCAGCGCGGCGCGGGCGTGCGTGACCCCGCCGCGCTCGCTGCCCGCCATCGGGTGCCCGGCGACGAACTGGCGCACGCCCAGCGCCTCCATCTCGGCGGTGATGCCCGACTTCACGCTGCCCACGTCGGTGACCAGGGCGGCCGGGCTCAGGAAGGGCGCGAGGTCGCGGGCCAGCGGCGAAAGGGTCCGCATGGGCGAGGCCAGGACCACGAGGTCGGCGGCGCGCAGCCACTCGCCGGGGCTGGTGCGGATCTCGTCCACCACGCCCAGCGCCTGGGCCTCGCGCAGCACCTCGGGGTTGGCGTCGTAGCCGATGACCCGCCGGGCCAGCAGCCGCTGACGCAGCCCCAGCGCCACGCTGCCCCCGATGAGTCCCACGCCCGCCACCACCGCCGTCTCGAAGGGAAAGGTCGCGGTGTCGGGCAGCGAGGCGGCACACATGGGGGCGAGGCTAGCACGGCCTTTTTGGGGGCGCGCGCGGCACGTTCAGACCAGGCGGGAACGGGAGCGGGCGTCCGGGCGGGCCGAACCCCCTTCCCCGGGGGGCTGCTACAGTCCGCAGGTGCCCGGCCCCGAAGTGCTGCTCTACGGTCTCCCCCTCGCCTTTCTGGCGGGCTTCATCGACGCGGTGGCGGGGGGCGGCGGCACCATCACGCTGCCCACGCTGCTGCTCATGGGCTTGAACCCCGCGCAGGTCGTGGCGACGAACAAGCTGCTCGCCATCTTCGGCTCGGGCAGCGCGACCGCGCAGTACTGGCGCAAGGGACATGTCGAGAAGGCGCTCGTGCTGCGGCTGGTTCCGCTGGCCCTGCTCGGCAGCGCGCTGGGGGCCTACCTCGTGCATTTCGTGTCGCCGGCCGCCTTCCAGACCCTGGTGGGCGTGGTCATCCTGGGCGTGGGGGTGCTGGTGCTCGCCAACAAGCGCTTCGGGCTGGAGGACCGCTACCCCGGCCTGACGGCGCGCACGCTGGCCCTCACGCTGCCGGGCGCACTGATCATCGGAATGTACGACGGCTTTCTCGGCCCCGGCACCGGCACCTTCCTGATGTTCCTGTTCGCGCTCGCGGGCTTCAATCTGGTGCGGTCAAGCGGCAACGCGCGCACCATCAACTTCGCCACGAACCTGGGCGCGTTCCTCTTTTTCCTCACGAGCGGGCAGATGGTGTGGTGGATCGGGCTGCCGATGGGCGTCGCCAACGCGCTGGGGGCCATGCTGGGGGCCCGCATGGCGATGCTGCGCGGCTCGGCCTTCGTGAAGTGGATGTACGGCGGGATCATCCTGCTGGTGGCGGCGCGACTCTTTTTCCTGCGCTGAGTGCGGACCGCTTCTCATCTTGACCTTGCTTTAACGCTTGATGCCGACCGTGGGCTGCGTTCCGCTGCACCTGGCCCGGACGCGCGAAAATGCCTCAATGACGAACGGAACGCAAGGCAAGGAACAGGCGATCTTCGCCGGGGGCTGCTTCTGGTGCACCGAGGCGGTTCTCAAGGACATCCAGGGGGTGGACAAGGTCGAGAGCGGCTACATAGGCGGCGACGTGCCCGACCCCACCTACCGCGCGGTGTGTGGCGGTGACACCGGCCACGCCGAGGCCGTGCGCGTGACCTTCGACCCCGCCCAGGTGAGCTACAAGGACCTGCTGGGCCTGTTCATGGCGACCCACGACCCGACCAGCCTCAACCGCCAGGGGGCCGACGTGGGCACGCAGTACCGCAGCGCCGTGTTCCCGCTGAGCGCCGAGCAGGAACGCGAGACCCGCGAGGTCTTCGCCGACCTGGGGGCACAGAACGTCTTCGACCGGCCCATCGTGACCACCATCGAGCCCGCGAGCGAGTTCTATGTGGCCGAGGACTACCACCAGGACTACTTCGCCAACAACCCGCGCCAGCCCTACTGCGCCGCCGTGATCGCCCCCAAGGTCGCCAAACTGCGCAAGTACTACGGCGACCGCCTCAAGGCCCACGCGCGCGCCTGAGCAGCCCGTCCGAGATGCGCCGTGTCCTCTGGCAGGTGACCGTGGAGGACGCGGCCTCTTTATGGACCGTGACCCTGGGGGTGACCCGGCAGGGGGAGGCGGCCCTCCTGGTGGGCCGGGACGACCGGCCGGCCCTGACCCTGCACGCCGGAACGGTCGAGGAAGTGCTGACCCTGGCGGCGGCGTCTCCCGACCTGCCCGCCGCGCCGGATCACGCGCTGCACGACGACCTCGACCTGCTGTTCGGCACGCTCCGGCCATGGGACCCCGCCCGACTGAGCCGGGCCGCCTGAGCCGCCGCCGCTGCCCTTCCGGAGCCGACTGTTCCGTCTCAGAGCGGTTTTTGCGCCAGCTCCAGCAGTTCGGCGCGCACGGCGGCGGCGTCCCGGGGGCGGGCACGGCGGTCGGGCCGCGTGAGCGAGCGCCACAGGGGCGTCAGGGGGTCGCGGGTCATGGGCGCGGCCTCGCCGGGCGTCAGCAGTTGCCCGTGGATGCCCCAGCCCAGCAGCACCCCCACACCGTACAGGTCGCTCTCGGGGCCCTGGGGATCGCCGCGCGCCGCCTCCGGACTCAGGAAGGCGCCCGTGCCGATACGGGTGGGCAGCGCCAGCGGTTCGTAGGCGCGGCCCGAGAGGTCGTAGTCGACCAGCTTGGCGGCCCCCTCCGGCTCCACGATGATGTTGTCGGGCTTGATGTCGCGGTGGACCAGCCCGCGCCCGTGCAAGTAGCCCAGGGCGTCGAGCAGGTGCGTCATCGTGAGCAAGAAGGCCTGGCGCTCGGCCAGGAGCGCCGGACGCGAGACGTAACGCTGAAAGAGGGTCTGCCCGCGCGCGTAGGTCAGGACCAGGGCGGGGCACTCCTCCAGCGCCGTGCGGGCCAGCACCGGGGCGAGGCGGGAATGGGTCAGGCCGACCCCGTGGGCGTACTCGCGGTCGGCGAAGGGGGCGAGGTAGTCGGGAAACACCTTCACCGAGCGCGGCTGGCCCTCGCGGTCGACGGCGAAATACACGGCGCTGTGCGAGCCGCGCCCCAGCAGGCGAACGAGCCGCACACCGTCTCCGATCACGCTTCCGGCAACTGCCATGCGACTCACAATCTAGCCCATGTGGGCCGCATGGGGGCCTCGCCTGCGCGGGTCAGCCCAGCAGGCTCAGGGCGTACTCGCCCATGCGGCGCGGGATGTCCACGCCGGTGGTCGCCACACTGTTCTTGAATTCCATGGTGTGGTTGATCTCGATGACGAGTAGGCCGCGCCGCGGGTCCTCGACGAGGTCGATGGCGACGATCTGCCCCTGCACGGCCGCCGCCGAGCGCAGCGCGAGGTCGGCCAGTTCGGGCGTGACCTCGCAGTTGCTCGCCTTGCCGCCGCGCGCCGTGTTGGTGATCCAGTGGCCCGAGGTGCGGTAGATCGCCCCGATGCACTCCCCGCCCACCACGAAGGCGCGGATGTCGCGCTCGGGCTTGTCGATCAGCTCCTGCACGTAGAAGACGCCGTGCTGCGGTCCGCCCAGCACCTCCTTGTGCTCGATGACGGCCTCGGCGGCGTCGCGGTCGTTGAGCTTGCTCACCATGCGGCCCCAGCTGCCGACGGTCGGCTTGAGGACCACCGGGTAGCCCATCTCCTCGATGAGTTCCAGCGCCGCGCCGCTGTCGAAGGCGACCCCGGTGCGCGGCGTGGGCAGCCCGGCCGCCGCGAGACGCGCGTTGGTGGCGAGCTTGTCGCCGCACAGCTCGATGACGTGCGAGGGGTTGACGACCTGCACACCGAAGGCTTCGAGGGCGCGCGTCACGGCGTGCCCGCGCGTCTGGCTCACGCAGCGTTCGATGGCGACGCGCCAGGGCACCTGGGCACGCCCGGCCTCGTCGAAGGTCACCTTGAGCTGCGGCGTGTACACCTTGTCGTAGGGCACGCCCAGCCCGTCGAGGGCCTCGAAGAGCATCTTCTCGTCGGGGCGGATGCGGTCGTACAGAACAGCGAGATCGGCCATGGCGTCTCCGGGACGGCTCAGGGTGAGGGGGCGGCGCAGGGCGTCTCCGCCGCTGGCCGCCCCCCCACGTCCCGAGTCACTCGCCCCAGTCCTCCGCTTCCTGCGGGGCGGCTTCTAGGCGGGGCGGGTCCACCGAGACGACTTCGTATTCCACGCCCGTATCTTCGTCGATGACCAGCTCGCCCAGCTCGGGGTTGGTCAGTTCGATGATGGCTCCGGTTTCGGGGTTTTCAAATTGAACAGTAGGCATCGTAATCTCCTTGCGTTTGATAGGTTAAACGCTGATTCTTTTTTCGTTTGATATTGCCTAGACAGCTCAGCGACCCGAGACGGAAGGCTCGGCAGGGTCCGGCTCGAATTCCAGCTCGATACGGGCGTGGCAGTGCGGACAGTCCACGAGGCTGACAGCCGCGCCGTCCGCGCTCTCGATCACCGGCGCGGCGCTGAGCAGGTCGTCGGTCACCTCGAACTCCTCACCGCAGTTGGGGCACTCGGTGAGGATGCCCAGCAGTTCGAGCTCGAAGTCCTCGCCCTCGCCGTTGCGGGTCACTTCCATTTCGGCGCTGCACGAGTCGCACACGATCACGTCGCCGGGGTTCAGTTCGGCGCGGTCCTCGGCGCTGAGCTCCAGCACCTCACCGCACACGGGGCAGTCGATTTCCAGAATAGCCATACCCCGATTCTACCGGGGAGCGGGGGAACGGCCGTCCCCGCCTAGTCGAGGTCGCCGGACTCCAGGGCGAGGCGGTCGAGCCTCTGGGGGTCGAGCAGGTGGATGGTGCCCCCCACCGTCCGCACCAGTTTCTGCTGCTCCAGGCGGCGCATGACGCGCGCGACCGTCTCGCGGCTGGCACTGATGCGGTTCATGATGTCCTGGGTGTTCAGGGGCAGAATCTGTGGCTGCGCGAGGCCCGCCCCCACCCGCTGGGTGTAGAGGCTGCTCAGCACGTGGGCCAGGGCCGTCTCGGTGTTCTGGCCCAGGGCGATCAGCTCGTCGTTGAGCAGGGTCACGCGCCGGGCCAGCAGGCGGGCGAGGTTCCACAGCACGCGCGGGTGCCGGCGCAGGATCTGGTCGAAGTGGTCGCGGTAGAGCATCAGGGCGGTCACGTCTTCCAGGGCGCGCACGGTGGCGCTGCGCTCACCGCCCTCCAGCACGGCCGTCTCACCGACGATGCCCGGCGCGTAGATGTCGCCCATCACGCGCTCGCGGCCCGAGACGCTCATGCGCGTGACCCGCACCGAGCCGTGCGTGAGCAGCAGCAGGGCGTCGCCGGGCACGTCCTGTTGCAGCAGCAGGTCGCCGCTGCGGAACTGGCGTTCGATGACCGCGCTGGCCGCGTCCTGGACCGCTTCGGGCTGGACGTCTTGAAAAAGGAGAGATTGGTGCAGGTCGTCCAGTCGGGACATCGGGGGCAGTGTAGCGCAAAAGGCTGTCCCACGCGACAGATTCGTCCGGAGCCGCCGCCGCCGCCAGACCCACCGGGTAACATGCCGCGCGTGAACCTCGCCGCACCTGCCGACCCTCCCGCCCTGCGGGGCGTTTCGCTGCGCCACGCCTTCGGAGAACGCGAGGTGCTGGGCGGGGTCACGCTGGAGGTCTGGCCCGGCGAGGTCGTGGCGGTCACGGGACCGTCCGGCAGCGGCAAGAGCACCCTGCTGCACCTGCTGGGCGGCCTCGACACCCCGCAGGGCGGTGAGGTGTACTGGGCGGGCGAACGCTGCGACCAGCTCGGCGTGCAGGAGCGGGCGTCGCGGCGGGCCGGGCGCATCGGGCTGGTGTTCCAGCACCACTATCTCCTCGAGGACCTGACCGTGCTGCAAAACCTCCTGATCCCGACGCAGCTCAGCGGGCGGGGGGGCACCGAGCGGGCGCGCGAACTGCTCGCGCGGGTGGGGCTGCTCGACCGCGCCGGCGCGCTGCCGGGCGTGCTGAGCGGCGGCGAGCGCCAGCGCGTGGCCGTGGCCCGCGCCCTGGCCGCGCAGCCCGCCGCCGTGCTGGCCGACGAACCGACCGGCAGCCTGGACCGCGCCGGGGCCGAGACGGTGGCCGGGCTGCTCGTGTCGCTGGCCCGCGAACAGGGCGCGGGCGTGCTGCTCGTCACCCACGACGACCGCCTCGCCGCGCGCGCCGACCGCACCCTGCACCTGCTCGACGGCCACCTCCAGGGGGGCGGCACCTGACCGGCTGTTCCCGTCCGGGTAGCGGGTTTCGCCGCGCCTAACCCCGTTTTCGCCTGACCTAACCCTGTTACGCTCGCCGGATGGTCGCGTCTCCTGCCCGTCCCTCCTCCGTCTCCCCCATCCGGCTCGCCGCGCTGGGGGTGGTGGTCGCGCTGGGGGTGCTGGGGCTGAAGTTCGTGGCCTACCGCATGACCGGCAGCGTGGCCCTGCTCTCGGACGCGCTGGAGAGCATCATCAACGTGGTGGCCTCGGGCGCGGCGCTGCTGGCGCTGTGGGTCGCGGCGCGCCCGGCCGACGCGAACCACCCCTACGGCCACACCAAGGCCGAGTACCTCAGCGCGGTGGCCGAGGGCGTGCTGATCGTGCTGGCGGCGGTGGGCATCCTGCGCATCGCGGTGCCGGACCTGTTCGCGCCGCGCCCGGTCGAGGCGGCGTGGGCCGGGCTGGGCGTCAACGTGCTGGCGAGCCTGATCAACGGGGCCTGGGCGGCCGTGCTGCTGCGCGCGGGCCGGCGCACCCGCAGCCCCGCGCTGCTGGCCGACGGGCAGCACATCCTGACCGACGTGGTCACCAGCATCGGCGTGGTGGTCGGGGTGGTGCTCGCGGTCCTGACCGGCTGGGCGGTCCTGGACCCCCTGCTGGCGATTCTGGTCGCGCTGAACATCCTGTGGAGCGGCTGGGGCCTGCTGAGCCGCAGTGTGGGCGGCCTGATGGACGCGGGCGTGGACAGCCCCACCGAGACGCGCATCCGCCAGGCCATGCGCGAACACGCCGAGGGCGCGCTGGAGATGCATGACCTGCGCACCCGGACTTCGGGCACCCTGACCTTCATCGACTTTCACCTCGTGGTGCCCGGCGAGATGTCGGTGCGCGAGGCCCACGCCATCTGCGACCGCCTCGAAGACGCCCTGCGCGCCGAACTGGACGAGGTGCAGGTCACCATCCACGTCGAGCCGCAGGACAAGGCCAAGCACCACGGCGTCCTCGTGCTGTAGGCGGGCGCGGCGGCCGGGCGCACTTTGGTTTGGACCGGGACTATGTTTATACTGGGTCCAACATCAACCTGAGCGCGCGACCTGCATGCAGATGCGGCCGCCCTGTGGGCCGCCCGGTCCGCCCGAGTGCCCGACCCAACGAGGACCCCCGTCATGACCTTTTCCTCTTCCTTTCCTGTCAGCGCCGCCCCCACCTCCCTGCCCGAGCTGCCGCGCCCGTGGCTGAGCCACTACGAGCTGGGCGTGCCGCGCGACTTCCGCCCCAGCGACCTGACCCTGCCGGAGCTGCTGGAACGCACGGCGGCGCGCGTTCCGGGGCGCACGGCCCTGAGTTTCCTGGGCGCGCAGACGAGCTACGCGGCGCTGTGGCGTGACGCGCGGCGGCTGGCGCTGGCGCTGCAGAAGATGGGCGTCAAGAAGGGCGACCGCGTGGCGATCATGCTGCCCAACTGCCCGCAGTTCGTGACCGCCTTCTACGGCACGCTGATCGCGGGGGCGGTCGCGGTGAACACCAGCCCGCTGTACGTGGCGCACGAACTCGAACAGCAGCTCGTGGACAGCGGCAGCGAGACGCTGATCCTGCTCGACAGCTTCTACCCGCGCTACGAGGAGATCCGGCAGCGCGTGCCGGTCAAGCGGGTCCTCGTGGCGGGTATCCAGGAGGCGCTGCCCTTTCCCAAGAGCGTGCTGTATCCCCTCAAGGCCCGACGTGAAGGCACCTGGACCGAGGTGGACTACGGCGACGCGGCGGTGCTGCCCTTCGCGGCGGCCGTGGCCTCGCAGCCGCCCGAGCCGCGCCCGGTAACGGTGTCGAGCGACGAGCCGGCGCTGCTCCAGTACACCGGGGGCACGACCGGGGTGCCCAAGGGCGCGGTGCTGACCCACGCCAACCTCATCGCCAACTGCGAGCAGTCGCGCGCGTGGATGAGCGACCTGCGCCCCGACCAGGAGATCACGCTGGCGGCCATTCCGTTTTTCCACGTGTACGGCATGACGGTCGGCATGAACCTGAGCGTCCTGACCGGCGCGACGATGGTGCTGGTCCCCAACGCCCGCGACATCCGCATGGTGCTGGGCCAGATCCAGACGAGCAGGGCGACGCTGTTTCCGGGCGTCCCCACGCTGTACAACGCCATCAACAACCACCCCGACACCCCGAACTACGACCTGAGCAGCGTGCGCGCGTGCATCAGCGGCAGCGCGCCCCTGCTGCACGAAACGGCCCGCCGGTTCCGCGAGATCACCAACGGGGCCAATCTGGTCGAGGGCTACGGCCTGACCGAGGCGAGCCCGGTCACGCACGTCAACCCGGTGCAGGGCGAGCAGGAGGACGGCAGCATCGGCCTGCCGCTGCCGGGCGTGGACGCGCTGGTGGTCGGCGAGGACGGCCAGCCGGTAGGTACCGGCGAGGTCGGCGAGCTGTGGGTCGCCGGCCCGATGGTGATGCAGGGCTACTGGCAGAAACCCGCCGAGACGGCCACCACCCTCAAGGAAGCCTTCGGGCGCACCTGGCTGCTGACCGGCGACATGGCGACGATGGACGAGCGCGGGTACTTCCGTATCGTGGACCGCAAGAAGGACCTGATCATCGCGGGCGGCCACAACATCTACCCCCGCGAGGTCGAGGAGGCGCTGATGTCGCACCCCGCCGTGCTGGAAGCCGCCGCCGTGGGCCTGCCCGACGCCTACCGGGGCGAGACGGTGCATGCGGTCGTGGCCCTCAAGCCCGGCGCGCAGGCGACCGAGGCCGAGATCATCGCCCACTGCCGCCAGCTCCTGAGCAGCTACAAGGCCCCGCGCAGCGTGGAATTCCGGGACGAGCTGCCCAAGAGCGCCGCCATGAAGATCCTGCGCCGCGAACTGGCGAAGGACGCCCGCGAGCGGCGCGGCGGCGCGGCAGGCTGAGGGCCTGCGGGAAAGGAAATCGGGCCGGCCCATCTGAAGCGGCCGGCGCCGGCCCGGTCTGTTAGCCTCAGCTCCGTGCTTTCTTCAGCCCGCTCCGCTCCGGCTCGCCTGGCGTTCTGGCTCGCGGTCTATTCGGCCCTCCTGCTGGCTGTCACGGTCGTCAACATGGCCGACGCCGGTCTGCCGCAAGTGCCCGCATTCCTCACGACGCTGCCGGAGCTCTGGGCGCTGTGGTGTATGCGCGACTGGGTCCTGACCGCGCCGGCCACGGCCGCCCTGACGCGGCGTACCCGGCAGGCCTGGCTGGTTTTCGGCTTCAGCCCGCTGCTGTGGCTGGCGCTCACCCTGCTCGGCCGCCTGCTGCCCGACTGGCCCGAGGAGTCCTTCCCGCTGCGCTTCAATGTCGTCACCATCCTCTTCCTGTTCGTGGTGACCTTCTATTTCGCGGCGGCGGTCCGGGACTGGATGACCGAGGGGGCGCAGTCCCCTGCCCCTTCTCCACGCCCCGCCCAGGCCAGACTGCTGAAGTGGCTGGGCGTACTCACAGGCCTTCAGAGCCTGATGATTCTGGCGGCGGCCCTGGGCGTGCTGGGAGTCCTCTTCACCCAGGAAGCAGGCAGCGCATCTTCACCGCTGGGACTGGCGGCCCTGATCCTCCAGGGACTGTTCATAGGGGTCGGCCTTCCCCTTCTGCTGGCCGCGCGGCGGGTCGTGCGTCAGGGGGACCCGCACCCCGAACCTTCCGGCCCACGGGAAGCGCTCTAGACGTCCCTCCGGCCCAGTCTTTCAGGCCAGGGCGAGCAGCGTGTTCAGGGCCTGGGCCACGCCGTCCTCACCGCAAGGGCCGGTCACGTCGGCGCAGGCGGCCAGCACGTCCGGGTGCGCGCCCCCCATGGCGACGGCGTGGCCCGCGAACCGCATCATCGAAAGGTCGTTGAGGCTGTCGCCTATCGCCACCACCCGTTCCGGGCCGAAGCCGTAGGCCGAAGCCAGCCGCGCGAGCGCCGCGCCCTTCTGGGCGTCCGGGTGCGAGAGTTCGAGGTTGTATGGACTCGACCGGGTCAGCCCCAGGTCGGAGCGGTCCCCCAACGTGCGGGCCAGCGCCTCCCGCTGCGCCGCGCCGAAGGTGAACACGAGGAGCTTGAGGGGCGGCGCGGCGCTCTCCCGCAGGGCCCGCGCCATGTCGCCGGTCGGGTACAGGCCCACCTGGGCAAAGTGGCGCTCGGCCACCTCCCAGCCCGCTTCCCGCTCGCCAGGGGGCAGGAGCTCGTCGCGCTCGCGGGCCAGCTGCGCGCGCGCGTCCGGGGTGACATATGTCGTCTCGGGCATATACAGCTCGGTATACAGGCCCTGCCCGGCCGTCCGTTCCAGCAGCTCCAGGGCCAGGGAACGGTCCAGCGGCACGGTGGCCTGCACCTCGCCCTGGGCGTCACAGGTCAGCGCCCCGTTGCAGGCGATGGCCGGACAGACCAGCCCCGTGCCGCGCCACAGCGCCCGCACGTCGGGCAACGAGCGCCCCGTGGCGATCACGACGAGGTGCCCCGCCGCCTGCGCCGCGCGCACCGCCGCCAGATTGCCCGGCGAGACGCGGTTGTCGTCGCCCAGCAGCGTTCCGTCGAGGTCGATGGCGATGAGGCGGGGCGCACGGTCGGCGAAGGCTCGCATGGACGCAGTGTAGGGCGCGCCCCGGGCCTGACCGCGCGCCCTTCGCCCAAGGTTTGACTTCGCCCCCTTTCATCTCGCCCGCGCGCCCGCCGGTAGCGTGACCCTATGCCCGACCTTCTGCCCGACCTCGCCCACCTGCGCGCCGCTGTCACTCCCGACGACCAGGCCTCGCCCTCGCTGCCCTACTACCACATGTGGACCGACACCGGGGGCGTCAGCCGCCTGAACACGGCCGTGATGGCGAACTTCGGGCAGAAGAGCGTGGGCGGCGGCGCAGCCCCGCAGTGGCTGCGGCCCTTTCCCGGCGAGGTCGAGGCGGTGTCCTTCGCCGTCCTGCCGGTCGGCTGGGTGGGCGAGTGGCACGAGAGCCCGAAGCCGCAGTGGGTCGTGCCCCTGTCGGGCCGCTGGTTTCTGGAGACGATGGACGGCCACCGCGCCGAGATGGGCCCCGGCGACCTCCACTTCGGGCAGGACCAGGAGACCCGGGGCGAGAAGGGCCACCGCTCGGGGCAGCTGGGCGACGAGCCGTGCGTGCAGCTCATCGTGCAGTTCAGGGTGTCGCCGGGAGCCGCGACGGCCGAGCCGTTCTGAGGGGCCGTCCGCCCGCAGTTTCTCCGCCCAGCACGTCTATACTGCCGGGGATGACTTCACAGCACAGCACCATTCGTGATCTCGCGGCGCATGTGGGCCAGAGCGTGACCCTGAGCGCCTGGCTGACCGACAAGAGCGGCAAGGGCAAGATCCAGTTCCTGAAACTGCGCGACGGCAGCGGCTTCGTGCAGGCGACCGTGTTCAAGGGCGACGTCAGCGAGGAGGTCTTCGAGGCCGCCAAGCGCCTGACGCAGGAGCAGGCCGTGACGGTGACCGGCGAGGTCCGCGCCGACGAGCGCGCGCCCGGCGGCGTGGAACTCAGCGTGCGCGAGCTGACGCCGGTCAGCGAGAACCACGCCGAGTACCCCATCACGCCCAAGGAGCACGGCATCGAGTTCCTGATGGACCACCGCCACCTGTGGCTGCGCCACCGCCGCCCCTGGGCGATCATGCGCGTGCGCGACTGCATCCAGCGCTCGGTCGTCGAGTTCTTCCACGGCGAGGGCTTCGTGCGCTTCGACAGCCCGTTCTTCACGCCGAACGCCGCCGAGGGCACGACCGAACTGTTCGAGATCGATCTGTTCGGCGAGGACAAGGCCTACCTGTCGCAGACCGGACAGCTGCACGCCGAGGCGGGCGCGCTGGCCTTCGGCAAGGTCTACACCTTCGGGCCGACCTTCCGCGCCGAGAAGTCCAAGACGCGGCGCCACCTGCTCGAATTCTGGATGATCGAGCCGGAGGTGGCCCCCAGCAACCATACCGAGAACATGGCCCTGCAGGAGCGCTTCGTGAGCTTCCTGGTGCGCCGCGTGCTGGAGCAGTGCGCGACCGAACTGGAGGTGCTGGGCCGCGACCTCGGCAAGCTGCGGGGCGCCGCCGAGGGCAACTACCCGCGCGTGACCTACACCGAGGCGCTGGACATCGTCCGCAAGCACATCGAGGAGGGCGACCTGCCCGACAACGTGCAGGCCGACGTGCAGCCCGTCGAGTGGGGCGACGACCTGGGGGCGCCGCATGAGACGATCCTGGGCCACCACTTCGACCGCCCCGTGATCATCGAGAAGTACCCGGCGGCCATCAAGGCCTTCTATATGCAGCCCGACCCCACCGATGCCCGCGTGGCGCTGTGCGACGACATGATCGCGCCCGAGGGCTACGGCGAGATCATCGGCGGCTCGGAGCGCATCCACGACTACGAGCTGCTGAAGGGCCGCATCGAGCACGAGGGCCTGCCCCTCGAAGCCTTCGACTGGTATCTCGACCTGCGCCGCATGGGCAGCGTGCCCCACGCCGGCTTCGGCATGGGTCTGGAGCGTGTGGTGGCCTGGATCACGGGCATCGACCACATCCGCGAGGCGATCCCCTTCCCCCGCATGCTGACGCGCATGAAACCGTAAGAGCAGCTTGTGGCCTATGGCGCGTAGCTTGTAGAAAAAGCACTCGCCTGTGGCACGGCCCCCTCCCGCAACCGGAGGGGGCCGTTCTACAGCCAGGGCAGGGCCACCCCACCCAGCTCACCGCCCAAGTCCCCCCGAAGGCCGTCGTGCGCGAAGCGCGCGGGCCATTCCAACGCCCTGTGTCCGGCCCCGAGCTGAGCCGTCACACCGCAAGACAGAGCACCTCCACCAGCGCCCGGAACGACTCTTGCCGAGCGCAGCGAAAGGCTCCCCCCTCCTACCGGGAGGGGGGCTGGGGGGAGGGCAAACGAGAACAGAACGCCTTCCAACCCGAACGCCCAACAACCTACCCCGCCGAAGCCTCCCGCTGACGCAGCAGCATGGTCCGCTTGCACCGCGCCACCAGCTCCCCGTGCTGGTTGAACCCCCGGTGCTCGACCGTCACCACCCCCTGCCCCGGCCGCGACCGGCTTTCGCGCGCCTCCACGACCTCGGATTCGGCACGCAGCGTGTCGCCGTGGAAGACCGGCTTCGGAAAGACCACGTCCGTCAGCCCCAGGTTGGCGACCAGCGTGCCCAGCGAGAGCTCGTGGACGCTCAGGCCGACGAGTAGGCTCAGGGTCATCATCGAGTTGAACAGCGGGCGGCCGAACTCGCTCGCGGCGGCGGCCTCGAAGTCGAGGTGCAGGGGCTGCGGATTCATGGTCAGGGTGGTGAACAGGATGTTGTCCGACTCGGTGACGGTGCGCCGCAGCCGGTGGCGGATGACCGTACCGATCGGCAGTTCCTCGAAGTAGCGGCCCTGGGGGCGGTCGAGGTCCTCGTTCACTCGCCTTCCCCCTGGGCCAGCAGCGCCCGAGCCGCCGCGAGCATCGGCTCGTCCACCATCTGGCCCTCGTAGGCGAAGGTGCCGCGTCCCTGCCCGGCCGCCTCGGCGGCGGCGGCCAGCAGGGCGTGGGCGCGCTCCCGCTCGGCCGGAGTCGCCCCGAATTCGCCGTGTGCCAGCGCGACCTGCGCCGGGTGGATGCACAGTTTGCCCGCATAGCCCAGGGCGCGACCCTGCCGGGCATCCTCGCGGAAGGCATCCTCGCCTTGCAGGCGCGTCACCACGATGTCCAGCGCCGGCACCCCCGCCAGCCGCGCGGCGAGCGCCACCCGCGAGCGGGCGTATAGCACCTCGGCATTGCCGGGGGTCCGCACGCCGCCCAGGTCGGTCACGTAGTCCTCGGCGCCGAAGTACACCCAGGCGACCGGCGGAACCATGACCTCGCGGGCGTTCCAGACGCCGGCCGCCGTTTCCAGGCCCGCCATGATCGGCAGGGTCAGGCCGCGCGAGGCGAGCGCCGTCATCACCCGCGTCACGTCGCCGGCCGACTCCAGCTTGGGCACGACCACCCCGGCGAGTTCGGGCGTCAGGACCGCGAGGTCGTCGTCGAAGTAGGGCGAGGCGACCGCGTTCACCCGCACGAGCACCGCGAGGTGCGGCGCGGCGGCCACGAGGTCGCGCGCGGCGTCGCGGGCGATGGAGCGGGCGGCGGCCTTGGCCTCGGGCGTGGCGGGCACGGCGTCTTCGAGGTCGATGACCACCGCGTCGGGCGCGGAACGCGGCAGCTTGGCGATCAGGTCGGCGCGGTTGCCCGGCGCGAACAATACGCTGCGGGGGCGCGCGGGGGCCGGGGCGGAGGGCGGCCGGGTCATCTCCGCCCCCGGCACGAACGAACGGTTGTGGGCACGGCCCCAGGATAGCGGGGCAACCCCGGGGGCGGCCTATGCTGGGGCCATGCGACTCGCCGTCTTCGGGGACATCCACGGCAACCTGCCTGCGCTGCGGGCCGTGCTGGAGGACCTTCAGGCCCAGGGCGCCGACGAGCGGCTGTGCCTGGGCGACGTGGTGACGGGCGGCCCCTGGCCCGGCGAGTGCCTGCGCGAGGTCGCAGCGCTGGGCTGCCCGGTCGTGCGCGGCAACGCCGACCGCGAACTGCTGGGGCTGCCCGTGCCCTTCCGCGACCGGGGCTTTCCCGACGAGCGCGAGCTGTACGACCAGGAACGCTGGTCGGCCGCGCGGGTGACGGCGGCGGGGCGCGGGATCGTGGCGGGGTTTCTGGACACGGCCACCTTCCCCGACCTCCTCGCCTTTCACGGCAGTCCCGAGCGCGACGACGAGGTGCTGGAGGCCCAGACACCCGAAGGGCGGCTCGCGGAGCTGCGCGCGGCCTTCGGGACCGCCCCCGTATGGATCGGGGGACACACGCACAGACCGCTGCTGCGCACGCTGGAGGGCTGGACCCTGCTGAACCCCGGCAGCGTGGGCCTGCCCTTCGAGAAGCGCGGCGGGGTCTACATGAACCCGGCCCGCGCCGAGTACCTGCTGCTTGACCGCGTGCCCGGCGGCTGGCAGCCCACCTTCAGGCGGGTGCCTTACGCCGTAGAGGAAATCCGCCAGGGCTTCCGGACTTCGGGAATCCCGCACGCCGAGTGGGCGGCGGCCGGCTGGGTGCCGGGCTGAACCGCCCCATTCAGGAAGGATGCTCTAGACTTCTGCGCGTGAGTGTCCACCTGAACGCCAAACCCGGCGAGATCGCCGAAACCGTCCTGCTGCCCGGCGACCCGCTGCGTGCCCAGCACATCGCCGAGACCTTCTTCGAGAACCCCGTGCAGCACAACTCCGTGCGCGGCATGCTGGGCTTTACCGGCACCTACAAGGGCCAGCGCGTGAGCGTGCAGGGCACCGGCATGGGCATCGCCAGCTCGATGATCTACGTCCACGAGCTCATCAAGGACTACGGCTGCAAGAACCTGATCCGCGTGGGTACGGCCGGCAGCTACCAGGAAGGCGTGCACGTGCGCGACCTCGTGCTGGCGCAGGCGGCCTGCACCGACAGCAACATCAACCGCATCCGCTTCGGCGAGCGGACGTTCGCGCCCATCGCCGACTTCGAGCTGCTGCTGCGCGCCTACCAGATCGCCAAGGAGCGGGGCTTCACCTCGCACGTCGGCAACATCATGAGCAGCGACACCTTCTACACCGACGACAGCGAGGAATTCAAGCGCTGGGCCGACTTCGGCGTGCTGGCGGTCGAGATGGAGGCGGCGGGTCTGTACACCCTGGCCGCCAAGTTCGGCGTACGCGCCCTGACCATCCTGACCATCAGCGACCACCTCGTCACGCACGAGGTCACGTCGGCCGAGGAGCGCCAGCTCACCTTCAACGGCATGATCGAGGTGGCCCTCGACGCCGCGCTGGGGCTGGACGACAAGAGCTGAGCGGGACAAGGCGGGGGCGGGCAGTGATCGGCTGCCCGCCCCCGCCCTTATTTCCTGCTATTTCCTGCGCAGCCGGGCGATGAAAAAGCCGTCCACGCCGTCTACCGGCACGGTCAGCAGGCCGTCGCCCGCCGGGACGTGCGGCACCTCGATGTCGGGCACGGCCTCGGCGGCGAAGTCGGGGTGGGCCGCCAGAAAGTCGGCCACGACCTCCGGCCCCTCCTGCGGCGTCACCGAGCACACCGAGTAGACCAGTACCCCGCCCGGCGCGACCAGGGCGGCGGCGTTGGGCAGCATGCGGGCCTGGAGCGCGGCCATCTCGGTCACGGCCTCCGGGGTCAGGCGCAGCTTGATCTCGGGGTGCGCGCGCAGGGTGCCGCTGCCGGTGCAGGGCGCGTCCAGCAGCACGAAGTCGGCAGGCGCGGTGTCCAGCGGTGTGGTGAGGTCGTGGGTCAGGAAGTCGGCCTTCAGGTGCAGACGCTTCAGGTTGACGCGGGCCGCGTCGTGCTTGCGCGCCAGCAGGTCCACACTCGTCACGGCCGCGCCGCGCGTGGCGAGCATGGCCGCCTTCACGCCCGCGCCGCCCGCGAGGTCCAGCACCCGCGCGCCCGAAACGTCGCCCAGCGCGTCCACGCAGGCGAGGCTGGCGGGATTGATGGGCTGGGCCTGCCCCTGGGCGAAGGCGGCCGTCTCCCGCAGGGGGCGGTCGAGCTCGACCCGGTCCACGCCCTGGACCCCCGGCCGCACGAGGCTGCCCTCGTCCTCCAGTGCCCGCGCGCCCGCGTCCGAGAGGCTGAGCCACAGCGGCTGCGGCTCCAGCAGACTCGCCGCCACCGCGCCCGCCTGATCGCCGTAGGCCCCGGCGTACACGTCGGCCAGCCACGCGGGCAGCTCGCCGGCCACCTCGCCGGCCGGCCGTTCGACACGGCGCAGCACGGCGTTCACCAGGGCGGGCGGGGCCAGACGGGCGGCGCGCGCGAGGTTCACGTACTCGCTGGCCACCGCGTGGGCCGGGGTCCCCAGGTACAGCTTCTCGAAGGCCCCGGCCAGCAGCACCGCCCGTGCCTTGGGGTGGGTCTCGCCGCGCAGCATGGGCGTCAGGGCCGCGTCCAGGCTGGGCACGTGACGCAGCGTGCCGTACACGATGTGGGTCGCCAGCCCCGAGTCGCGCCCCGGCAGCCGGGCGGACTTCAGGGCCGCGTCCAGGGCCGGGGCCGCGAAGGTCTCGCCGGCCAGCACGCGCAGCAGGACCCTCACCGCGATTTCGCGGGCAGGGTTGAAAGGACCAGGGGGACGGAGAACGGCTTGACTCACCGGGGCAGCATACGGGGTCCGGGGTCACGCAAAGCCGCCCCCACTCCCAGTCGGGGGCGGGGGCGGGGCGGGTGCTCGCCCGGAAGCGTCAGGCGTGCGGCGCAGGAGCCACCGGCTGCACCTGCGGGCGGGCGATCAGGGTCCAGACGAGCAGGCCCAGCAGTACGCCGCCGCTGAGCAGATAGGGCGCGCCGTGCCCCACCGACCCGTACAGCCCGGTGCCCAGGAGCGGCCCGGTCATGCGGCCCAGGGCCAGGGCGCTGCTGTTCAGGCCCGCGACGGCGCCCTGCTGGTCGTCGCCCACGCTCAGGCTCAGGGCGGCGCTCAGGCTCGGGCTCAGGATGGCGCTGCCCACCCCGATCACGGCCAGGGCCAGGGTAATGGGCCAGTAGGCGGTCATGTGCGGCAGCAGCAACATGCCGGCGGCCATGACGCTCAGGCCCAGGGCGATCAGCGGGGCGGGAGGCAGCTTCTTGCTCAGCGGGCGGATGGCCCCGCCCTGCACGAGCGCCGCCACCACCCCGAACACGGCCAGCATCCCGCCCACCGTGCGCGCCGTCTGGGCGGGCGTGAGGTTCAGGGTGTCCTGCACGTAGAACCCGATGGTCTGCTCCATGCCCACGCTCGCCAGGGTCGAGAGCGCACTCACCGCCAGGAACAGCAGGATCGGCCCCCGGCCCAGCAGTTGCCGGCGGCTGGCCGGAGCGGTGGCCGCGGCCCCCGGCTGCCGGGTTTCGGGCAGCGTGCGCCACGCGACGAGGGCGGTGAGCAGGCCCAGACCCGCGCTGAAGAAGATGGGGGCCGTGAGGCCCAACGTGCTCAGGAGCGCGCCGATGCCGGGCCCGAAGACCACGCCCAGCCCGAAGGCCGCGCCGATGAGGCCCAGGCTCGCCGCGCGCCCCTCCTTGTCGCTGAGGTCGGCCATCATGGCCTGGGCCGTGGGCAGCGTGGCGCTGGACAGCACGCCGCCGACCACCCGGGACAGCACGAGCAGGCCGAACAGCGCCCCGCCCGCCAGCGCGCCCTGCGTGCCCAGATACGCCAGCAGGCCGAACAGCCCGAAGCTGAGCGAGAACCCCACCAGCCCCAGCAGCAGCACCGGCCGGCGGCCCACGCGCTCGCTGCGCGCGCCCCAGATGGGCGCGAAGATGAACTGCATCAGGCTGTAGGCCGTCGAGAACCAGCCGGCCTGCGTTTCGCTCAGGCCCAGTTGCCGCGCGAGGGGGGCGATGATCGGAAACAGCACGCTCAGCCCCAGCATGGCGATGAAGATGGTGAAAAAGAGCGTGACCTTGGTGCGGCCCACGCTCCCTTTCCGCGAAGAATCGGTCATGACGGAAAGTATACACCGGTCCCTGACCGATCGGTCAGGACAAAACGGCCGCCAGCACCCACAGCTGCCCCGCACAGCCTGAGCAGCCGTTGCACCCGGTTCAGAAGGGTGTGGAAAGACCGAGCAGGGGCCAGGAAAACGATTGCATGACCTGACGACCTGCTCTTGTCTGACACGGGGAAGACAGGATATACTCTGGCCTGCACCACCTCTATTGTCGGCCCTGCCCGGACTGCCGGTTCACCCGCCCAGTCGGCGCGCCCACGTCTGCCGTGACGTTCGCGCGCAAAGTCTTTCCTGTTTCGCTGGAAGCGGTTCCTTTTTCCGGACCGCACCCGCGCCGCCGCCCTCGCCGGGCTGGCCGGGCCGGTCCAGCAACCAATGCCGTTCTCAGGAGTGCCATGAAAAAAGCTTTGACGATCCTCTCGCTCGCCCTGCTGGGTACCCAGGCCAGCGCCGCCAACATCACCGTCTGGAGCCACTTCGGCACCACGGAGCTGACCTGGCTGCGTGACCAGGCCGCCGCCTTCGACAAGAAGACCGGCAACAAGACCACCATCGTGACGGTCCCCTTCGACCAGATTCCCGACAAGCTCATCCAGAGCGCGTCGCGCGGTCAGGGCCCCGACGTGATCGTGACGCTGCCCCAGGACCGCCTCGGCCAGCTCGCGGCGGCGGGCGTCATCGAGCCGATGGACAAGTACGTGACCAGCAAGTCCGACCTCGACAAGACGGCGCTGCAGGCCATGACCTACCAGGGCAAGCTCTTCGGCATCCCGATGTTCGCCGAGTCGGTCGCGCTGGTGTACAACAAGAAGCTCGTGGCCCAGGCGCCCACCACCTGGAACGCCTTCCTGAGCGCCGCGCAGAAGAACACCGGCAACGGCACCTTCGGCTACCTCGCCGACCTGGGCAACGCGTACATGAACTACGGCGTCATCAGCGCCTACGGCGGCTACGTGTTCAAGAACAACGGCGGCACGCTGAACACCAAGGACGTGGGCCTCGCCAACGCGGGCGCCGACAAGGCCAGCGCCTTCCTGAACGACCTGCGCTACAAGTACAATCTCGTGCCCGAGGGCGTGGACGGCGCGGCGGCCAAGAGTGCGTTCACCGACGGGCGCCTGGCGATGTTCCTCACCGGTCCCTGGGACATGGGCGACATCAAGAAGGCCGGCATCAACTACGGCATCGTGTCCTTCCCCACGCCTCCCGGCGCGACCGGCAAGTGGAGCCCCTTCGTGGGCGTGCAGGGCACCATGCTCAACGCCTACAGCAAGAACAAGGCGGCCGCCGCCCTGTTCGCCAAGCAGATCAGCACGGCCGACGCGCAGATCGCCTTCAACAAGGCGGGCGGGCGCATTCCGGTGAGCCTCGCGGCGCGCACCAAACTCAAGGCCGACCCGGTGGTCGCCGGCTTCGGCAAGAGCATCAGCGCCGGGACGCCCATGCCCAACGTGCCCCAGATGGGCGCGGTGTGGGGTCCCTGGAGCAACGCCATCGCCCAGAGCGTGCAGAAGGCGAACCAGAACTACGCCCAGATCCTGGACAAGGCCGTCCAGGAGATCAACGGCAACATCAAGTAAGGGGCCTCGGCCACCGGGCGGACAGGACACGGTTCGCCTGTCCGCCCTTCACGTTGCTGGCCCCGCCCGGGCGTCCTCGCCGCTCCTGACCGGTTTTCGGCGGAGCGGCCTTCTGTGGCCCGGAGCCGGGACAGACGTTACATTTCGGCGCGCGTGAGCGCAAAGGAGAGTGGTTTTCCGCAATGACTGTCTCGCAACGGCTGCCGGCCCGCCGGTCCGTCACCCCACCGGGCGGCGCGGCCGGCGTCATGCTGGCGGTGCTGGTCCTCGCCCTGCTGCTGGGCGGCGCGGCCCTGATCGGCTGGGGCCTGAGCCTGCTGGTGGCGCAGGCGGTGCCCACCGCGCCCCCCTACCTGATCCTGGTGTTCATCGTCGTGGCCCTGCTGCTGCTGATGCCGGTCGTGGGGCGGCTGGTGCCCTGGATCGCCAACTGGTACTACCTGTTTCCGGCCATCGTCTTCCTGGCGGCCTTCACCATCCTGCCCATCGTGCTGACGGTGAACTACGCCTTTACCAACTACAACGCCGTCAACAGCGGCAACCCCGACTCGGCGGCGCGCACGGCCGCGACCCTGAGCGCCGACCGCCGCGTCGTGACCCTTCAGGAGACGCCCGAGGCCGCCAGCGTACGCGAGTACCTGCGCTGCCGCGCCGAGAGCTGCGCGGGCGACACCATCGTGCTCTTCGACGAGGAAGCCTCGGTGCCGGTGCGCGCCCGCATCGCCTCGGTGAACGGCGACGCCGTGACCCTGGCCGCGCCGCTGCCCGGCACGCTGGAAGTCGCCAACGCCACCCGGCTCAACCGCATCAGCCGGGTGGGGCTGGCGAACTTCCAGGAGATCTTCGGCAAGGCCAGCCGCGCGCTGTGGCCGGTCTTCATCTGGACGGTGGTGTTCGCCTTCGCCACGGTCGTCCTGAACGCCGTCGCCGGACTGATCCTGGGCATCCTGCTGTACAACAAGCGCCTCAAGGGCCGCAACGTGTACCGCACGCTGCTCTTTCTCCCCTGGGCGATTCCGGCCGTCATCAGCGTGCAGATGTGGGTCGCGCTGTTCAACCAGCAGTTCGGCATCGTGAACAAGACGCTGGGCCTGCTGGGCATCACCGCGATTCCCTGGCTGGGCGACCCGCTGTGGGCCAAGGTCAGCATCCTGCTCGTGAACCTGTGGCTGGGCTTTCCGTACATGATGACGGCGACCATCAGCGCCTTGGCGACCATCAACGACGACCTGTACGAGGCCGCCAGCATCGACGGCGCGAGCCGGTGGCAGCAGGTGCAGGCCATCACGCTGCCCCTCCTGCGCGCGAGCTTCACGCCCATCCTGCTCTCGGGCTTCGCGTTCAACTTCAACAACTTCGGCATCATCTACCTGCTCACCAAGGGCGGCCCGGCCCAGGAAGGCCGCGAGGCGACCGCCCAGAGCACCGACATCCTGCTGTCATGGGGCTACAACACGGCCTTCTCCAGCGGCGGAGGTCAGAACTACGCCCTGGCGAGCGCCATCGCGCTGATCATCTTCTTCCTGACGCTCGCCATCTCGCTGGTCAACTTCCGGGCAGCCGGCGTGTTCGAGGAGGCCCGCAAATGACCGCCCTGCCCGACCCCTCCGCCTCCGGCCCGCCGCTGCCCCCCGGCGGCTACGTTCACCGCGAACCCGGCCCGCTGCGCCGCGCCCTGCCCTGGCTGATCGGGGCGGCGGTGATCGTCGGCCTGATCGTGCTGGGGTATTTCCTGGCCCGCAGCCTCCAGGGCGCGCAGCGCAGCTTCACCATCTTCTTCGTCGAGGGCGGCTGGAAACGCTTCTTGCTGTTCCTGCTGGCGGCGGCGGGCGTGCTGGCCCTGACCAGCCTGCTCGGCCAGAAGATCGGCGAGGCGCGCACCCGGCGCAAGATCAGCTACGCGGCGGTGCTGGGCGACCAGCTCACCCACCTGTTTCTGATGCTGGTCGTGCTGATCGCGGTCTATCCGCTGTTCTACGTGCTGATCGCGGCCTTCGACCCGCGCAACAGCCTCTTCGCCTTTCCGAACTTCAGCGATCCCAACATCTTCTACAAGACCGGGCTGCTGCCCCGGCTGAGCGTACTGAGCTTCGAGAACTTCCGGCAGCTGTTCGACGGCGTGACGGTGCCGCTGTGGCAATTGCTGCTGGCGATCGTGGGCGGGGCGGCGCTGGCCGTGCTGGGGCTGCTGGCGCTGGCCGGGCGTTTCGGGCGCGACAGCGAGGGCATGACGCGCACGCGCGCCTGGGTCACGCGTATCCTGATCGTGGCGGTGGCGGCGCTCGTGCTGTTCGTGACCCCGGCGCAGTTCCAGGGTACGACCAACGAGAGCAAGTTCCTGCTGTCGGTACGCAACACGCTGTTCGTCTCGGGCGTGACGGGCGCGCTGGCGATCCTGCTCTCGACGACCGCCGGTTACGCGATGGCGCGCCTGCGCTTCCCGGGCCGCTTCCAGACGCTGCTGTTCTTCATCTTCATCCAGATGTTCCCGGTGTTCCTGGCCTTGGTCGCCGTGTACTCCCTGATGGTCACGCTGGGCCTGAGCAACACCTTCACCGGCCTGATCCTGGCCTACTCGGGCGGGGCCATCGCCTTCAACACCTGGATCTACAAGGGCTACGTCGAGTCGCTGCCCGAGTCGCTCGAAGAAGCCGCGATGGTGGACGGCGCGACCCGCTGGCAGACCTTCGTGCGCGTGGTGCTGCCCCTGTCGGGCGGCATCCTGGTGTTCATCTTCCTCAACCAGTTCATCGGCACCTACGCCGAGTACATCCTGTCGAGCGTGCTGCTCACCGGGGTGGACAAGTGGACGGTGGGCATCATGCTCCAGTCCTTCACGCAGGGGCAGTTCAACACCAAGTGGGGCGTGTTCTCGGCCGCCGCCACGCTGGGCGCGCTGCCGATCGTCGCGCTGTTCTACGGCTTCCAGGGCTACTTCGTGGGCGGCGCGGTGTCGGGCGGCGTCAAGGAGTAGGGCCGGCCGGCCCCGACCGGAAAAAGGTCTCCCTTCGCGGGGAGACCTTTTCTGTTTCTGCCGGATGGGCAGCTCCGGCAGGAGAGGGCCTCTGTCCATGCGGTCAGCGCCGGACAGGGGGCGACCTAGGCCAGCTGAGGCAGCAGCTGTCGCAGCAGGGCCTGAAGGGCGTAGGTGAATTCGTCCTCGAACAGAGAATCGCTGATGACGCGGCTCAGGGGGTCGTGCGGCTGCTGGAGGCGGGGGCCGAGTTCGGCGACCTGGTGCCAGCCCACCGACAGGGCATAGAGGTGCATGACCAGCCGCGCCGAGGTTTCGGGCGGGTAGGGCAGCTCCTGCACCACGTCCCGGAGCACCTGCCACATGAGCTGCTGGGCCTGCCGGATCCAGGTCTGCGAGGCGTTGCGCTCCAGCACCGAGCCGTACAGCAGCAACAGCCTCCGCAACGGCTGGGCCGCCGCGTGGTCGCGCAGCAGCACCTCCGTAAGGGCGTCGGGGGTACGGGGCCGCTCCTCGCGCAGCCGGGTGACGCAGGCTGCCGACCAGCGCTGGAGGTGGCTGGTGAGAAGGGCCAGGAACAGCTCTTCCTTGGTGTCGAAATACAGGTACAGCGTTCCCTTGGCCAGGCGGGCCTCGGCGGCCACCTGGCTCATGCTCAGTTCGCTGTACGAGGCGGTGGTCCACAGTCGCTCGGCGGCGTCCAGAATCTCGGTGCGTCGGCGCTTTTTCTCATCTGCGTTGCGGGCGCGCAGGGGTCTGGGAGTCTCATCGGGCACAAAGACGAGCATATGCCGCCCCCTGGAATACCGGCCATGAAAGGCTTCACGTCCTGAGTACATGGCAGGTCAACATGAAGCTTGTCTGAAGAAACCCTCAAGCGGCCGCGCCTCAAAGTCGTTCCTCATGGAAGGCCCATAGCATACGCACCATGCGTCTTTCGACCCTGACTTCCCGCCTCGCGCTGGGAACCCTGCTGTGCGCCTCGGCTGGCCTCGCCCAGACGGCTCCGGCCTCCTCTGCCCCGGCGACCACCGCAGCTCCGGCCACGACGGCCGCCCCCGCCCAGACGGCTCCTGCGGCCCGCGCCGGCACCCCCGCCTCGGGCGCGACCAGCCGCGTGGCGAGCGCGGTCGCCGTCACGGTCAGCAAGGCCGTCTCGGGCCAGATCGTGGGCTGCCCGGCCGGCCTGAAGGTCAGCGCGCAGGCCGTGTGCCTGTACAGCAAGCAGGCGGCGGCGGCGGTGCGCCCGGCGGTGCGCGGCGCGCTGGGCAGCCTCGTGCTGGGCGACTGGAAGACTTCGGGGCAGGCCAGCAGCCTGCTCGTGCGCGCCGGCGCGGGCGGCCCGCTGGGGGCCTACGTGCTGCTCAGCCCGGTCGCGGCGCAGGAAACCCTGCTGGTCGTGGACGCGGCCAGCGCCCCGGCAGCCAGCGCCAAGCCGGCCGCGCCCGCCGGCGTGGTCAAGGGCCAGCCCTACCTGCTGGGCCGTGACCTGACCGGCGTGGTCAACGTGGTGAGCCTGGGCGGGGGCAAGTTCCGCCTGAACGTGGCGGGCGAGACTGCCCTGACCGTCACGGCGGGCCAGAAGACCGCCGTGCGGGCCGGCGGCAACGTCGAGTTGCCCCTGACCCCCGTTACCGACGGCAAGAACCTGATCTTCCCGGTCGCGGGCCTGCGCGCCCTGGGCTGCACGGTCAGCGACAATGCGGGCGGCCTGACCATCGCCTGCGGTCCCGACAGCGTCGGCGTCAAGCCCATCGTGTTCTGAATCCTGCTCCGGCCGGCCGGGCCCCCTCCCGTTCAAGGAGGGGGCCCGGCTGTTCCTGGCCCGGGGCAGGACACCTTCATGCGGCCTTGAGGCTGGGGGTGGATGGTCGCCAGCGGGAACGGCCGGGCCGCCGCCCGCGTAATGATGGCCGAGGAGGAACACCATGAGTATCTTTGACCGACTGTCCAGACTGCTGCGTGCCAACGTCAACGACATGATTTCCCGCGCCGAGGACCCCGCCAAGATCATCGACCAGGCCCTGCGCGACATGCGCGCGGCCTATGCCGACGCCCGCAGCGAGGTCGCCGACGCGATGGCCCAGAACGCCAAGCTGGAGCGCGAGGCCAACACCAACCGCACCCTCGCCTCCGAGTACGAGGGCAAGGCCGAGCAGGCCCTGCGCGGCGGCAGCGAGGACCTCGCCCGCGAGGCGCTGCGCCGCTCGCAGAACCACAAGGACCTCGCCAAGGGCTTCGACGAGCAGCGCGCCATGCAGACCAGCACGGTCGACCAGCTCAAGACCCAGCTGCGCGCCCTGGAAGCCAAGATCGACGAGATGGAGTCGAAAAAGACCCTGCTCGCCGCCCGCCAGAAGACCGCGCAGGCGGGCGCCGCACTGGGCCGCGTCTCGGGCTTCGACAAGTCCGGCAGCGCGATGGACGCTTTCGACGAGATGGAGCGCAAGGTGGCCGGGATGGAGGACCGCAACAAGGCCCTGACCGAGCTGCACGGCGAAAATGACCTCGACGCGCAGCTGCGCGACCTGGGCCGGGACAAGGACGTGGACGACGCTTTCGCGGCCCTCAAGGCCAAGGTGCAGAGCGACAAACAGGGCTGAGCCCGGGCGCCGGGGCTGGGACCGGGGGGCCTTCCCCCGCAGTTCCCAGCCCTTCTTCATGCTTTTTGATGTTGCGGGGCACATGCCGCGCGAGAATGCTGAGACAATGACCCGTATGACGCTTTTTTCTGTTCGCCGCTCCAGGCGGCGGTCCTGGGCCGGCGGGGGCCTGCTGCTGCTGGGCACGCTGCTCGGGGCCTGCGCGCCCCGCGCCGCCGCGCCCGTGCCGGTCAGCTCCAGCACGCCGGTCGGCAGCGTGTCCTTCTATCCGCAGGAAGCCGGCCTGAGCTGGACCTATCTGGGCGAGGGCGAGACGCCCGGTCAGCCCGCCTATACCCTGCGCACGCTGGGGCCGACCCTGTTCCAGAGCCAGCCGGTGCTGGCCTCGCAGCTCACCGGGCGCGGGGCCGACCAGACGTGGTACCGCACGAGTGACGAGGGAGGCGTGCTGCTGCTGGGCTTCCGCAAGCCCGGCGTGACCGTTACCCTCAGCCCCGCATGGCGGGAAGCGCCGCCCGAGTCGGCGTGGCGCGTCGGCCTGAACTGGGAGGGCAGCAGCCAGATCGTGGTCCTGAGCGACGACGGCAAGGAACAGGCGCGCGGCACCCTGCGCTACCGCTACGACGTGCAGGACCGCCGCGAGGTGCGGACCCCGGCCGGGACCTTCACGGTGTACGTGGTCACGCGCCAGATCAGTGACGACGTGGGCGGGCTGTTCCCGGCCACGCAGCAGTACTGGTTCGCGCCCTATGTGGGCGAGGTCCGGACCCCCGAAGGACTCTTGCTGACCGGCCGCAATTTCGCGGCCAGAGGAGGTGGCCGGTAATGCCCGACCCCAAACTGCCCGACCCCAGGCTGCCCAGGCCCGCGCCTGCCGCTTCCGTCCCGGCCACGACCGGTAGCCTCACGCCGCTGCTCGACCGGGTGGACAGCCCCGACGACCTCAAGCTGCTCTCGCGTGACCAGTTGCCCGAGCTGACGCGGGAGGTGCGCGACGAGATCGTGCGGGTGTGCTCGCAGGGGGGGCTGCACCTCGCGTCCTCGCTGGGGGCCACCGACCTCGTCGTGGCGCTGCACTACGTCCTGAACTCGCCGCGCGACCGGATCCTCTTCGACGTGGGGCACCAGGCCTACGCGCACAAGATCCTGACCGGCCGCCGCCGCCAGATGCCGACCATCAAGAAGGAAGGCGGGCTGTCGGGCTTCACCAAGGTCAGCGAGTCGCCGCACGACGCGATCACGGTGGGGCACGCGAGCACCAGCCTCGCCAACGCGCTGGGCATGGCGCTGGCCCGTGACGCGCAGGGGCAGGACCACAAGGTCGTGGCCGTCATCGGGGACGGCTCGCTGACGGGCGGCATGGCCCTGGCGGCCCTGAACACCATCGGGGACATGAACCGCAAGATGCTCATCGTCCTGAACGACAACGAGATGAGCATCTCGGAGAACGTCGGGGCCATGAACAAGTTCATGCGCGGCCTCCAGGTCCAGAAATGGTTCCAGGAGGGCGAGGGCGCCGGCAAGAAGGCCGTCGAGGCGGTCAGCAAGCCGCTCGCCAACTTCATGAGCCGTGCCAAGAGCAGCACCCGGCACTTCTTCGACCCGGCCAGCGTGAACCCCTTCGCGGCGATGGGCCTGCGCTACGTGGGACCGGTGGACGGCCACAACGTCCAGGAACTCGTGTGGCTGCTCGAACGCCTGCTGGACCTTGACGGGCCGACCATCCTGCACGTGGTCACGCGCAAGGGCAAGGGCCTGAGCTACGCCGAGGCCGACCCCATCTACTGGCACGGCCCGGCCAAGTTCGACCCCGAGACCGGCGAGTTCAAGCCCTCGGACGCCTACTCGTGGAGCGCGGCCTTTGGGGACGCCGTGACCGAACTGGCCGCGCACGACCCGCGCACCTTCGTCATCACCCCGGCCATGCGCGAGGGCAGCGGGCTGGTGGGCTACAGCAAGGCGCACCCGCACCGCTACCTCGACGTGGGCATTGCCGAGGAGGTCGCCGTGACGACCGCCGCCGGCATGGCCCTCCAGGGGCTGCGGCCCATCGTGGCGATCTACAGCAGCTTCCTGCAACGCGCCTACGACCAGGTGCTGCATGACGTGGCCATCGAGAACCTGAACGTGACCTTCGCCATTGACCGCGCGGGCATCGTGGGGGCCGACGGCGCGACGCACAACGGCGTGTTCGACCTGAGCTTCCTGCGCAGCATTCCGGGCCTGCACATCGGCCTGCCGCGCGACGCCGCCGAGCTGCGCGCCATGCTCAAGTACGCCCAGGAGCATCCCGGCCCCTTCGCGGTGCGCTACCCGCGCGGCAACACCGAGCGCGTGCCCGAGGGCACTTGGCCCGACATCGCCTGGGGAGCGTGGGAGCGCCTGAAGGCGGGCGACGACGTGGTCATCCTGGCGGGCGGCAAGGCGCTGGACTACGCCCTGAAGGCGGCGGCGGGCCTGGACGGCGTGGGCGTGGTGAATGCCCGCTTCGTCAAGCCGCTGGACGAAAAGATGCTGCGCGAACTCGCGGGTACGGCGCGCGCCCTCGTGACAGTCGAGGACAACACGGTGGTCGGGGGCTTCGGCAGCGCGGTCCTCGAAACATTGAACGCCCTGAAGTTGAACGTGCCGGTGCGCGTGCTGGGCATTCCCGACGAGTTCCAGGAGCACGCCACCGTCGAGAGCGTGCACGCCCGCGCGGGGATCGACGCGCAGGCGATCCGCACGGTGCTCGCCGAGCTGGGCGTGGACGTGCCGCTCGGGGTGTGAGGGGGCCAGAGAGGGGGAGGAGCGCGCTCAGGCCGGCTCCTCCCCTTCCCTATTCCGTCTCGGGCACGTCACAGGTCTCGCGGCTCACGAACTGAGAGAGACGCTTGCGGTGGCGGCTGCTCCAGTCGATGGTCGGGCGCTTCTGGTCCTCGGGCAGGTAGCCCAGGCGGTAGACGGCCATGAGTTCGAGGTCGTCGGGCACGCGCAGCAGCTCGCGGATGGCCTGCCACTGGCGCGGAATCTCCATCGGGGTGCTCACGAACTGGATGCCCATGCCGAGTTCCCCGACCGCGTTCCAGATGTTCTCGACGGCCGCGCCCAGCCCGAACACGCTGTAGAAGCCCGACAGTTCGCCGGGGCGGTATTCGGCGCGGTCGAGCAGCGCGGCGAGCAGCAGCGGGCTGCCGGCCACCAGCCGCCGGTTGTCCTCGCCCAGCTTTCTGGGCACGCCGAGCTGCCGCATCACGCGCAGGCCCGCGTCCGAGAAGACCTGCCGGGTAAAGGGCCTGAGCGGTCCCGGCAGGTGATCGATGTGGATGCCGTCGCGCCGGGCGTCCATCTCGGCGGCCGTGAAGCGGAAATAGCGGCGGTAGCGCTCGAAGAACACGCCCGCGTCGATGAGTTCGGTCATGCTCTCGCCGGAGATGCGGGCGACCTCCGCGATGGTCTGCGGGTTCTCGACGAGCACGAAGCGCCAGGGCTGCGAGTTGAAATGGCTGGGGGCGGCCTGCGCCGCGCGCATGAGGAGGTGCTGGTGCTCGCGCGACACCGGGTCCGGGCGAAAGGGCCCGTTGGTGGTCCTGCGGGCGAGCATGCCGTCGAGAAGGTTCATTGCGCGCCCAGGCTAGCAGGGCCGGGCCGCCGGAAAGGCCCGCGCGGTCAGGAAGCCCCGGCCCGCGCGCAGGGCCAAACCCGCCAGCTCCTGACCGGAATGGGGGACACAGCGGGACGGTGGACGCTTCCGCCTTCTATGCCTACCTGACCCGCGCCCGCCGGGACCTGTGGGCGGAGCTGCGCCGCCCCTCCGACGGGGACCTGTCCCGGCCCGTCGTTCCGGCCCAGGGCGCGGTGTCTCAAGGACCTCGCCCTCCATGTGGCCACCGTCGAGGACGGCTGGTTCCGGGGCGACCTGCTGGGGCGGCCCCTGGTGTTCGGCCGCCTGGGCTGGCCCGAGCCGGCCTCGGCCGACGGGGACTGGCACCTCGAGGACAAGCCGCTGGACACCCTGCTGGCCTATTGGGAGGCGGTCGAGGCGGCGACCCTGGCCGGGTGGCCCGAGCTGCTGGAGGTGGCCGCTTCGGGCCGGCGCATTCCGGTGGGCGAGAGCCGCCCCGAAACCCTCTCGGCCGACGAGGTGCTGTGGCACGTCATGGGGCACGAGGTCCGGCATACCGCCCAGAGGGTCCAGATGATCCGGCTGCTGGGCCACACCCCGCCCTCCCTCAATCGGGTGTTTGTCTTGGGGCGCTAGGCCGCCGCCCACGCCCCGGCCAGAAAGGCCGCCGCGCAGGCCAGGGCCAGCCGCCAATGCGCGGGGCTGCCGGGACGTGGGCGCGGCATGGCGAGCAGCAGCCCCAGCGCCGGTACCAGCGCCCACCAGCGCCGGCCGGTGAGGGCGGCCAGGACGCCCGACCCCAGCACGCCCGCGCACACGGGGAAATACAGCGCGTGGTGCGGCCAGCGGGCCCGGCCCCGGCCGTAGCCCAGTTGCAGCGACAGCCCCAGACCCATGAGCAGGGCCAGCAGCGCCCCCGTGACGCATAGGGCCAGGGTCGCCGCGCTCACGGTTCCGGGTCCTCGGCCAGCCGGGCGGTGACGCGCTGCTCGATCTGGCCCAGGCGGCGGGTGCTCGCGTCGGTCGCCACGAGGACGGCCACCGTGATCGTCAGGGCGGCGGCCAGGGCATGCAGCCGCAGGGGGTCGAGATCGGTCGGCCCCAGCAGCCCGGCCAGGACAGCCCCCACCAGCAGCGCCCACAGGCTGCGGTCGGTCCGGCGGCCCATGAGGCGCAGGGTGGTCCAGCGCAAGAAGGCCAGGGTGGCGAGTGCCCCGGCCAGCGGCCACGCCACGAACTGTTGCAGGACCGCCGCCTGCCGCGCCGAGCCGCTGCCCAGACTCTGGCCCACGCCCACGCTGAGCATGACCACCGACAGCGTGAAGGGAAAATGTCCGTAGAACCACGCCAGCATGGTGTCGACCCGCCCCTGGAGATGCGCGCCCAGCAGCGGCAGCGTGCGCGCCTGGTCGAAGTACAGCCGCCACAGCGACACCGCCAGCAGGATCGCGCACAGGGCGGGCAGCAGCGTGACGGCACTCAGGCGCTGCTGCCTGGCCCCGCCGACCACCTGGGTCACGATCTCGCCCAGCGCGATGATCTGGAGCAGGCCGACCCGTTCGGGCAGATGCCCCGCGTGGGGCAGGGCGGCGCGTCCCACGTCCCGCGCCAGAATGGGCGTGAAGATTTCGAGGAGCAGGGCCAGCGTCCAGGCCACCAGCTGGCCCTGACCGCCCCAGGGCAACAGGACCGACCCGGCCCACACGAGCGCCGAGAGGCCGGTCGCCCACCCCAGACGGCGCGCGAAACCGCGCAGCTCGGGCGACTGCCGGCCCACCCACAGGTGCAGCGCCGCCTGTACGGCGCGGTTGGCCCCGAAAGCCAGCGCGAAGAAACCGGCGATGTCGCCCAGGTCGCCCCGCAGGGTCAGGGCGACCATCGCCACCAGGATCAGCTCGCCCAGGGTGCCCCAGCGGTAGAGCCGCCCGGCGTTGCCGTAGCGCGCGGCGTACACGGTGTTGCCCGACCAGGCCCACCACACGGCCGCGAACAGCAGCGTGAACTCGGCGACGCTCTCGAAGGTCGGCGCGCTCCCCAGCCGCCGGGCCAGCTGGTCGAAGGCCACCACGAACACGAGATCGAAAAACAGTTCGAGCCAGCTGACCTTCTGCTCCTGCGCGGCGTCCGCCTGGGCCGCCGCCACTTCCAGCTCGCCGGCCACGCCAGGCAGCCGGCCGGGGGGAACGCCGCCCTGAACCTGGCCCACCTGGTCACTCAGGGGCGGCCCGCCCGTCACCGCAGTTTGCCGAGCGACTTGCGGATCAGGGCGTCGGCGGTCTGCGCCGGGTCGGCGGCCAGCAGTTCGGAGACGGCCGCGCGCACCTGCGCCTCGCGGAAGCCCAGGGCCAGCAGGGCGTCCACCGCGTCGCGCCCGGCGGTGCTGTCCACCCGGGCGACCCGCGCGCCCCCACCGGCCGTCGCCCCGGCCGCGAGGTGTTCGGGCACCTTGTTCTGGAGTTCGAGGACGAGGCGCTCGGCGGTCTTCTTGCCCACACCCGAGACGCTGGAGAGCAGTTTCACGTCGCCCGAGAGCAGGCCCTGCGCGACCGCCGAGGGCGGCATGGCCGAGAGCAGCGCGAGCCCCAGCTTGGGGCCGACCCCCGAGACGCCGGTCAGCAGGTCGAAGAGCTTGAGGCTGTCGGCATCACTGAAGCCGAACAGGAGCTGGGCGTCCTCGCGCACGACGAACCGGGTGCTGAGTTCGGCCACCTCGCCGACCTTCAGGCGGCCCAGGGTACTGGCCGGGCACTGCACCTCGTAGCCCACGCCGCCCGCCACGACGACGGCGCTCCCCTCACGCACTTCACGCACCACGCCGGACAGGTAAGCAATCATGTGGGCCGATTCTAGGGGCTGGGCGGGCCGGAACTTCAGGCGGCATTGACAATCGGCCCCGGAGGGGTTCAGGGTGGCCCATGACCCAGCCCGACCTGCGCCTGGCCCGCCCGGACGACCGCGACGCCCTGTACCGCATCTGCCTGCTGACGGCCGACAGCGGCGAGGATGGCACGGCGATGTACGGGGACCCCGAACTGGTCGGGCACATCTACGCCGGGCCGTACCTGGCCGGACAGCCGGAGCTGACCTTCGTCCTCGAAGACGCCGGGGGCGTGAGCGGTTACGTGCTGGGCGTGCAGGACACGCGCGCCTTCCGGGCGTGGGAGGAGCGGGCGTGGTGGCCGGCGCTGCGGGAGCGGTATCCCGACCCCGCCGACATCCCGGCCGCGCGGCGCAGCCCCGACGAGCGGCTGGCCTTCCTGATCCACCACCCGCCGCAGATGTCGCCGGAGGTGCTGGACGCCTACCCCTCGCACCTGCACATCGACCTGCTGCCGCGCGCCCAGGGCGGGGGCCACGGCCGGCGGCTGCTGGAAACCCTGTTCGCGGCGCTGAAAGCAGGCGGCTCGCCGGGGGTTCATCTGGGGGTAGGGGCGAAGAACGTGCGGGCGCAGGGCTTCTACCGGCACCTGGGCTTCACGGAACTGCGGCGCGACGCCGGGGGCGCGCTGCTGGGGCTGCGGCTCTAGGCCGCGCGGCTGGCGCCCGGGCCGGCGGGTACGGTGCGCGCACGTCAGACACCCCCGGCCCCGCCGGGCGGATTTTCCGTATTCTGGACCGGTTGCCCGGCCTGCCTCCCATCAGGGTACGGCCGGGAAGGGAGCGCACATGACCAGCAGTCCGGCAGACCAGAACAGCGAATTTTTCATCACCACCGCCATCGACTACGCCAACGGCGCGCCGCATATCGGCCACGTCTACGAGAAGATCCTCGGGGACGCCATCGCGCGCTACCAGCGCCTCGCCGGACGCGACGTGACTTTCGTCATGGGCACCGACGAGCACGGCGAAAAGATCAGCAAGGCCGCCGCGAAGGGGGGCGTCACCCCGCAGCAGCTCGTGGACGACCTCTCGAACCGGGCCTTCCAGGGCCTGTGGAAGCGGCTGGAGATCAGCTACGACGCCTTTATCCGCACGACCTCGCCCCGGCACAAGCAGTTCGTGCAGGACGTGTTGCAGCGCGTATACGACGCGGGCGACATCTACTTCGCGGAGTACGAGGGCCTGTACTCGGTGGGCGCCGAGCGCTACGTGACCGAGAAGGAACTCGTGGAAGGCCAGGATGGCGTGCGCCGCTACCCCGGCGACAAGGACCCGCCCGAGCTGCGGCGCGAGGCCAACTACTTCTTCCGCATGGAGAAGTACCAGGCCTGGCTGCTGGAGACGCTGCGCGCCCAGCCCGAGCTGATCCAGCCGGCCGGCTACCGCAACGAGGTGCTGGAGATGCTCAAGGAACCCATCGGGGACCTCAGCATCAGCCGCCCCAAGAACCGCGTGCCCTGGGGCATCGAGCTGCCCTGGGACCCCGACCACGTCACCTACGTGTGGTTCGACGCGCTGCTGAGCTACCTCACGCCCACCGTGAGCCAGGGCCGCGACCCGGCGGCCGTCAGCGGGCTGGCGTGGCACGTGATCGGCAAGGACATCCTCAAGCCGCACGCGGTGTTCTGGCCCACCATGCTGCGGGCCGCCGGGCTGCCGCTGTACCGCCGCCTGGTGGTCCACAGCCACATCCTGGCCGAGGACGGCCGCAAGATGGGCAAGTCGCTCGGCAACGCCATCGACCCCCAGAAGCTCGTCTCGGAATATCCGGTGGACGCCATCCGCTACGCGATGCTGCGCGAGGCGACCCTGAGCGCCGACAGCCCCTTCGGTGAGGGCATTCTGGTGTCGCGCCTGAACAGCGACCTCGCCAACGACCTGGGCAACCTGCTGTCGCGCACCCTGAGCATGATCGAGAAGTACCGCGGCGGCGTGATCCCGGCCCCCGGCGACCTGAGCGAGCGCGAGAAGGCGATCGAGGCGGCGGCGCTGGCCCTGCCCGGCGAGGTCCTGCGGCTGGTGGACGAGCTGAAGGTGAACATGGCCATCGAGGCCGCCATGAACTTCGTGCGCGACCTGAACCGCTACATCGCCGAGAGCGCGCCCTGGAACCTCGCCAAGTCGCCGGAGACGCAGGGCCGCCTGGACACCGTGCTGCACACCGCCGCCGAGGGCCTACGCGTGGCGAGCGTGGCGCTCGAAGCCGTGATTCCGGCCAAGGCCCGCGAACTGCGCGCCCAGCTCGGCCTGGGCCGCCAGGGCTACCCCCTGCGCGCCGCCTGGGGCCTGATTCCGGCCGGGACGCGCGTGCAGCCCGGCAGCGTCCTGTTTCCCAAACCCGAGCCCAAGGCCGAGGCGACCCCCGCCCCCGCCACCCCGAAGAAAGAGAAGAAAGCCATGACCCAGACCCAGGAAGTACAGACGCAGGACACCCAGACGACCACCGCGCAGACACCCGCCGCACAGACCCCGGTCGCCCCCGTCCAGGCCAGCGACACCCCGGCCGAGACGCAGGCGCTGATCTCGATCGACGACTTCGCGCGCATCGACCTGCGGATCGCCGAAGTGGTGGCCTGCGAGGCGGTGCCCAAGGCCGACAAGCTGCTGAAGCTGACGGTGAAGCTGGGCGACGAGACGCGCACGGTCGTGAGCGGCATCCGCAAGTGGTACGAGCCCGAGGCGCTCGTGGGCCGCAAGGTGGTGCTCGTCGCCAACCTCAAGCCCGCCAAGCTGCGCGGCATCGAGTCGCAGGGCATGATCCTGGCCGCCGAGGACGAGTCGGGCAACCTCGACCTCGTGGGCACGGGGCTGGACCTGCCGAGCGGCACGAAGGTCCGGTAAGGCGCGCGACTGCCCCCGGCCCCCTCCCCCCGCCGGGAGGGGGCCTTCTCTTTCGGATGACCCCTGTGGGCCGGAGCGCGCACTACACTGCCCCCATGCCGTTCGTCATCGTTTCCGGGCTTTCGGGCAGTGGCAAGAGCACCGTACTGCGGACCCTGGAGGACGCCGGATTTTTCATCACCGACAACCTGCCGCCCGAACTGTGGGGCACCATGCACGACCTCGTGCGCGCGCGCGGCCTGACCCGCGTGGCGGTGAGCACCGACGCCCGCACCCGCGACTTCCTGGCCTCGCTGGAGTCGAGCTACGAGCGGCTCTCGCGCCGCCGCGAGGACCTGCACGTGCTGTTCCTGGAGGCGACGGCCGAGGTCCTGCTCCAGCGCTACAACCTCAGCCGCCGCGAACACCCGCTGGGCGAGAACCTGATGCTGGACTTCGCGCGCGAACGCGAACTGCTCGCGCCGCTGCGCGCGATCGCCGATACGGTGATCGACACGACCCACCTCAGCGCGCCCGAACTGTCGCGGCGCGTCATGACGCTCTACCGCCTGGAACAGGATTTCACGCTGCGGCTGCTGAGCTTCGGCTTCAAGCACGCGCCGCCGCGCGACGCCGACCTCGTGCTCGACGTGCGCTCGCTGCCCAATCCCTACTACGACCCCGAACTGCGGCCCCGTAGCGGGCGGCAGCCCGAGGTCGCGGCCTACGTCTTTCAGGACGCCCCCAGCGAGGCCTTCTATGGCGAACTGCGCGAGTTCGTGCGCAGCGCCGCCGAGCGGGCGCGGGCCTCGGGCCGCCGGGGCTACACGGTGGCGATCGGCTGTACGGGGGGGCAGCACCGCAGCGTGGCCGTCACCGAGCGGCTGCGCGGCGACCTGGGCGACCTGCACGCCGAGATCACCGAGCACCGCGACATGCACGAACCGGAGGACCTGTGAAGCGGCCCAGTGGGCGGGGTCGGGCATGAGCCTCTCGCCGCCGGACCCGGGCCCCGACCCGGCCGCGCCCACGCGCCTGGACCGGGCCACGCAGCGGGGTCAGGCGGCGCAGCGCCGCGCGCGCATGTGGCTGGAGCCGGGGATCGGGGTCAAGCGCTGGCTGGCGCTGTTCGCCGCCTGTACCCTGGTGGGCGCGGTGGGCTTCTTGCACTTCACGTGGACGGGGCCGCTGCACTTCATCGCCACGCGCTGGATCCTGTACCTCAACAACTTCACCAGCCCCGAGGTCCTGCCGCTGTACGTGGTGGGCATCGGGGTGATGGCGCTCGCGCTGGCCGGGGCCTTCACGGCCATCGTCATGCTCAACCGCAGCATGCTGCGCGGCACCGGCACCGCCCCCGAGACGGCCGTGGACCTGCTCTACGAGCGCCGGACCCTCACGCGCGGGGCGAAGGTGGTCGCGGTGGGCGGCGGCACGGGCCTCTCGAACCTCCTGAGCGGCCTGAAGGTGCATACCCGCAACATCACGGCGGTGGTCACGGTGGCCGACGACGGCGGCTCGTCGGGACGGCTGCGGCAGTCGCTGGACATGGTGGCCCCCGGCGACCTGACCGACTGCTACGCGGCGCTCTCCGACAGTCCGGTGCTCGCGCGGCTGCTGCTGCACCGCTTCGGGCGCGGCGAGGGACTGGAGGGCCACACCTTCGGCAACCTGCTGCTCGCCACCCTCAGCGAGGAGCGCGGCGGGCTGGGCACTGCCATGCAGGACATCCACGACGTGCTGCGGGTACGCGGCGCGGTGTTTCCGGCGACCACCCAGCCCACCACCCTGGTCGCGCAGCTCGGGGACGGCCGCGAGATCCGGGGCGAGAGCCAGTTCGCCTCGCTCGTGAACCCCTCGTACATCCGCCGCGTGCAGCTCGACCCGCCCGGCGTCCCTGCGCTGCCGCAGGTCACCGAGGCCATCCGCGACGCCGAACTCATCGTGCTGGGGCCGGGAAGCCTGTACACGAGCATCATTCCGGTGCTGCTGGTCCCCGAGATCTCGCAGGCCATCCGGGATTCGGCGGCGCCCGTGCTGTATATCGCCAGCCTGATGACCGAACCCGGCGAAACCACCGGTCTGAGCCTGGAGGGCCACGTCCATGCCGTCGTGGGTCACCTGGGCCGGATGCCCGACTGGGTCCTGATGAACAGCACGCCCATCGCCCCAGACGTGCGCGAACGCTACCGCGCCGAGGGAGCCGAGGTGCTGAGCCTGGACGGCGCCAGCCGCGATCTCAAGGACCGCGCCCGTTTCGCCCCGCTGCTCCAACCCGGGACGGCACGGCACGACCCAGCCGCGCTGGCGAGCGCCATCGTGGGCCTCACCAGCCGCCAGCGCTAGGGGCGGGTCAGGACCAGCTGGCCGTGCAGGTGCCCAGACGGGTGTCGTTGGCGACCAGAATGCCCCGGAAGCTCTGGCCGCCGGGATCGGGGTTGGCGACGCGGCACTGGTAGTCGGTGCCGCCGTCGTTCCAATAGAACAGCAGGGCGCTGCCGGTGGTGTTCAGGGCCAGGGCCGCCTTCGACTCGCCGCGCCCCTGCTCGGCGGCGCTCAGGTCCGCGAGGCTGAGGTTGCTGTACACGCCGGGGCGCACGTTGAGGACCTGGGGCAGCGCGATGGTCACGCTCGACCCCAGCAGGCGGCCCATGCCCTCGACCCGCCAGCTCTGTCCGGCGGCCAGCGGCGCGGAGGGCGAGGGAGCCTGTCCGGCACGCTCGAGCAGCGCGGGCGAACAGGCGGCCAGAAGCAGGGGCAGGGCCAGAGGCAACAGCTTATGCATGGCCCGACTCTACGGGCTGGGGCCGGGCCGGACATGACGGCTTCTTAAGAAAAGAAACGCATGTCCGCGCGCCGGGGGCTTATCCTGCGGACATGGGATTCGTCATTCGTCTGCTGGTCAGTGCGCTGGCACTGTATCTGCTGACACAGGTCTACAGCGGCGTGTATTTCGTGCCGGGCAGCGGGGTGGGGGCCGTCGTCATCGCGGCGCTGGTCATGGGCGTGGTCAACGCGCTCATCCGGCCGGTGCTGCTGTTGCTCTCGCTACCGGTGAACGTGCTGACGCTGGGCCTGTTCACGCTGATCGTCAACGGCGTGGTGCTGTGGCTGGTCGCGGCCCTGACCGCCCTGAACGTCGCCGGTTTCGGCGCGGCCGTGATCGGCGCCCTGATCCTGACCGTCATCTCGTGGGCGCTCGACGCGGTGGTGGGCGCGCTCGGCCTGGACGGCAGCCGTGGCTGAGGTCCTGACGCGGCCTGCCCCCCGGCACGCCGGCCCGCTTCTGGTCGACACCCCCCAGGCGCTGCGCGCCGCCCTGGACGGAAGCGGGCGTGTGGGCCTGGTCCCCACCATGGGTTACCTGCACGAGGGCCACGCCGCCCTGATCCGCCGCGCGCGCCAGAGCAGCGACCGCGTGGTGGTCAGCGTGTTCGTCAACCCGATGCAGTTCGGCCGGAACGAGGACCTGGGGCGCTACCCCCGCGACCTGGAACGCGACCTGCGCGTGGCGGGCGAGGCGGGGGCCGACGTGATCTTCCATCCCGAGCCCGGCACCATGTACCCTCCGGGTTTCGCCAGCGCGGTGCAGGTCTCGGGCGTGAGCGAACCGCTCGACGGCGCGGCGCGGCCGGGCCACTTCGCGGGGGTGGCGACGGTGGTCCTCAAGCTCCTGAACCTCGCGCAGCCCGCGCAGGCCTTTTTCGGCGAAAAGGACTGGCAGCAGCTCGCGGTGGTGCGGCGCATGGTCACCGACCTGAACGTGCCCACCGAGATCGTCGGGGTGCCCACCGTGCGCGCCGACTCGGGGCTGGCCCTGAGCAGCCGCAACAGCTACCTGTCGGCCGAGCAGCAGGCGCAGGCGGTGGCCCTCTCGGCCGCGCTGCGGGCGGTGCAGCGGGTCTATGCGGCGGGCGAGCGCGACGTGGCGGCCCTCAAGCGTGCCGGTCTGGACACCCTGACCCGCGACCCGGCCGTGCAGCCCGAATACCTCAGCGTGGTCGGACCGGACCTGCGCGAGACCGCCACCCTGACCCCCGATCCGCTGAACCGGGTGCTGGTCGCGGCGCGCGTGGGCGGGGTCCGTCTCATCGACAACATGCCCCTGCTGCCGGGCAGCGCTTCCGGCCTAGGCCGTGCGGATGCCCCTCTATGAACTGCTGCGCGAACTGCTGACCCGCCGGGTTTCGGACATCCATCTCCAGGGCGGCGCGCCTCCGCTGGGGCGGATCGGGGGCCAGCTCCACACCTTCGGCACGCAGCCCCTGAGCCACGCCGACGTGCTCGCGACCGCCCAGTCGATGCTGACCCCGGAGGAATTCGGCTACTTCGAGGACCGCCACCAGTACACCGCCGCCGTTCAGATCAAGGAACTCGGGCGCTTCCGTTGTCATGTCTTCCGGCAGGCGGGCGCGGTGACGCTGGCCCTGAGGACGATCGGCGCGACCGTGCCCAGCCTCGCCTCGCTGGGGCTGCCCACCGACCTGATGACCGGGCTGGCCCTCGCGCCGCGTGGGCTGCTGCTGTTCGCCGGGCCGGGCGACAGTGGGCGCACCACCAGCGCGGCGAGCGTCGTGGACCACCGCAACCGCCAGACCGCCTCGCGCATCGTGACGGTCGAGGACCCGCCCGAGTACCTGTACGCGCCCGCGCGCAGCCTCGTGGCCCAGCGCGCGGTGGGCCACGACGTGCGCAGCGCGGCGCAGGGCTTGGCCGCCGCCCGGATGCAGGACGCCGATCTCGTGTTCGTGGGCGAGCTGCGCGCCGCCGAGGACGTGCGCGCCGCCCTGGACGTCGCGCAGTCGGGACGGCTGGTGGTCAGCACCTTTCTGGCCCGGGACAGTGGACACGCCCTGGCCCGGCTCGAACGCCTGTTCGCGCCCCACGAACGCGCCGACCTGCGCGTCGCCCTGGCGGAAACGCTGCTCGCCCTGGTCAGCCAGCGCCTGTTGCCGGGGCTCTTCGGCGGCGACCGCGTGCTGGCCCACGAGGTCCTGCCCGGCACGCCCGAGGTGCGTGCGGCGCTGGAGGGCGACTCGCCCACGCGCACGCTGCGCGCCATGCTCGCGGGCAGCCACGCGGCGGCGCTGCACCCGCTGGAAGCCCACCTCGCCACGCTCGTGCGCCAGCAACGCGTCTCACCCGAGGCGGCGACGGCGGCGGCGAGCGACCCGGCCGACCTGCGCGCACGCCTGGCCGCGCCCGGCTGAAGGCAGTCCGCCCGCGGCCCGCGTACGCCAGACCCTATACTCTGGCGGCCATGACCAAGCAACGCATTCCCATGACCCAGCGCGGGTACGACAAGCTGGCGGAGACCCTCCAGCACCTCAAGACGACCCGGCGCGAGCAGATCAGCGAATACATGGGATCGGCCATCGCGGACGGCGACCTGCGCGAAAGCGCCGCCTACGACGAGGCGCGCATGCAGCAGAGCGAGAACGAGGGCCGCATCATCGAGATCGAGAACCAGCTCGAGCGCGCCATGATCGTCGCGGAGGACGAGACCGGGGCCATCGGCCTGGGCGCGAAGGTCGTCGTGAAGGACCAGAAGGACGCCGAGCGCCGGTTCGAGCTCGTCGGCACCTACGAGGTGGACGTGCTCAAGGGCAAGATCAGCGACGCCAGTCCCATCGGCGTGGCCCTGGCCGGCAAGCGCGCGGGCGACACCGTCGAGTTGCAGGGGCCCAAGGGCACGACCGTCTTCACGGTCGTGAGCGTGGACTACGACTGACCCCGGAGCGGGCCCCCCGGCACGCCGTGAACGGCCGTGGCGTGTGCGCCCGCTCACCTTCTGCGCCGCGCTCCGGTAGACTCGGACCGACGGACTGGAACCCATTCCATTCTCCAGTCGGACGGAGGACTTTTCATGACGCTTCAACGCTCAAGTGGGGTGCTGCTGCACCCGACCAGCCTGCCCGGCCCCTACGGCATCGGTGAACTGGGGGCGCAGGCCCGGCATTTCGTGGACTGGCTCGCGCAGGCCGGGCAGACCTACTGGCAGGTCATGCCGCTGGGGCCGACCGGCTACGGCGACAGCCCCTATCAGGCGTTCAGCGCCTTCGCCGGCAACCCCTACCTCATCGACCTGAGCACCCTCAAGGCCGAGGGCCTGCTTCAGGACAGCGACTTCGCCGCCATGCCGGACTTCAGCCCCACCAAGGTGGATTTCGGCGTGCAGTACGTGTGGCGTAACCAGATGCTCGACCGGGCCTACGCGGCTTTCGCCTTCGGCGGGGCGCAGGAGCTGCGCGCGGACTTCGACGCCTTCCGGGCCAGCGAGGCCGACTGGCTCGACGACTACGCCCTGTTCATGGCCCTCAAGGACGCGCACGGCGGCCTGCCCTGGAACGCCTGGGAGCCGGGAACCCGCGACCGCGACCCCGAGGCCCTCGCGGCGGCGCGCGAGCGGCTGGCGGCGGCCATCGAACGCGTGCAGTTCGTGCAGTTCCTGTTTTTCCGGCAGTGGAACGAGGTCCGCGCCTATGCCCGCGAACGCGGCGTGCAGGTCATCGGGGACATTCCGATCTTCGTGGCGATGGACAGCAGCGACGCCTGGGCGGCCCGCGACCAGTTCTACTTCGACGACCAGGGCCAGCCGACCGTGGTGGCGGGCGTGCCGCCGGACTACTTCAGCGAGACCGGGCAGCTCTGGGGCAACCCGCTGTACGACTGGGACGCCATGCGGGCCAGCAACTACGCCTGGTGGGTCAAGCGCTTCCAGGGCAGCCTGAAGCTCTACGACATCATCCGTATCGACCACTTCCGGGGGTTCGCGGCGTACTGGGAAATTCCCTTTCCGGCCGAAACCGCCATCAACGGCCGCTGGGTCCCCGCCCCCGGCCACGAGATGTTCCAGGCCGTGCGCGACGCGCTGGGCGCGCTGCCCATCATCGCCGAGGACCTGGGGGTCATCACGCCGGACGTCGAGCAGCTGCGCGACGACTTCGAGTTTCCGGGCATGGCGGTCCTCCAGTTCGCCTTCGGGGGCGGCGACTTCAGCGTGAACGACTTCCTGCCGCACAACCTGCGCGAGAATCAGGTCGTGTACACCGGCACGCACGACAACGACACGACGCGCGGCTGGTGGATCGCGGCCGACGAGAGCGAACGCCACAACTTCCGGGTGTACACGAGCAGCGACCCCAGCGAGCAGACCTTCACGCCCCAGCTCATGCGCATGGCCTTCGAGAGCCGCGCCAGGCTGGCCGTCGTGCCGCTTCAGGACGTGATGAACCTGGGCACCGAGGCGCGCATGAACCTGCCCGGCACGACCGGCGACCACAACTGGACGTGGCGCTACGACCCGGCGGCGCTGCTCCCCAGCCTCGCCACGTCGCTGCGCGCACTGACCGAGAGCACCGGCCGACTCCAGCGCAGGGACTAGACCCCTTCTTCTCCCCGTTCCGGCCTCCCTCCGCCCGGCAGGGAGGCCGGCTTTCGTAACGCGCCCGGCCGGAACCGGCAGCCGCCTCCACCTTCTCCCCATCTGCGCGCGTCCCCGACCCTCTACCCTGTGCCCATGAAGCTCTACACGAAAACGGGCGACGGCGGCCAGACCGGACTGTACGGGGCCGACCGCGTCAGCAAGGGGCACCCGCGCGTCGAGACCTACGGCACGGTGGACGAACTCAACAGCGTACTGGGCATGGCCCGCGCCGAGAACGCCCGCCAGCCGCAGGCCGACGTCGGCCTCGAAGCCGACCTCGAATACCTCCAGAACGCGCTGTTCGACCTGGGAGCCGACCTCGCCACCCGGGCGGGCGGACCCTACGAAAAGAAGCTCAGCCGGATGGACGGGGACGATGTGGCCGTTCTGGAAGCCCTGATCGACCGCTACCAGGAAGAGGCCCCGCCCTTCACCGGCTTCGTGCATCCGGGCGGAACGCCCGTCGCCGCCACGCTCCAGCTCGCCCGCGCCGTGGCCCGCCGCGCCGAGCGCGATTTCGTGCGCCTGCTGGACACCGAGGAAGCCAATGCCCACGCCGGGGTGTACCTCAACCGGCTCTCGGACCTGCTGTTCATCATGGCGCGCGCCGCCAACGCCCGCAGCGGCGTGCAGGAGGAAGCCTGGCTGGTCAAGGGCCGGCGCTAGAAGGCCCCGCGCCGGCCCGCGCCCTCAGTCCATGTGCAGGAAGCTCAGGATCGCCTGGGCGATGGCCGAGCCGACGCGGTCGCGGTAGGCCCCGGTGGCGAGCAGCGGCCCTTCCTTCGGGCTGCTGCCGAAGCCGATCTCGGTGAGGATGGCGGCCGTGTTGGGGTTACGGATGACGTAGAAAGCGTCGGTATGCACGCCCCGGTTCATGGCCCCCGTACTCTGGATCAGGCTGTGCTGCACCTGCTGGGCGAGCTGGCGCGAGAAGCTGAGCTTGGCCTGCGCCACGATGTCGCCCAGCACGTTCTGCGCCTTGCCGGCGGCCTGGCGGGTAAGTTCCTGGCCCACGCTGCCGCCGCCGTTTTCCGCGACCGCGAGGCTGCGGCTCTGGCCCCCCAGCGGCTGCCCGAAGTAATAGGTCTCGATGCCCTGCGCCGACGGTCCCCCCGCGTTGACGTGGATGCTGATATAGGCGCTGACCTCGCCGGTCGTGGCGAGGCGCGAGCGGGCGTCGAGGTCGGTGGCCTTGTCGGCGCTGAGGTGCCGGTCGCTGTCGCGCACCATCACCACGTCCACACCGCGCGCGCGCAGCACGTCACGCACCCGGCGGGCCACCGCCAGGGTCACGTCCTTCTCGGTGACCCAGCGGCTGGTCATGCCGGGGTCGATGCCGCCGTGCCCCGCGTCGATAACCACGCGCGGGCGGGTGACAGCGCGGGTGCTGGCGGGCCGCACCGTCGCGGCCGGGCGGGCGGCCGGGGTGGACTGCGTGGCCGGGCGGGCCGGCACCTTGGCCGCGCCGGCACTGGTGGGCACGTCCACGACCAGCCGGGCCGGCTGCGCGCCGCTGCGGGGCAGCACCGTGGCCGTCGCCTTGGCGTGGCCGGGGGCCAGGGTGACGGTCACGGCCGCCCCCTTGACCGCGTAGGCGCGCACGCCCGGCGCCGACAGGCTGCCCGACTCGGTCTTCAGGGACTGGCCCAGCGTCACCTGAAAGCGGGTGCCCGAGAGGGCCGTCCTGGGCTTCGCGGCGCTGGCCCCCGCCGGCAGGTCGAACACCAGCCGCGTGTAGCCTCTGTGGGTCCCCACGCGCGGCGCGGCCTGTGCAGCCGGCCCGGCCAAGCTCAGACACAGCGCCCCCAGGACGAATACCCGCCGCAGGGGCAGCGGCGCACGGACAGCGGAAGAGGAACAGGTCACGTCGGGCGGAGTTTAACGTTCACCTGGGCGATTTTCATGGGAAAGGCGGGGGGCGCGTCTCATGCCCACCTGCCCGGGCACCTGAACCGGAACTGACGCGCCGCCTCACGCCGCTCAGGGCCGCGCCCGTTACGCTGCGCGGATGAAGTCGTTTCCTCCCGTCTCGGCCCTCCGCAAGCCTGCCCGGCTCCTGACCCTGCTGGCCTCGCTGTCGCTGGCCTGGGGGCTGGACCACGCGCAGGCGGTGGCCTTCGGCAACCTGAACGTCACGCCGCGCGGCGCGCAGAACCTCAACCTCGAAACCGGCTACACCGACTTGCCGCAGGGCGGCACCGCCACCGACGCCAAGGGCGGCCTGACCCTCAACGCCCAGAAGATGCAGCTGCGCCCCGGCGAGCGTCTGGTGGCCCAGAACGCCGTACTCAAGACCCGCCAGGGCGGCACGCTGAACGCCGCGCAGCTCACCTACGACCTGAAGAGCGGCACGGTGACGGCCACCGGCGGCGTGACCTACAGCGACGCGCGCATCCAGGGCCTCCAGGCTCCGGGGCTGGTGCTGTACGTGGGCAGCGGCTTCGTGGTCGCCTCGGGCGGCGTGAAGGCCGCCTCGCCGGCCATGACGGGCGCGGCGCTGGTCTTCGATCCGCAGACCATGCAGGCGGTCGTGAGCGGTCCCTTCGACCTCCAGACCCGCCTGGGCCGCAGCGCCGGCAAGGCCGGGGAGCGGCTGCTGCTGACCTTCGCGGGCAACGTCCTGACGGGCGCGACCGCCAAACCGACCACCGACGACCTCGCGCGCTTCTCGGCCTACCTGAAGTAACCGCGCCGGCCCGGGCGGCCCAGGCCTGATAGCCTGGGAACATGTTGCGGGTGCTGTTTATCGGGGACGTGTTCGGCCAGCCGGGAAGGCGGGTGCTCGGCGCGCAGCTGCCACGGCTGCGCGCCGACGTCGATTTCGCGGTCGTGAACATGGAGAACTCAGCCGGGGGCTTCGGCATGCACCGCGAGGCCGCCGACGCGGCCCTGAAGGCCGGGGCCGATTGCCTGACGCTGGGCAACCATGCCTGGCATCACCGCGACATCTACGGGCTGATGGGCGACGAGATGCGCTACCCCATCGTGCGTCCGCTGAACTTCAGCGACCCCGGCACGCCCGGCGTGGGCTGGCGCACCTTCGAGGTGCCGGTCCGGGGCGGCGGGACCGAGCGCCTGACGGTGGTCAACCTGCTGGGGCGGGTGTTCATGGATGGGGTCGCCAACCCCTTCCGGGCCATCGACGACCTGCTGGAGCGCGGCGACCTCGGGTACGTCTTCGTGGACATGCACGCCGAGGCCACCAGCGAAAAGATGGCGATGGGCTGGCACCTCGACGGCCGGGCGGCAGCCGTGATCGGCACGCACACGCACGTACCCACGGCCGACACGCGCCTGCTGCCGCGCGGGACCGCCTACCAGACCGACGCCGGATTCACCGGGCCGCACGACTCGGTGATCGGGTCGGCCCCGGCCGCGCCCATCGAGCGTTTTCTGACCGAGCGCCCGCACCGCTTCGGGGTGGCCGAGGGCCGCGCGGAGCTCAACGGCGTGATTGTCCAGATGGAGGGCGGGCACGCCACCCACATAGAGCGCTACCGTTTCGTCGAAGAGTAGGCGGCGGGATCAGGGCGGGGGGCGCGGCGCAGGCCCCCCGTCCCCGCGCCCGGGGGGAACGTATGGGCATTCGCAGTGACGTGAATCTGCTGGGACGCACGCTGGGACAGGTGCTCAAGGAACAGGAAGGCGAGGCCTTTTTCGAGCTGGTGGAGCGCACCCGCGCCCTGGTGCGCGACGTGCGGGCCGGGGGCGACGACCGCGAGCTGCGCGACCTGATCGCGGGGCTGAACGAGGCCGACGCCTCGAATCTCGCGCGGGCCTTCACGTGGTACTTCCAGCTCGTGAACCTCGCCGAGGAGTACGAGCGGGTCCGGGTCCTGAGTGCCCAGACCGGCGTGCGGCCCCAGAGCCTGGAGCAGGCGCTGCTGGACCTCAAGGCGCAGGGCGTGGGCGCCGACGAGGCCGAGGCCCTGCTCGCGCGGCTGGAGCTGGAGCTGACCTTCACCGCGCACCCGACCGAGATGCGGCGGCGCACGGTGCGCAACCACCTCGTCGAGGTGGCGCGCGACATCCCGCAGCTCAGCAGCCCCCCCATCGACGAGGCGGCGGGCGAGCGCATCGCCGCGCACGTCGAGGCGCTGTGGCGCACGCCCGAGCTGCGCCGCCTGAAGCCCACCGTGCAGGACGAGGTCAAGGGCGGCCTGAACTACGTGACCAGCATCGCCCAGGCCCTGCCGATGTTGCAGCGCGACCTCTCGCGGGCCTTCGCGCGGGTGTACGGCCGCCCCACGGACGCCCGACTGCCCCTGCGCTTCTCGTCGTGGATGGGGGGGGACCGCGACGGTAACCCCTTCGTGACGCCGCAGGCCACCCGCGAGACGCTGGCGCTGCACCGCGAACGCGCCCGCGAACTCATGCTGCGCGCCATCAGCCAGGCCTACGCCGACCTGAGCCAGGAAGACGAGACGCAGGAGGACGGCCCGGCCGAGGGCGGGGACAGCGCGCAGACCCCCGAGCACGCCCCCTACCGCACCGAACTGCGCGAGCTGCACAACGCGGTGCGCGACGGGCGGACGGTCGAGCTGCTGCCCCGCCTGGAGGCCCTGCGCGGGCGCATGGAAGCCGAGGGCCAGCACCGCAGCGCCGAGCAGCTGCTGACGCCGCTGCTGAGCCTCGCGCGCGTGTTCGGGCAGCACCTCGTGAGCCTAGACATCCGCGAGCACTCGGGGCAGACCGGCGCGGCAGTGGCCGAGCTGCTGCGCGCGGCAGGTGTCGAAGCCGACTACCTCGCCCTGCCCGAACACGCCAAGCAGGAACTCCTGACCCGCGAACTCGGGTCGCGGCGGCCCCTGTGGCCGGCGGGCGAACCGATGCCGGAAGCGCTGGAAACGGCGGTCGGCCCCATCCGCGAGGTACGCGACGCCGCGCGGCAGGTCGGGCCGGGGGCTTTCGGGCATTACGTCATCAGCATGTCCGAGAGCGTCAGCGACGTGCTCGAACCCCTGCTGCTGGCGCGCGAGGTGGGCTTCCGGGTGCTGCCGGTGCCGCTGTTCGAGACGCTGGGCGACCTGGAGCGCGCCCCGCAGGTCGTGTGGGAACTGCTCTCGCTGCCCGAGTACCGCGCGGTGCTGGGCGGCGACGTGCAGGAGATCATGCTGGGCTACAGCGACTCGAACAAGGACGCGGGCTTCCTGGCGGCCAACTGGGCGCTGCACGAAGCCCAGCGCAAGATCAGCGACGTGTGCCGCCGCGCCGGCGTTCACTGGCGCTTTTTCCACGGGCGCGGCACGAGCATCGGGCGCGGGGGCGGCCCGGCCAGCCGCGCGATCCTGGGGCAGCCGGCGGGCACCATCGACGCGGGCATCCGCATCACCGAGCAGGGCGAGGCGCTGGCCGACAAGTACAGCCACCCCGTGCTGGCACGGCGCAACCTCGAGCAGGCCCTGTACGGCCTGATGCTCGCGGCGGCCCGCCCCACCCAGGACCCGCCCCAGGCCTGGATGGACGCGATGGACCGCGCCGCGTCCAGCAGCGCCGGGGCCTACCGCGCGCTGGTAGACGACCCCGAGTTCATCGGCTTTTTCGAGCGGGTCACACCGATCCACGAGATCTCGCGCCTGAACATCGCCTCGCGGCCGGTGCGGCGGCCCGGCGCGCCCACCCTGGGCAACCTGCGCGCCATTCCCTGGGTCATGAGCTGGACGCAGAACCGCGCCAACCTGCCCGGCTGGTACGGCCTGCACGCGGGCCTGGGCGAGATCGGGCTGGAGACGGCGCGGGACATGTACGCGAACTGGCCCTTTTTCCGCACGGTCCTGGACAACGCCCAGATGAGCCTCGCCAAGAGCGACCCCCTGATCTTCACCGAGTACCTCCAGCTGTTGGGAGACGTGGCGGGGGGCGAGCGGCTGGCCGCGCACCTCCAGCAGGCCTACCGTGACACCGTGGAGGCCGTGCAGGCGGTCGTGGGCACCGAACTGCTGGGCAACGAGCCGAGGCTGCGCGAGAGCATCGGGCTGCGCAACCCGTACATCGACCCCATCCACCGCATCCAGGTCGAGCTGCTGCGCCGGTCGCGCGCCGAGGAGGGCGGCCTGGACGAGTACGAGCGCCCACTCATGCTGAGCCTTCAGGGCATCGCGGCGGGCGTGCGCAACACCGGCTGAGTCGGGGACACTCGGGAGGAGGCGAAGCCGATCGCGCTTCACCTCCTCCTGTTCATTCGAGCCGCAGGCGCAGCGGAACATCCCGGCGGGGCGGCCACTCCTGGCCGCGCAGAGGCAACCCGGGCAGAGGGGGAGCAGCGGGGCTGGAAGGTGCGAGAAACGGAAGGGCGGATGAAGGTGCAGGCTCCCGCAAAGGCTGCGGGAAAAGAGCAGGACGAGCCATTCCAGGCCTCCAGTGAGAGTTGAACTCATGTCCTAATTACGTCAATAGCATAACAAAATGTGACACTGATGTCAAAGCGGAGAGGCCAGGAGGCCGCCGGGGTCGGCCTGTCTGTTCTTCTGGACGGTTGACCTGCCGTTCGGGCGTAGCCTGGGAGCCATGACGGATACGACGGTCAAGCGCAAACTCAACTGGAACTCGCATCACGTCACGCAGGGCGACGAGCGCGCCCCCAACCGGGCCATGCTGCGCGCCGTGGGCTTTCAGGACGGCGACTTCGAGAAGCCGATCATCGGGGTGGCGCACGCACAGAGCAACATCACGCCCTGCAACAACGGGCTGGGCGAACTGGCCGGGCACATCACCGACGCGATTACGGGCGGCGGCGGGATGCCCCAGGTCTACGGGACCATCACCGTGTCCGACGGCATCTCGATGGGCACCGAGGGCATGAAGTGCAGCCTCGTGAGCCGCGAAGTGATCGCGGACTCGATCGAGACCGTCAGCCGGGGCCAGTCGCACGACGGCGTGATCGTGGTGGGCGGCTGCGACAAGAACATGCCCGGCGCCATGATCGGCATCAGCCGCCTGAACATCCCGGCGATCTTCGTGTACGGCGGCACCATCAAGCCGGGGCACCACAACGGCCAGGACCTGACCATCGTCTCGGTGTTCGAGGCGGTCGGGTCTTTCGGCGCGGGCAAGATCAGCCGCGAGGAATTCGAGGCGGTCGAGAAGAAGGCCTGCCCCGGCAACGGCTCGTGCGGCGGCATGTACACCGCCAACACCATGAGCAGCGCCTTCGAGGCGATGGGCATGAGCCTGCCGTACTCCTCGACCATGAGCGCGGTGGACGCCGAGAAGGCCACCTCCAGCGCCGACAGCGCCCGCGCGCTGCTCAAGCTCATCGAACACGACATCCGGCCCAAGGACATCCTGACCAAGAAGGCCTTCGAGAACGCCATCACGGTCATCATGGCGGTGGGCGGCAGCACGAACGCGGTGCTGCACCTCATGGCCATCGCGCACGCCGCCGACATCGACCTCACGCTGGAGGACTTCGAGCGCATCCGCGAGCGCACGCCGGTCTTCTGCGACCTCAAGCCCAGCGGCAAGTACGTGGCGACCGACCTGCACGAGGTGGGCGGCATTCCGCGCGTCATGAAGATGCTACTGAAGGCCGGGCTGCTGCACGGCGACTGCCTGACCGTGACCGGCAAGACGGTGGCCGAGAACCTGGCCGACGAGCCGGAAGAGCCCAACGCTGGCCAGGACGTGATCCGCGACTACAACGACCCGCTGTACGTGCAGGGCCACCTCGCCATCCTGCGCGGCAACCTCGCGCCCGAGGGCAGCGTCGCCAAGATCTCGGGGCTCAAGAGCATCAAGATCACCGGCCCGGCGCGCGTCTTCGACAGCGAGGAAGACGCCATGCACGCCATCATGGGCGACCAGATCCGCGCCGGGGACGTGCTCGTCATCCGCTACGAGGGACCCAAGGGCGGCCCCGGCATGCGCGAGATGCTCTCGCCCACCTCGGCCATCATCGGCAAGGGCCTGGGCGACAGCGTGGGCCTGATCACCGACGGGCGCTTCTCGGGCGGCACCTACGGGCTGGTCGTGGGCCACGTCGCGCCCGAGGCCTACGTGGGCGGCCCCATCGCGCTGGTGCACGAGGGCGACACCATCGAACTGAACGCCGAGACCTGCGAGCTGACGCTGCACGTGCCGGAAGACGAGCTCGCCCGGCGCAGGTCGGAGTGGGTCGCGCCCGCACCCCGCTACACGCGCGGCGTGCTCGCCAAGTACGCCAAACTGGTCAGCAGCGCGGCGGTAGGGGCCTACACCGACTGAGGCCAGCGACGTGAGGAGGGCCGTTCATCTGCGGATGGGCGGCTTTTCCTGTACCGGCAGCATTACAGTGTGCCCGTCCCCGATGGCCAGCCGTTCATATGACCGGTCCTGTCGATCCTCAGCGACGGCCAGAGCCGGGAGATGTGCGGCTGGCCGCCGAGTTCTCGCTGACCGACCCGGCCTGACCGAGATGCCGCCCAGCGGCCATCGGGCCTGTCCATGATCGGAGCGGCTGGACCAGGACCTCTCCGGTCATGGCGGGCGCAGTGTATGGTCCCAGCGGGACACCGTCGGAATCGAGGCACGTGGGCAGGGGCTTCTGGCACAGGTCCCCGAAGGGACGGACCACCAGGGACCTGTCCACCTTTTCGGAGTTTCAGGACGTCCCTACCCCTACCCCCTCACAGACCGGACACACCACGCGGCCCTCCCTCTCGCCCGGGGAACAGTTCGGCGGCCCATAGGCCGATTGACTACCTCATCGCGCGCACGACTCCCTGCACCGTTCGAACAGCTGGGTATGCAGTTCCTCGTGGCGCTGGGCTGTGGGCAACGCGCGCGCCGCGGAGCCGCCCTGGGCCGCAGCGGCGACGACGGGGGCGACGGCGCGATCGGGCAGGATGCCCTGGAGCTCGACAGGGTTGACCTCCGAGCTGAGCCGTGGCCCGGCAACGTCGGCGGTCAGGAGATACATACCTCTGGGGCAGCCCGACCTCCCACGAAGCGGGCCGGGGCGCCCGGCCCAGCGCGGTCGGGACGGACCATTAGACCAGCCGCCTCGTCCTGACCGGTGGCGAGCAGATCGCGGAACTCACGACCGAATACGGCGTGAGCGTCCTGGCCCTCCGTGCTCCTCCCGTGCGGCGGATGAACGGCGAGGAGCTCGGGAGGTTATAGACCGAGCAACCGGAGAAGGTCGGTGCCCATCCCTCGGCCCTTCAGAACCCCAGGACCGGGTGTGGGCGGTAGGGCTCTTCGAGCGCCGCCAGCTGCTCAGGCGTGAGCGACACCGACAGGGCCGCCACCGCGTCCTCGAGATGGGGCATCTTGCTCGCGCCGATGATGGGCGCACTTACCCCCGGCTGGGCCAGCAGCCACGCGGTCGCCACCTGGGCGGCGGGTACACCGATCTGCGCGGCGACCTCGGCCACGCGCGCCTGCACGGCGTAGTCGTCCTCGGTGCGGTACATCGACTCGCCGAACTTGTCGCTGCGGGCCCGGGTGGTCTGGGCCTCGCCGCCCTTGCGGTTGCCGGTCAGGAAGCCCCGCGCCAGCGGGCTCCAGGGGATGACACCCACGCCGTCCTCGCGGCACAGCGGCAGCATTTCGCGCTCCTCCTCGCGGTACACGAGGTTGTAGTGGTTCTGCATGCTCACGAACCGGGTCAGGCCGTGCAGGTCGGCCACGTGCTGCATCTTGGCGAACTGGTAGGCGGCCATACTGCTCGCACCGATGTAGCGCACCGCCCCCATGCGCACGAGGTCGTGCAGCGCCGTCATGGTCTCCAGGATGGGCGTCTCGGGGTCGAAGCGGTGAATCTGGTAGAGGTCGATGTAGTCGGTCCCCAGCCGCTTCAGGCTGGCCTGCGCCGCGCTCAGGATGTGCCCGCGCGAGAGGCCCTGGTCGTTGGGGCCGTCGCCCATCTTGCCATGGACCTTCGTGGCGATGACCACCTGATCGCGGCGGGCGAAGTCCTTCAGCGCCCGGCCGGTGATCTCCTCGCTGACGCCCAGCGAGTACACGTCGGCCGTGTCGAAGAAGTTGATGCCCAGGTCCAGCGCCCGCCGGTAGAAGGGGCGGCTCTGCTCCTCGGGCAGCACCCAGTCGCGCCACGCCGGGTCGCCGTAGGTCATGGTGCCCAGCGAAATCCGCGAGACCTTCAGGCCGCTCTGTCCCAACCGTACATAGTCCATGCGCGCACTGTAGGCCCGCGAGCGGCCGGTCAGATGGGCGGGGCCGTGGGGCCTTCTTCACCCCCGGCGCCGTCACCCTCGTCGGGGGCGTCGGCCGGCGCGACCGCCGCCTGAGCCCCCCGGCCGCGGTACACGGCGGCCGCGGCCAGTCCCCCGGCCAGATACCACAGCACGGTCAGCAGCGGAGTCAGGGGGCGGCGTTCGCCCGGCTGGCGGCCCAGACCCAGCGGTTCCGGCAGGGCGGCCGCGCCCACCCCGGCCGCCAGCCCCAACGCCGCGCCGCGCGCGCCCGCGCCGGACGCGGGCCCCAGCCCCACCAGCGCGAAATACAGCAAGTTGGAGAGCAGGTCGGCGCCCAGCGTCCAGCGGTAGAGCGCCTTCCCACGCGGCGGCGTGGCTCCGGCCGCCCCCACCACGTCCCGCAGGGCGCGCTCGCCGATCACCTCGACGCGCGGGGCGTGGGGCAGCACCTGCCGGGCACCCTCGTTGAGCAGATTCACCGTTACGGCACCCACCAGGCCGCTCAGCAGCGCCGCGCCCCAGGGCCGCGCGGGGTGGGCAGAGGTCGCGGGGCCGCCGGCCGGATGAGGAGTCATGCCTGCACTTGTACCCGATGACCCCCTGGCCAGCCCCGTTCCTGAAGAAGCGCTCTGGACAGGAGCAGGGCTCCGGGCCGGCAGGAAGGCGCGGCGCAGAACGGCCAGGAGCCTGTCCCCCGTCGAGGGCGCCAGCCGTTCCGTACATTGCGTTCTCTGTTGTCTCTGGAAAAGTACCCTCGGTGGACCGCCCCCGCGCTCTAGGCTGGGCCCATGACCACTTCCCTGCCCGGCGCGCGGCCCCTCCTCCCGCCGGAGGGCGACCCGGCCGGGGAACGTCCCCCGGACCCCACCCCGGCCCTGCTGCTGCGCACCTTCGTCGGGGTGGCGCTCGCGGGGGTCGGCGGCGGGCTGCCCGCCCACACGCGCCGGGCCGTGACCACGCACGGCTGGCTGGACGACGACGACTTCGCCGAGACCTTTACCCTGGCACAGCTCACGCCCGGGCCCAACGCGGTGAACCTCGCGGCCATGATCGGCGCGCGCCTCGCCGGGGGGGCCGGGGCGCTGGCAGCCGTGTGCGGGGTGCTGCTGCCGGGCCTGGCCGCCATGATGGCCGTGACCCTGGTGACCCTGAGCCTGCCCGGCGGCCTGCCCGCCTGGCTCCAGAGTGCGCTGCACGGCGCGGCCTGCGCGGCCCTGGCCATCATGCTCACGGCGGCGTGGCCGGTGGTGCGTGTGGGCGCGCGGGTGCGCGGCGGGCCGGTCCTGACCGCGCTGGCCTTCGTGGCGCTGGGCGTGTTGCGCCTGGACCTGCTGCCGGTGCTGGTCGTGCTGGTGGGCGTGGGCCTGGCCCTCAACTGGCCCCGGCCGGAGCGCGGCGCATGAGCCTGCCGGTCGGCCACGCCCTGAACGAGTGGCCCGCCCTGCTGCTGGAATTCGCGCGCCTGGGCCTGATCAGTTTCGGCGGCACCAACATCGCCGAGATGGAGCGCGTGCTGGTCGGCGAGCGCGGCTGGATCACCGCGACCACCCTCGCCAACGGCTTCGCGCTGGGCCAGCTCATGCCGGGGCCGAACATGCTGGCGGTCACGCACTACGGCTATGTGGCGGCCGGACCCTGGGGCGCGCTGCTGGCGACCCTGGCCTTCTACGGCCCGACCGCCCTGCTCAGCGCCGCCGCCGCGCTGCTGTGGCGGCGGCACAGCGCGCGCCCTGTCGTGGGGGCCTTTCGCAGCGCGCTGCTGCCCTTCGGCGGCGGCGTGATCCTCGCGGGCGCGCTGGTCCTGGGCCAGACCAGCGTACGCGGCGCCCTGGCGGCGATTCTGGCCCTGGTGTGCCTGCTCCTGCTCTGGAAGACCAAGGTCAACTCGGCCCTGGTGGTGCTGGGCGCGGCGGCGGTTGGGGCACTGCTGGGGCTGTAGGCCGGCGTGGCCAGGGCAGGACGGTCGCCCGGTCGCGCCGGAGAAGATGCCTGCCCGCTTGGACGGATCTCCCAGGACCCCGCCATTCACCTCGCCAGTGGAGTGCTCCACGGTCTTCAGCGCAACCTCTCAACCCCCACCATCATCCAGCCCGGGCTTCCCCTATCCTCTTGCCCATGTTCCCCGGAGACCGCCCCTGATTCCCCGCACCTTGCAGGCCCGCGCCGCCATCCCCGGCACCCGCCAGGAGCTGCTGCTCTACCGCCGGGGCCAGGACTACGCCATCGCCATCGGCGGCGCGGACGGCGAGCTGATGAACAGCCGCATGCACGCCTCCGAGGACGCCCTGGCCGAACTGGGCTGCGCGCCGGTCCTCGCGCGCCCGGCCCCCCACGTCCTGATCGGTGGGCTGGGCATGGGCTTCACGCTCGCGGCGGCGCTGCGGGTGCTGGGGCCGGGCGCGCGGGTCACGGTGGCCGAACTGGTGCCGGACGTAGCCGAGTGGAACCGGGGCGAGCTGGGCGCCTGCGCCGGCCGGCCACTGGACGACCCGCGCGCCGCCGTGGTGGTGGGCGACGTGGCCGCGCGGCTGCGGGAGGCGGCCGGCAGCCTCGACGCCGTGCTGCTGGATGTGGACAACGGCCCCGGCGGCCTGACGAGCGAGTCGAACGGCTGGCTGTACTCGGCCGCCGGGCTCAGGGCCGCGCACCGGGCGCTGCGGCCCGGCGGCACCCTGGCCGTGTGGTCGGCCCACGCCGCCCCCGCCTTTACGGCGCGGTTCGGGAAGGCCGGGTTCGAGGTCCAGACCCACCGGGTCCGCGAGCGCCCCGGCAAGGGCGCGGTGCATACCGTATGGGTGGGCGTGCGCGGCGGCTGAGCCGGGGCGGACCGGAGAAAGGCGGGCCTCTCCCCGGAGGCCGGCCTCCCCTCTCCAGAGGCCGGCTCAGCCCGCGCTGGCCGTTCCCCGCAGCTCGCGCGCGTGGCGCAGGGCCGCTTCGGAGGTGTGGCCACCCAGCATCCGGGCGATCTCTTCCAGGCGCTCGTCCTCGGTCAGCAGCCGGACACGGCTGACCGTGCGGCCGCCCTCGACGCTCTTCTCGACCTTGTAATGG